>NZ_DALZQC010000069.1:0-18448 GCF_032017145.1 Brevundimonas sp.
GGGGGCGGCGCAGCGACCCAGGCGGGGATGGCGGCGGCTGCGGCTGCTGTCGACACAGCGCGGAGCGTGGTTTCGGGATCGGCCCCGAACCGCAGCCGTCCGCCGTCCAGCAGTTGCACCGCGTCAGGCCGGTCCTGCGCCAGCCGTTCGAAGGTTCCGGCGATGACGTCCCACCAGCTGCCCTCCTCATACCCCGTCTCCTTGGGGCGGCTCATCTTGCGGCCCATGACGATCAGGCGGTCGCGGGCGCGGGTCAGGGCCACATAGAGCAGGCGCAGGGATTCCGCGTCGGTGCGGTCCACGCGCGCCTGACGCACCTCGGCGGACACGGCGCAGTCGGACTTGGCGCTGGACGGACACATCAGCCAGGCCTCGGTCCCGTCGGCCAGTGTCGCGGGCATCAGGGTCGGCCCCTGGGGTTTCGCCTTGCCGGTGGTGTCGGGCAGGATGACGATGGGCGCCTCCAGCCCCTTGGAGCCGTGCACGGTCATGACGCGCACCTCGTCGCGCGCGCCCTCCATCTCGCGCTTCACCTCGACATCGGCCTGTTCCAGCAGGGCCAGACAGGTTTCCAGATCGCGCCCGCCGCGTTCCTCGGCCGCCAGAACCTGGGCCAGGGTTTCGTCGATGGCCTCTTCCGCCTCGCGGCCCAGACGGTCCAGAATGCGGGCGCGACCTGAACGACCGTCCGGCCCGACCCGGTTCAGGGCGGCGGAGAAGAAGGCGAAGGGATCGCGGTCGCGCGCGGCGATCAGGGTCGCCATCAGATCGCGCGCGGCGGTCCATGCCGGGTGTTCATGGGCGCGGCGCTGCAGTTCGCGCCACAGGCTGCGCCCCTCGCGCGCCACCTTGTCCGCCAACGGATAAAGGGCGTCGGCAGGCCCGAAATCGGCGACATCGCACAGGGGGCTGCGCAGGATTTCCGCCAGCGACAGGTCGTCGTCGGGGAAGAGGGCGAACCGGGCCAGGGCGATCAGGTCGTCGAAGACGATATGGTTCGACAGCTTCAGTCGGTCGGCGCCCGCGACGGGCACGCCCTCGGTCTTCAGGGCGCGGATGATCTCTTCAAAGGTCGCATCGCGACGACGCACCAGCACCAGAAAGTCGCCGTAACGCAGGGGCCGCAGGGCACCGCGCTGTTTCGGGTCATAGATGGCGGCGCCCGCCGCGACCTGTTCGCGGATGTGGCGGGCCAGCGACTGGGCCAGCTGTTTGCGGGCGCTGCGGCTGTCTTCCTTGTCGACGGGGGCGTTCCAGGCCTCGCGCTC
Source organism: Brevundimonas sp. (assembly GCF_032017145.1). GTDB lineage: Bacteria > Pseudomonadota > Alphaproteobacteria > Caulobacterales > Caulobacteraceae > Brevundimonas. The sequence goes on from NZ_DALZQC010000069.1 coordinate 1,269, forward strand.
GGGCGCCGCCGGGTCTTCGAACAGGGGCCAGAGTTCGACCGCGCCATACTGCTCCAGACGGGCCGGGCGGTGGATGGCGATTTCGCCGGCCTCTCCAACCAGGGCGCGGGTGCGGCCGGGGCTGTCGAAGGCGACATCGACGAAATGCAGCACTTCCTCGGTCGAGCGGAAGGAGGTGTCCAACGGCACCTCGCGGAAGTCGGCGTCGGCCTCGCGCACCAGGGCGTCATAGGTCCGGGCCTCCTGACGCAGCCGTTCGGGCCGCGCGCCCTGGAAGGAGTAGATCGACTGTTTCTCGTCCCCCACGGCGAAGACCGTCCGGGAAATGGCGGCGTCTTTGCGCTCCGCGCCCGAACCGGCGAAGAAGGGTTCGGTCAGGGCGCGGACGATGTCCCACTGGTCGGGCGCGGTGTCCTGCGCCTCGTCGATCAGGACATGCTCGATCCCGCCGTCCAGCTTGTAGAGCACCCAGGCGGCGCTGGCCCGTTTGGTCAGCAGTTCGACCGTACGTCCGACCAGATCGGTGAAATCCAGCGCGCCGTTCGCCCGTTTTGCGGCCTCGTACAGGGCGGCATGGACGCGGGCCAGGGTCAGCACCTTTTCCGTCTCGTCCGCCACGCGGGCGGCGCGCACCCGATCCAGCGTCGAGATATATTTGAGCGACACATCCGCCAGATAGGAGGCCGCGCCGGGCGGGGCCTTCGACGTGCCGAACTTGTCGCGCGCCACGCCCTTGGAATCGATGAAGATGGGCGTCATGGCGGTCAGGGTCGTGGCGGGCGGAACCGCATCGCGCATCTGTCCGGCCAGCTTCTTGTCGTTGGCGCCGCCCGTGGCGAAACCCTCGGCGGCGGCCAGCCAGTCGGCGCGGTTCAGCCAGTCCATGAACCCGGCCTCGATCTGGGCGGGCGTCTCGTCACGGCTGACGCCGACCCGTTCATGCGGACCGGGGGCGGTCCCGGCCTCGATCCGTGCCAGATAGTCCAGCAGCGGCTCGCGCCTGGCCTCGATGGCGTCCAGCAGGGAATGGAAGGCGTCCCAGGCCAGTTCGACGGCGAAATGGGCGTAGGCGCGGCCCACCGGGCCGTCGCCGTCGTTCAGGGCGTAACGGGCCAGATCCTCTCGCGCGGCGTGGGACAGGGCCAGCGCCGCCTGATCCTCCAGCACCTCGAACCCCGGCGCCACCCCGGCCTCCAGCGGGAACCGGCGCAGCAGCTTCTCGCAGAAGGCGTGGATGGTCTGGATCTTCAGCCCGCCCGGCGTCTCCAGCGCGCGGGCGAACAGGACGCGGGCCTCTGACAGTTCGGCGTCGGTCAGGCTGGCGGGATCGCGCCCGTCCAGCCGCGCCAGATCGGCCGCCAGCGCCCGGTCGTCGGCGACCGCCCATTCGCCCAGCCGTTCGAACAGCCGCGCCTGCATCTCGGCGGCGGCGGCCTTGGTGTAGGTGACGCACAGGATTTCGCCGGGCCGCACCCGCTTCAGCAACAGGCGCGCCACGCGGCTGACCAGGGTGGTGGTCTTGCCCGACCCGGCGTTGGCGGTGACGAAGACCGACAGGGCCGGATCGGCGGCGGTCGCCTGATGGGCGCGGGCCATGTCGACGGGGGATAGGTCGGTCATTCGGGCGCCTCGTCCTCGCCGCCGACGACGTGCCATTCCCAGACACGCGCCAGATGGTCGTAGTTGCCGCCGAAATTGCCCATGAACTGCGGCGCGACCCATGAGGTGTAGGGCGTCGCCGCGTCGTCGAAGGCCGCCACGCCCAGCTTCAGCCGGTCCAGTTCGCGCGTCGCCATCTGGGCGGCGGTCAGGGTGTTGCCCCGGCCCTGGCGCGAGACATCATCCACCTTGCCCGGATCGCGGCGGCCGGTGACCTTGACGTACAGAAGCTCGGTCGCCTCGGTCGGCGGGGCCTGGAACCCGCCCTCGGCCAGTATGGCGGCGGTCAGGGTCAGTTGCGGCGCGAACCCCTGCACCACCTGTTTCTGGCTGGGCGTCTGGCCGGTCTTGAAGTCGATGATGGCCGCGCCCGTGGCGTCCAACTCTATCCGGTCGGCGCGGGCGGTGACGGTGAAGGGACCGGCGGGGGCGTCGAAGACGATCGCGCCCGATTGTTCGATCAGCAGGGTCGCGCCGCGCGCGCGCCGTTCGCGCTCGAACCTTTCCAGCCACAAGGCGGCGTTGCGGGCCAGCGGGCGTTCGCGGGCCAGGGCGGCGTCCTCGAACCCGGCCTCGGTCATGGCGTTGACGATCAGGTCGGCGATCTGGTCGGCGCAGTCGTCGGGCAGGGCGTGGGGCCAGATACGGACCATCTGTTCGATGGCCTCGTGGATGGCGTCGCCGCGGGCCATGGCCTCGGCCGAGGCGCCGGGCCGGTCCAGCACCTTCAGCCCCAGTATCCGTTGAGCATAGACGGCGTAGGGGTCGCGCACCCAGCGCTCGACCCCTGTGACGGGCAGTTCGCGCGGGCGGCGGTCCACCGGCGGGGTCGGGGCGGGACGGCGCGCATAGTCGGGCGTGTCGCGCAAAGGCGCGTCCAGCGCGCGGGTCCAGTCGGCGACATGGACGGGGGCGGAAACGGCGACCGGCGTCTGATCCGTATTCGCCCCGCGCGTCAGCATGTCGAGCCGCCACAACCAGCGGGACCGGACGGCGGGCTGGCCGCCGCGTCGTTCGGTGTGGATCAGAATGGCCTCGTCGGCGCAGGCGGCCTGAACGAAGTCCTGCGCGCTCTGGCCGATGCGGCGTTCGGGCGGGGGTAGGCCCAGCGCCTTTCGCATGGGCCGCGACAGGAAGGGATCGACCGGGGCGCCCTGCGGCCAGACGCCTTCCTCCAGCCCGGCCAGGATCATCCGGTCGGCGCGCACCAGACGGGCCTCGATGGCCCCCAGAATCCGCAGCGACGGATGGGTCGCCCCGCCGGTGCGGACCACGGCGTCGGCCAGCAGACCCTTGACCAGTTCGACCGTGTCCTCCGCCGAGACGGCGCCCAGCGAGGCCCCCCCCGTGATCAGGTTCGACAACAGACCGGCGGCGCATTCGCCGTCCGCGCCGACCCAGGCGTTCTGGCCCGCCAGCGCCTCGATCAATACGGTCAGGGCGCGGGCGGCGGCGTCCAGCGGGGCGGTGGGGGCGAAGGCGGCGCGGGCGGTGGCGACCAGATGCTGCAGATGATCGGACAGGGCGCGGGCCTGAGCGTGGCGTTTCAGGCGGCCGTCTGACGGCGGGGCGCCGTCCCGGTCGGGCCGCAATGCGCGGTCCAGCTTGCGGTTCAGCCGCTCGAAACTGGCATGGCGCGGGCCGCGCAGGGCCATGTCCTCGAAGGCGGCGATGGCGCGGGCGACGTCGATCTCGCCAAGGTCCAACTGCACCAGCGGGTGTTTCAACAGGCCCAGCAGAACCTGCGGATCGGTCGGGGCGGCGATCCAGCGGACGCACAGTTCGACCAGCACGCCCGCAGGCATCCGGTTCAGCGGCTGACCGGCCGAGGCGTCCGGCACGACGCCCCAGCGTTCCAGACGCGCGGCGACGCGACGGCCCAGCCCCTGATCGGGCGTGACCAGAGCGCAGGTCTTGCCGGGCGTCTCCAGCGTTTCGCGCATCATCAGGGCGATGGCGGCGGCGGTTTCCTCGTCATGGCGCAGGTTCAGGACCGACAGTCCCTCCAGACCCTCGGCGATGGGGTCGGCGGCGCGGCCTGCCTCCACGGCGCGGGCGCGGATGGCGCGGATGGCCTCGCGCCAGTCGCCGGTCGCATCGGCGGGGCGCAGGGCTTCGTTCAGCAGACGCTGGCGCGCCAGACCGCGCTGCTCCGTTTGGGGCGCGACCGGCGGCTGGAACCACGGACGCACGGCGCGGCGGTCGATGTCGTGCCGCTCCAGCAGGCGTTTCAGGGCGCGCTGGGGGTGTTGCTCGTTCTCCTCGTCGATCTGATCCCAGACCCGGTCGTCCAGATCGAGATCGAGCCCCGGCAGGACCACGCAGCCCAGGGGCGCACGGGCGACGGCGCCCAGGACATCGGCGGCGGCGGGCACGGTGCCGGTCGATCCGGCGGCGATGACCGGCTGGGTCGGCGGCTGGCGGTCCCACAGTTCGGCCAGACGGCGCAGCAGGGTCGCGCGCCGCCACGCCGGATCGACCAGACCCAGTTCGGCCAGACGTTTCGGCCAGGCGACGACGCCCAGGCTCAGGAACTCGGCGGACCGTTCCCAGTGTTCGGCCATCTCGCCATCGACCAGCGCAGCGACTCGTTCAGGGTTCTGGACCTCTTCCAACTGACAGGAATCGAGGAAGCCGCCCAGGGCGTCGGCCAGATCCAGCGCGCGCATCGGCGTCAGGTCGCTGTCGAACTGCTCCACGATCATCCGCGCCATTTCGAACCGGCGCGTCAGGGGGGCGATGGCGGGCGGCAGGTCCAGGCCTAGGGCGCCGGGGGTGAAGGGCGGCTCATCCTCCTCCAGATCGCCCAGAGGCCGCACCTGCGGCAGCAGGACGGGCCGCCCGTCCGCCAGCCTGGACAAGGCCCCGGTGAAGGCCCGCGCCGCCCGGCGGTTCGGCAGCAGAATGGTGGCGTCCGACAGGGTTTCGGGCGGCAGTTCGCCCAGCCAGGCCAGAACCCCCGCCGCCAGGTCTTCGAGGAAGGGCCGGTGGGCGGGAATGGCGTACCAGCGCGGGCCGGACGCCGCGAAGGGGTCGAAGTCACTCACTTCAAGACCGTCATCCTAGGCCTTGTGCCTAGGATCCATAGACTCAGTCGAGGCCGGTGCGCACCGGCGAGCACCGGGCGTATGGATACTCGGGACAAGCCCGAGGATGACGAGGAAAAGAGAGGCGTCGTCACCCTTCCCCCGCCAGCTTCGCCTCGGCCTGATCCCGCGCCTGCGGGTCGCCGACGTGCATCCAGTCGCCGTCCAGCACGCAGCCGAACAGGCGACCTTCACTGGCGGACTTGCGCCACAGGGGGCTGAGCGAGAAGGGGCCGTCCGGGCCGTCGTCGGCGTATCCGGGCCGGGTGATCTGGACGCCCATATAGGCGAAGGGCGCGGACGGGGCCTCACCCCGGAAGGTCAGTCTGCCATCATCGCCCAGGAAGAAGTCGCCGTCGCCCTCGAAGCCGATGGAGCCTTCGCGACGGGCCAGCAGCAGGGCGGCGTCCATCGTCTCGGGGTTCCACAGGCGGACCAGATCGGCCAGGGCGTCGCCTCGGTCGATCCAGACGCTGTCGATATTGGCCACGAAGACCGGATCGTCGCCCAGCAGGGGATGCGCCTTCTTCAGCCCGCCGCCGGTCTCCAGCAGTTCGGCGCGCTCGTCGGAGATCACGATTTCAGGTGCGCGACCGCGCGCGGCCAGATGCGCCTCCAGCCGGTCGGCGAACCAGTGGACATTGACCACCGCCTTTTCGATGCCCGCATCCGCCAGTCGGTCCAGCACATGGTCGATCAGGGCGCGACCCTGCACCTCGACCAGGGCCTTGGGCCGGTCGTCGGTCAGGGGGCGCATCCGGGTGCCCAGCCCGGCGGCCAGAACCATGGCGGTCTTCGGAGCGGCGGTCATGCGCGAACCTCGGCTGGGACATGGCGGTCGAACCAGCGGGCGACGGGCGCCAGGGCGGGCTGTTCCAGATTGGCGTTCAGATGCCGCCACATGCGCGGCAGGAACTGACGATAGCGAGGCTTGCCGTCGCGGGCGATCAAGCGGGCGAAGATGCCGATGATCCGCGCCTGGTTCAGGGCGGCGAGCCCTGAGTAATCGGCCATGAAGGCGGCGCGGTCCACGCCGGGGCGCAGGGCGAAGTAGCGGTCCAGGGCCTCGGCCTCCAAATCGTAGGACACGTCGCGTCGGGCGTCCTGCAACAGGGAGTGCAGGTCCCACGACGGATGGGCGCGCACCGCGTCCTGGAAGTCGATCATGCCGACGCGGGCCGCGCCGTCGCGCTGGGGCAGCCAGATCAGGTTCTCGGCGTGATAGTCGCGGTGCGCCATGACCGAGGCGCCCGCCGCGCCCGATGTCACGATGGGCGCCCAGGCCGCCCGCCAGTCGGCGATGGCGGCGTCATCGAACGCCACCCGATCATCCAGCTTCGGCAGCCATTCGACGAACAGGTCCGCCCCGCCCTGCAACGCCGTCTCGTCATAGGTCAGCAGCGGCCAGTCGCCTGCCGGGCCATGCAGGGCCTCGGGCGGGTTTCCGGCCTCGTGCAGAACGGCCAGGGCCTCGATGGCGGCCAGATAAAGCGGCGTCTCGTCGGCGCCGCCTTCGATCACGCGGGCGAACAGGGCGTCGCCGAAATCCTCCAGAACGGCCAGACCGTTCGGCGCATCCAGGGCCGGGATTTCGGGGGCTGACAGGCCGAGAGATTTCAGGTGGGCGGCGACGGCGGCGAAGGCCTCGATCCGACCGGCGGACAGGCGGGCGACGGCGTTCCAGCCCGCCGCGCGGCGTTGATCCGGCGTCCATGACGGATCGCACGGCGGGCTTTCGGCGGCGGGGGCCTGATCCATCAGCATCAGGGCCGGGCCGCTCGCGGGCGTCAGCCGCTCATAGCGCCGCGTGGAGGCGTCGCCGGGCAGGGGCGCGCGCACGGCCTCGGCCAGACCGGCGGCCTTCAAAAAGTCGATGTGGAGGGTTTCGCGGTCAGAGGCGGACATGATCGATCAGGGCTTCCCACCGGCCTGCGCCGGAAACGGTCGCAAGGCGGCCGTCGCCGTCCTCTGCGATAATGAGGGTCAGGCGGTCGGGGCCGAGGAAGCGTGCAGGGTTATCGCCCAGCCGCTCAGGCCATTCGATGACGGCGCAGCCCTCGTCCAGCGCCTCGTCCAGCCCGATCTCGAACGCCTCTTCGGGACGGGTCAGGCGATAGAGGTCGAAATGGGCGACGGGTGGGTCGCTCTCATAGAACTGAACCAGGGTGAAGGTGGGACTGGGCACATCCTCGTCCGGCGTGGTCAGGGCGCGGATCAGGCCGCGCGCCAGGGTCGACTTGCCCATGCCCAGCGGCCCGTACAGCAGGACGCTGTCGCCGGGCGCCAGCAGGGGAGCGATGATCTGGCCCAGGCGGGTGGTGGCCTGGGCGTCGGGCAGTTCGATCTTCACGGGAACACCGCCTCAGGGTCCGCGGCCAGGGTCCGTTCCGTGAAGCGTTTCAGGGCCTCGGTCGCCTTGGCGGCGTCCACATCCAGCCGCTCGGCGGGGATGGGCAGGCCGACGTCGACGCCGAAAGCCTTGCCCGCCTTGTTCAGCAGTTCGTGGAACAGGGTCACGTCGCGCAGTTCCTGCGAGAAGCGGTCGAAGGTGTGGAACAGGCGGCTGTAAGGGCCGGTGACGTGCATGGGCACGACGGGCGCGTCGTATTTCCGCGCCATCGAGGCGGCGGTCGGCGCCCATTCGGGATCGGTCAGGACGCCGTTAATCTCGCGCGCCAGACGCCCGGCGGGGAACATGACCACGCAGCGTTCGGCCTCGAACGCCTCTTTCGCCGCGTTCAGGGTTGAGCGGGTCTTTTCGCGGGTGCGTTTCTCATGGACCCATTCGACGGGGATGATCGTCTCGTCCAGTCGGGGCGAGACGCGGATGGCGTCGGCGTTGGCGAAGAAGATCATGTCGCTGCGCCGCCGCTTGATCGCATCGAAGACGGCGACCCCGTCGGCGATGCCGGTGGGGTGGTTGCACACCACGATGCAGCGGCCCGTGGCGGGCAGGCGGTCAAGGTTCGTGGTCGCGACCTTCAGCCTCAGCAGGTCGGACACATAGTCGAAAGTCTCCACCCCAGACAGGTCCCGAATGGCGTCGGCCATCCGCACCGCCGCCTCATAGCCCAGCACCCCGTAAAGCGCCGGCCGCACCACGGGCCAGAAGGGCGAGGCGGTCAGGCGCGGCGCACGTTCGGCGATCAGCACATCGACGATGTGCGGCTGGCGTCTGGCGGGGGAAGGGGCGGTGTTCATGAAAGACCGCTTGTCGCCGGTTCGGTCGGAGGGGGCAAGATGGGGTGTGAGGGCCGGCGCCGCCTACGTCCGTTCGCGACAACTTCCTCCCGACGAACGGCGGTGCTACGCCTTGCCGCAGCCAGATTTCCGAGGAAGAGCCCATGCGCCACCGTTCCCTTCTGTCCGCCGCCTGTGCGGCTGTCGCCCTGATGGCGGCGGCGCCCGCTCTGGCGCAGGTTCCGCCCTCGCCCCAGCCGGCGGTTCCGGCGACGTCGGACGCCTTCACCTATCAGGACATGATCTCGGCCAATCGGCTGGGCGATCCGCAGGTGTCGCCGGACGGGCGCTATGTCGTCTATTCGGTCACGACCACGGATGTGGCGGCGAACAGCCGTTCGGGCAGTCTGTGGATGCTGGACCTGAACACGCCGGGCGCCGCGCCGCGCCGCCTGGCCATCTCGGACCAGGGCGCCAACACCGCGCGCTGGGGCGGGGACGGCAATCTGTACTTCCTGTCGGGCAAGTCGGGGACCAGCCAGGTCTGGCGCGTGGCCTCGCCCACGGCGGCGCCGGTTCAGGTGACCAATCTGCCGCTGGACGTGAACGCCTATCGCGTCAGCCCGACGGGCGACAAAGTGGCGGCCTCTCTGGCGGTCTATCCGAACGCCGCCGACCTGAACGCCTCGGTCGAGATGGGCAAGGCCATGGCCGAACGGAAGACGACCGGCTTGGTCTATGACCGGATGTTCGTGCGCCACTGGGATACGTGGAACGACCACACCCAGAACCATCTGTTCGTCCAGTCCATCGGCCGCGACGGCAAGGCGACGGGCGCCCCGGCCTGGGTCACCAAGGGCTTCGACGGCGACACCCCCTCCAAGCCGTTCGGCGACGAGAGCGATTTCGTCTTCACGCCGGCGGGCGACGCCGTGGTCTTCTCGGCGCGCCTGGCGGGCCAGACCGAGCCGTGGAGCACCAACTTCGACCTGTGGAAGACCAACGGCCTGACCGGCGACGGCACCTTCACCAACCTGACGGCGGACAACAAGGCCTGGGACGCCGGCCCGGTGTTTTCGCCCGACGGCCGCACCCTGGCCTATCGCGCCATGGCGCGGCCGGGCTTCGAGGCCGACCGCTATCAGATCGTGCTGATGGACGTGGCCACGGGCCAGAAGCGCGAGATCGCCTCGAACTGGGATCGGTCGGCCGATACGCTGCAATGGTCGCGCGACGGCCACACCCTGTACACGACGGCAGGCGACGTCGGTTCGACCAAGCTGTTCGCGGTCGATACGCGCAACGGCGTGGTGACGCCGATCACAGGCAGCGGCCATGTCTCGGCCTTCCAGCAGACGCCCTCGGGCTTCGTCTTCGCCCAGGACAGCCTGCGCGAGCCGGGCGACCTGTATTTCAAGACCTATCTGGGCCGCGAGATGCCGCGTCGCCTGACGCAGTCGAACCCCGCCTTCGCCGCCAAACAGTTCGGCGAATACGAGCAGTTCAGCTTCGCCGGCTGGAACAATGAGACCGTCCACGGCTATGTCATCAAGCCGGTCGGCTATGTCGAGGGCCGCAAATATCCGGTCGCCTTCCTGATCCACGGCGGGCCGCAGGGCTCGTTCGGCGACGGCTGGTCCTATCGCTGGAACCCCGAGACCTATGCGGGCGCGGGCTATGCGGTGGTGATGATCGATTTCCACGGCTCGACCGGCTATGGCCAGGCCTTCACCGACGCGATCAGCCAGCACTGGGGCGACCGCCCGCTGGAGGATCTGAAGAAGGGCTGGGCGGCGGCTCAGCAGAAATACGGCTTCCTGGACGGGTCGAACGCCTGCGCGCTCGGCGCCTCCTACGGCGGCTATATGATCAACTGGATCGCCGGAAACTGGTCGGACGGGTTCAAATGCCTGGTCAACCACGACGGCGTCTTCGACACCTTCGCCATGGGGTATTCGACGGAAGAGCTGTGGTTCACCGAATGGGAATACGGCGGCGCGCCGTGGCGCAATCCGGAAGGGTATCAGAAGTTCAACCCCGCCAACCACGTCGACAACTGGAAGACGCCGATGCTGGTGGTTCAGGGCGACCGCGACTTCCGCATCCCGACCGCCCAGGGCCTGTCCACCTTCACCGCCCTGCAGGGGCGCAATATCGACAGCCGTCTGATCGTCTTCCCCAACGAGAACCACTGGGTGCTGAAGCCGGCCAACAGCCTGCAATGGCACAATGAGGTGTTCGGCTGGCTGAACAAATATCTGACGCCGGCGCGCTGATCCGCGCTTCGGATCGGGCGAGAGAAAGGGGCGCGGTCAGCCGACCGCGCCCCTCTTTTTTGGTCTCGACGCGAACGGCTTAGAGCGAGGCGCGCTGGATCGCGGGGCCGGCGAGGCGATTGTACTGATGGGCGGTCATGCAGCGCGGCGTGGCCCAGCGCTGGCCCGTCTGACGCGCGGCCAGGGCTTCCTGCGCGGTGACGAACGACGGCGCCGACCCATAGGTCTGTTGATAGGCGCGGCGCGCCTCGGCGTCGCCGCCGCAGACCATGACGGACTGCAGGGTCTCGGCGCGCAGGGTCTGTCGCGACACCTCTCGCGGCGAATGGGCCAGGGCCGGGGCGGCCGAGGCCATCAGGGCGGCGGCGATCAGGGCGGGCGTAGCGAAACGGATCATCGGAAACCTCCTCCATTTCCCGAATTAAGATCAGGACTCGGACGAAATATGCGCCGATTTTCTCTATTGTAAAGAATATACGACAGATAAGCGTCAGATCGACGACATCGAAGGCTGGAGTTGACGTAGCGGCGCCAAACCGCCGGTGGCGCGTTTGCTTTCGCAGATGGAGGCGTGCGCTTGTCCAAACCCCTGAATTGGCGAGATTTCGGATCGAATCTTCACCGTCGCGCGGTGGCGCCCAACGTGGCGCGGGCGCGCGTCTGGCGCGACTGGGTCCGGCAGAACGACCCCGTCTATGCGGCGGCCCGCCATCCCCGCGCGGCCGAGAAATGGGCGCTGGGGATCGTTCTGGTCCTGACGCTGGCGGTGGTGCTGTTCCTGGCCCTGTTCGACTGGAACATGCTGCGCGGCCCCATCGGCCGCTGGGCCTCGGCCAAATACGATCGCCAGATCGCGCTGACCGGCGACCTGGACGTCAATCTGTTCAGCTGGACCCCTTCGGCGGTGGTTCGGGGCCTGAAGATCGGCGGCCCGGACTGGGCGCGCCAGCAGGATACGGCCGATGTGGACGAGATCCGCGCGTCGGTGCGGCTGCGCAAACTGTTGGCCGGTCAGATCGAGATGCCGCTGCTCAGCTTCACCCGGCCAAAGGTGGTTCTGATCGCCAGTCAGGACGGCCGCAAGAGCTGGGACCTGAACCCCGACAAGCCCGACACCGGAGAGGGGATGAAGCTGCCCGTCATTCAACAGCTGGTCATCACCGACGGTCGGCTGTCCTTCGACGAACAGCGGCGGAAGATGACGTTGCAGGCCGCCGTCAATGCGCGAGAGGCGGCCAACGGAAACGCCGGCTTCGTGCTGGAGGGACGCGGCACGGTGAACGGATCGCCCCTGACGCTGAAGATCGAGGGCGGGCCCTTCATCAACATCCGACGCAATCGACCCTATCAGTTCGAGGCGAATGTCAGCGGGGCGGGATCGTCCCTGACGGCCAAGGGGGCGATCACCCGCCCCTTCGACCTGGGGCGGTTCGACGCCACCCTGACGATGCAGGGCCGGGACCTGTCGGACCTGTATCTGCTGACCGGCGTGACCCTGCCGAACACGCCGCCCTATCGCCTGTCGGGGGCGTTGAACCGCAACGAGCGGGTCTGGACCTTCAAGGATTTCGACGGCCGGGTCGGGGCGTCGGACCTGTCGGGCGAGGTCCGGGTGGACGCCGCCCAGCGCCTGAGGGTGGACGCCGACCTGCGGTCGCGTCGGCTGGACATCGACGATCTGGCCGCCGTTCTGGGCGCGCGGACCCGCACCAATGCGGCGGGCACCAATACCGAGGCGCCGGTGGTCGTGGGCGGCAAGCTGTTGCCCGACGCCAAGCTGCAGACCGAACGGCTGCGGACCATGGACGGCTCTTTGACCTATCGCGCCGTCGCGGTGAAGGCCAACCAGTTCGATGTGCGCGCGGTCAATCTGGGCGCCGATCTGAAGGACGGAATCCTGAAGCTGGATCCCATCAGTTTCAACTTCAATCGCGGCGAGCTGAACGGCACGGCCCGCATCAATGCGACCAAGGACACGCCCTACAATGCGGTGGACCTGCGACTGTCCGGCTATCCGCTGGAATCGATCATTCCAGCGCGCAACGGCTCGGTTCCCTTGAGCGGGCGCGCGCTGGGCCGGGCGCGGCTGGAGGGGCCGGGGGCCTCGATCCACGACTTCGCCGCCGCCTCCAAGGGGTCGATGAGCCTGGTGGTGCCCAACGGGCGGATGCGCGCGGCCTTCGCCGAACTGCTGGGCATCAACGCCAGCGCGGGCCTGCTGAAGCTGCTCAGCGGCGATCAGTCCGAGAGCCAGATTCGTTGCGCCGTCGCCGACTTCGCCGTCGCCAACGGCACGGCGACGGCCCGGACCTTCGTCATCGACACCGATGTCGTCCTGGCCCAGGGCAAGGGGTCGATCGACCTGGGGGCCGAGACGCTGAACCTCCGGATCGAGGGCGAATCCAAGAAGCCGCGCCTGCTGCGCCTGTGGGCGCCGATCACCGTCTCCGGGGCCTTGAGCGCGCCCAAGGTCGGGGTCGATGTCGGCAGCGTGGTCGGGCAGGGCGGGCTGGCCGGTCTGCTGGGTGCGGTGGTGGCGCCGGTCACGGCCCTGTTCGCCTTCGTGGATCCGGGCCTGGCGGAAGACGCCGACTGCGGTCGCCTGATCGCGGGGGCGCGCTAGGGTGCGGCGTCGGATGACGACCGAATCGACGCTTGGGACGTATTGAGACCTATGGACACCCACGCATGACCCGCCGCGGCCTGTTCGCCCCCGCCCTGGGGTTCGTCGCCGCGGCCTGTTCGCCGCTGAACCTTCTGAACACCCTGGGGCCGCGCGATCCCGGCGTGCGCCGCGTCGCGCGCGACATCGCCTATGGCGACGATCCCCGTCAGCGCATGGACCTCTACGCCCCCACTGCCCCGGGACCCTATCCGACCCTGGTCTTCTTCTATGGCGGGGGCTGGGATTCAGGGTCGCGAGACCAGTACGGCTGGGCCGCCCAGGCCCTGGCGGCCAGGGGGTTCGTGGTGGCCCTGCCGGATTATCGGGTCGTGCCTCAGGTGGTCTTTCCGGCCTTCATCGAGGATGCGGCGGCCGCCACGGCCAAGGCGGCTCAGGTCGTGGTCGCCCATGGCGGCGAGCCTGAGCGTCTCGGCGTGCTGGGCCATTCCGCCGGGGCGCATCTGGCCCTGATGATCGCCCTGGATCGCCGCTACATGGCCGCCGTGGGCCAACCCGGCCTGATCAAGGCGGCGGCGGGCCTAGCCGGGCCCTACGACTTTCTGCCGTTCGACGTGGCGGCGTCGAAGAACGCCTTCGGCCGCGCGCCCGACCCCACCCTGACCCAGCCCGTGACCTTCGTGCGCCCCGACGCCCCGCCGATCTGGCTGGGCCACGGCACGGCCGATACGGTAGTGCATGCCGAGGACACGACCATCCTGGACGAACGGATGCGCGCGGTGGGCGGACGGTCGCAGGCCAAACTCTATCCCGGCCTGGACCACGCCGACCTGATCGCGACCTTCTCGCCCCTGTTTAGAAAGAAGGCGACGGTGCTGGCCGATGTGACGGACTTCTTCCACCGGCAGCTGGGCTGAACCGACGAAGAGTGGTGCGGGCGGCCGGGGTCGAACCGGCACTCCTTTCGGAACTGGATTTTGAGTGCTTTGGAGCGGTGTTACCGGGCGATCACCGACATCCTCGCGGACCCCATTCAACCCCCATTGCGCAAGGGTTCTCCCGGCGTTGAACGCGTTTCACCTAACCCGCCGACTAAGTGAAAATCACGCTCGATCATCGACGCCGTTCCACAGAAGTTACACCGGCATTGCCTCTAGTCGCCTTGGGGTGACGGTTTCCGCTGAATCAGTCTGGCGGCGTCTTCCAGCCACTTAATGTCGGCGGAGGACATCTCGCACGTGAGGCTGATGAGCCTTTCAAGCCGCGCCTGATCTCCACCATGGCTGCGAAAAGGTGAGACACTGTCACGCCCAGCGCCGTGCTGATCGCCTCGACGGTGTCGAACGAGGGAGACTTTGCGCCGCGCTCGATTCTCCGCACCCATTCTTCCGACGTCCCAGCGGCTTCTGCCAACTGGGCTTGCGACCAGTTCCGTTCCAAGCGGGCTGCCCTGACTTGTTGGCCGAAATAGACGCCGAGTTGGCCCATGCGGTCCTCCTCAACACCTATTGAGGCGTCTATCGCTTCGTTAGGAGGAACGCACCGTGCCGCTTGACGGCGACTGAGGGTCAGGTCGCGACGAACAACACCGCCGCTGTGAACCGGCTGAACGCCCTTGAGGCGACGGTCAACACGGCCGGGACAGGATTGACGGCGCGCCTGGCCTCGGCCGAAAGCGCCATCATCACCAACCGCGACGCCGCCGCGCAACGGTTGAGCGCGCTGGAAGCGACGGTCGATGGGGCGGACACGGGCCTCTCCGCAAAGGTTTCGGGCCTTCAGTCTGCCGTCTCCAACCTCGCACAAGGCAAGGCTGACGCTACCGACCTCGTGAACCTGACGGCACGGGTATTTGGGGCCGAGAGCGTGAATATCGCTCAGGACCAGCGCCTCACGACGGTTGAGGTGGATGTCGCTGGCAAGGCCAGCGCCGTGCGTGTCGCCGCTTTGGAAACGAGTATCGATACGCCTTCAACCGGATTGAAGGCCCGACTGGCGGTGCAGGAGGCGGCCACATCCGACCTGGTCGCCAACAAGGCGGATGCGACGCGCGTGGCGGCGCTCGAAGCGACAGTCAATACCGCCGGAACGGGCCTTTCCGCGCGAGTCGCCGGCCTTCAGTCTGCCGTCTCCAACCTCGCACAAGGCAAGGCGGACGCCGTCGACCTCGTCAATCTGACGGCAAGGGTGTTCGATGCGGAAAGCGTCAACACGGCACAGAACACCCGCCTCAATAACGTCGAGGTCGATGTCGCCGGTAAGGCGAGCGCTACGCGGGTCGAAGCCCTGGAGGCTGCGGTCAATACGCCCGGCACTGGCCTCGCCGCGCGGATCACCACGGCCGAGCAGGCCATCGCCACCGAAACCACGGCGAGGGCCCAGGCTGTCAGCCAACTGCTCGCGCGCCAGAACATAAACCGCAATCTTCTGCCGGGCGGTAGTGGGGAACGGGGTGTCGTCGGCTGGGATGCACCCGCAGGTCTGACTGTCGTCGACAGCCCTGCCAATGGCGGGTCCGTCTTCTACAAGGACTACACGGGCGCCGGGGCCGTCGATCACCTGCATATCTCTCCGAAAGTCGCGATTGGCGAGGCGACCCACGTCACCCTGTCATTCAAGGGCGGTGCGCAGGGGTTCAGCGGAGGCGTTCGTCTCGGCTACATCGGTTTCTACAACGACGCCGGCGGCTACGTCGGAGAAAGCGCCACACGCCCCCTGACGGGCGGTGAAGTGACGGCCGCGAAGCCGACCGGAGCAACGAAGGCCGCGTTCGTGGCCAAGATCAGCGGAACCGCTTCTTCCAGCTACGCCGAAGTCTTCTTCCGGCAGATCAAGATCGAACCTGGTCAGGTCGCTACGATCTATTCCAACGACGCCCTGGACCAATATCTGTCCAGTTCAGTTGGGGAACTGAGGCAGGCGACGATTGATCTCGCCGCCGGAAAGGCGGACGCCGCGCGCGTCACCAGTCTGGAGGCCAGCGTCAACACGCCCGGCACCGGGATTTCCGCCCGTCTGACCAACGTCGAGAGCGTGGCGGCTTCGGCGGATGGCCGCGCCAAGGCGATCAAAGGCGTCGTGCTGGACGTCAATGGGCTGATCAGCGGCTACTCATCGACAAATGACGGAACGACATCCGCCTTTGAGATTGCGGCTGACAGCTTTGGCATCCGCTCGCCCGGAGGCGGGGAGCGGACCGAGTATCGGGCAGGTCGCTGGTACATCTACAGCCCGGCCGCAAACTCCCGCACAATGTACGGCAAGGCCTTTGGTGGTGACCAAAAACTGGTCTGGTGGACCGGGCCGACTTCGGTGGCGGAAGGCTCTGAGACCAAAGGCAACGCCTACGTCTACATGAGCCAGAACACCGTTGGCGGCTCTCGGTTTGGCGGTTCCGATGTTCCTAGCGCTGAAAGCGCGCCAGGGGGATATGCGAGCGGTTCCAAATCTCTCGCCAACATATTCCTAGACAGCAACAGTGGGTGGTCGCAGATCGCCGCCTTTACCCTTAGGGGCGTTCCTCCATCCGCCATCCTCAACGTCTCGTTGTTGCCCTCCGGACTAGCTCGCGGAACCAATACGACGGTCGAGTGGCGCGTGGTCCAGGTCGCAGATGACGTTGTAGTCAGCGGCCCGAGCGGAGCGACCTACACGCCTGGCGGCGTCGATGACACTGTATCGATGGCCGGTTCAGGAACGCGATCAGGAACCGTCGAATACGCACTCCAGAAACGAACGACATCGGGGGGCGGCCTTAGTGGCCTCAACCTGCTGTTGGACGTCAACGCTTACCAGTCGCTCTAACCCTAATCTCTCTTAGGAGCCTACCATGGCCGCATTCCCCAAACCCAAGACCATCGCCGAGGCCGAAGCCGCCGAGGTGATCATCGCCGGCCTTTATCTGGACCGCGTCGAAGCGGCCCGCGCCGTCATGACCGGCCCTGAAGCACAGGCCTTTGAAGCCAAGATCGCCGAGCTGCTCAGCGACGGTCTGCCGAACGGCACCTCGGTCGCCGTCAACCTGCCCAATGTTGCGAAGTGGTTTACCGATGTCCGCTCTGGCATGGACGCGGATTTTGAGCGTCTCGACGCCATCGTCAATCCGCCCCCGGCTCAGCCGGAACCCGAACCCGCCAGCACTGATTCCCAGCCGGGGGCTGGGGCGCAAGGCGTAACCTAAAGATCTTTCGCCGGCCCGCCTGGCTCGTCCGGCTCTCCATCGCGGTCTTTGTCCGCGAAATGCTCAGGCCGATAAGACCCGTTGAAACGGGACGAGACGGCAAACAGAACGCCCGCAAGGATGGCCGGGATAACGGCGGCGATGTCGCGGGCTTCAAGGTCGGCCAGGATGAAATC
>NZ_DALZQC010000070.1:0-18429 GCF_032017145.1 Brevundimonas sp.
CAGGGGCAGGGGCAGGGGCAGGGGCCGCGGCTAAGGTCGGCGTCGAGGCTGCGCTCGCCGTCAGCCCGTTTTCCTGCGGCACAGGGGAAGCACCAGCGGGGTGGGAAGCCGTGTCTGCGGCCTTCTCGACCGATGTCGGCTGCGGCGCCTGATCCGCCATCACGTCGCTTGCGGTCGCCGTGAAAGCCTGCTGCTCCGGCGGAGCCTGCGCTACCGCCGTCTGTTGGACGACAATGCTGAAGGCCGCCGTGGAAGCCGCGTTGTCTTCGGACTTGTCGGTCGCGTCGTCCTGCTGGGCGGCTTCGGCTTGGTCTTCGGCGCTCGTGGTGGACTTGAGGACGCCGAATTCGTCGCGTTTGCCCGGCGTCTCTATCGAGGCGGGGTCGTCGGCGCTTGGCGTCGTTTCTGCGACCAGACGCCGGACCGTCGCCTGCGCCGGGCGGGCGGGCCTGTCCTCGGCTGTCTGTGCGGCGATCTTGTTCGAGAACAGGTCGGCGTCCGAAGACGCACCCGACGCAGCCGCCGACGTTCCGGTCGAAACCGGCGCGGCAGGGGCGAACAGGGTGGGGACGATCGACATGGTCGAGGGGCGGCTTTCGAGGGCGGATGCGACGGCGCCTGCTGCGCCCAAGGTTCTGTCCCTCCGAACGCAAGGCGCGGGCCAGACAAATGATCCAAATAAAACAAGGGTGTGGCGCGGCGGCTGATCGCCGTGCAGACGGCCGACGGTCGATTATTGCCGCGCTATCGCCACTTTTTGCCCGGCTGTCGCGAACGAAGCGCAAAAGGTGGCCGTCCGACGTGTGGTCTCATCGGCAAACTGGCCCGACGTTTGCGCGTCTGGTCGATCATGACGGATGGCCAATCCACGAACCTTTTGAAAAACAACGCTCTGATCGGGCGTCGCCGGGGTGTGGCTGGGCAAGAACTGCGCGTGGCCGTGCAGGGCTTGCCGGGTAGGGCGGGGGAGATGCGTCCATGTCGCTGAACTCGATCATGAACATCGCGACCTCGGGCATGAAGACCGCCCAGTCGCAGTTGCGCGTCACCGCCGACAACATCGCCAATGTCGACACCCCCGGCTATGTCCGCAAGGTCGCCGATCAGTCCTCCGCCGTCACCAATGGATACGGCTCGGGCGTGGACATCGCCCGCGTCCGTCTGGCCACCGATCGGTTTCTGAAGGCGGCGGGGCTCAGCGCGGGCGCCGACGCGGCCCGTCAGGGCGTGCGCGCCGAACTATACGGCCAGATCCAGACGCCGTTCGGCGATCCCAGCAGCGACGCCAACTTCTTCGCCCAGGTCGACAAGCTGTTCGCCAGCTATGCCGCGCTGGCCGAAACGCCGACATCGTCGGCCGCACGCCAGGACACGATCTACAAGACCCAGTCGTTGTTCAATCAGGCGACGGGCATCGCCGCCCAGATCCAGTCCGCACGTCAGGAGGCGGACAGCCGGCTGCAAGGCGCGGTCGAGACGATCAATCCGCTGCTGGAACAGATCGACAAGTTGAACAAGACCATCGCCGGCGGGTCGGTCGCCAATCAGGACGTGACGGGCGCGCAGAACGCCCAGCTGGGTCTGATCAACGAACTGTCCAAATATCTGGACGTGAAGGTCGAGCCCCGGTCGAACGGCGGCGTGACCCTGCGCACCAATGCCGGCACGACCTTGGTGGGCGAAGGCCACGCGACCGTGTCCTATCAGGTCGCCGGGACGGTCGATGCGACCACGGCCTTTTCCGACATCATGATCACCGAACCCAGCGGCACCCGCTGGCCGTTGCTGGACGGCGTGTCGTCGGGTCAGATTCGCGGGCTGATCGAGATGCGCGACGTGGATGCGCCGGCCGCCGCCGCGCGTCTGGGCGAACTGACGGCCAAGCTGGCCGACGAACTGAACCGCGCCCACAACACCAACAGCAGCCTGCCCGCGCCGACCACACTGAGCGGCCGCAATACGGGCCAGTCGTTGCAGAACGCGCTGACCGGCTTTGCGGGCGCGACCACCATCACGGCCGTCAACGCCGCCGGCGTGGTTCAGGCCTCGGCCCAGATCGTCTTTTCGGGCGCGACGATGACGATCAACGGCGCCGCCGCCGATCCCTCCACCTTCCTCGGCGTGTTGAACGCCCAGATGGGCGGGACGGTCACGGCCAGCTTCGCCGACGGTCGGTTGCAACTGGACGGCGCGGGCGGGAACGGCGTGGCCATCGCCGACGATGCGACCTCGCCCAGCAGCAAGGGCGGGCGCGGCTTCTCGCATTGGTTCGGGCTGAACGATTTAGTCTCGACCACCACCCCGACTTTCTACGAGACGGGCCTCACCCTGTCGTCACAGCACGGTTTCGATGCGGGCGAGAGCCTGACCTTCCGCTTCGCCGGCGAATCCGGCGCGCGACAGCGCGACGTCACCGTGTCCGTCCCGGCCGGGACCGGCACGATGGGCGAACTGCTGGGCGCATTGAACGATCCCATCACCGGCGTCGGCCGCTTCGGCGCCTTCAGCCTGGATGCGGCGGGCAAGCTGGCGTTCAAGGCGTATGATCCCGCCGCCACGACGATGAGCATCGTCACGGACGGCACGACGCAGGATCCCTCCGGCGTGTCCATCTCCCAGCTGTTCGGCCTGGGCGCCACGGGCGCAACGCGGGCCGGCGCCTACAGCGTTCGCAGCGACATCCAGCAGGATCCCGGCAAGCTGGCGCTGGCGCAGCTGAACCTGTCGGCCGCCACGGGCACGCCGGCGCTGAGCAAGAGCGACGGTCGCGGCGGTCTGGCCCTGGGCGACGTCGGAAAGCGCAGCGTCGCCTTCGGGGCGGCGGGCGGCAGCCTGGGCGGAACCAAGACCCTGTCGGCCTATGCGGCGGATTTCGCCGGCGACATCGGCGGCAAGGCCTCGGCCGCCAAGACCCGCAGCGAGACGGCCGCCGCCCTGTCCAAGGAGGCGGACAGCCGCCGCGCCTCGGCTCAGGGCGTCAATATGGACGAGGAACTGGTCAATATGACCACCTTCCAACAAGCCTATAACGCCTCGGCCCGCCTGATCCAGGCGAGCAAGGACATGTACGACGTCCTGATCGGAATCCTGCGATGACCCGCGTCTCCACCAACGGCAACTTCCAGTCGGCCCTGCTCAGCCTGATGACCGCGCAAAGCCGCGCCCAGCAGGCGCAGGAGCGGATCGACAGCGAAAAGATCGCCATCGACATGGCCGGCTATGGCCGGGGCGCCGAACAACTGACCAGCCTGACCTCGACCCAGGCGCGACTGGACGGCTTCATAAGCACCGGCGAGACGGTCGCCGCACGATTGAGCGCGCAGGATCTGGCTATGAGCAGCGTCTACGAGGGCGGAACCGGCGCGCGCGAAGCCATCGCCAACAGCCTGGCGGCGGGCAGCATAACCAATCTGATGACCGAACTGGGTCTGCATTATCAGACCGTTCAGAGCGGACTGAACGCCCAATATCACGGATCGTATCTGTTTGCGGGCGGCCAGGGCGATGTCGCGCCGGCGACCGCCGCCACCATGGCCGATCTGGCGACGGCGACCTCGACCGCCTCGACCTTCGCCAACGACACCTTGAAGCAGAAGTCGCGCATCGACGAAAAGACGACGTTGGAGACCGGCTTTCTGGCCAGCGAGATCGGCGGCCCGCTGACCGAGGTGTTCCGCAACATCCAGGCATTCCAGAACGGCAATGCGGTGACGGTGAGCGGCGTGACCTATACGCCGGCAGGCGCCGGAACCCTGACCGGCCAACCCAACGCCGATGTCACCGCCTTCCTGAAGGCGCAACTGGCCGAACTGGACAAGGCTAATACCGGCCTGACCAACCAGACCGCCAAGAACGGCCTGATGCAGAACCATGTCGAGGCGGCGCTGGATTCGCAGCAGGGCCAGCAGACGGCCCTGCAAAAGCTGATGCAGGACAAGACGGGATACGATCCCGCCCGGGCCATAACCGACCTGCAGCAGGCGCAGGTCGCGATCCAGGCGTCGGCCCAGGTCATCAATACGCTGCGGAACACCTCGCTGCTCGATCTGCTGCGCTGATCCCTCTGAAATCAAAAAAGAAACGGCTACGCTGGACTTGATAGGCCGTTGGAACATACCATGAACCATGGCGCGTCTCGATCTTCGTCGGAAACTGTCGGTGCTGGCCGATGCGGCGAAATATGACGCCTCGTGTTCGTCGTCCGGCACGTCGAAGCGGAACTCCGTCGGAGGCAAGGGGATCGGCTCGACCGAAGGCATGGGCATCTGCCACGCCTATACGCCGGATGGACGCTGCATCAGCCTGCTGAAGATACTGCTGACCAACTTCTGCATCTACGACTGCGCCTATTGCATCAATCGTGCGTCGTCGAACGTTGAGCGGGCGCGGTTCGATGTGGACGAAGTGGTCGACCTGACGCTGAACTTCTACAAGCGCAACTATATCGAAGGTCTTTTCCTGTCGTCGGGCGTTATCCGCAACAGCGACTATACGATGGAACAGTTGGTCCTGGTCGCCAAGACCCTACGTGAAGTCCACGACTTTCGGGGCTACATTCATCTGAAGCTGATCCCCGAGGCCGATCCGCGTCTGGTCGAGATGGCGGGCCTGTACGCCGACCGGCTGTCAGCCAATATCGAACTGCCGCGTGACGAGGCGCTGGCCCGCCTGGCTCCGCAGAAGGATGTCGGGGTCATCAAGAAGGCGATGGGGCAGGTGCGTCTGGGCGTCGAGGCGGCCAAGCCCGGCAAGCGGGACAAGATCAAGCCGCCCAAATTCGCGCCGGGCGGCCAGAGCACCCAGTTGATCATCGGCGCGGATGGGGCGCCGGATACGGAAATCCTGGATCGCAGCGCCTCGCTTTACGGCGGATATGGCCTGCGCCGGGTCTATTATTCCGCCTTCAGCCCCATCCCGGATTCCAGCGCGATCCTGCCTTTGTCGAAGCCGCCGCTGATGCGCGAGCATCGGCTGTATCAGGCCGACTGGTTGATGCGGTTCTACGGCTTTTCGGCCCCGGAGATCGGGGAGGGGGCGGCGGGCGGAATGCTGGATTTGGCCGTCGATCCCAAACTAGCCTGGGCGCTGAACAAGCGAGAGCAGTTCCCCGTCGATGTGAACCGCGCGCCGCGCGAAATGCTGCTGCGCGTGCCGGGGCTGGGTGTGAAGGCGGTGGACCGGATCGTGTCGGTCCGACGATATCGCACGCTGCGGTTGGAGGATGTCGGGCGGCTGACGCGCTCGGTCGCCAAGGTGCGGCCCTTCATCACGGCGCTGGATTGGACCCCCGGCGCATTGACCGACGCCGCCGATCTGAAGACGCAGGTGGGCGGCCGGGCGCCGGAACAGTTGAGCCTGTTCTGATGCCGGTCGCAACGCTGGATGGCGAGACGGATTTCGACGGCTGGCGCAAGGCGGCGCGGGCGTTCCGACTGGCGGGCGTGGAGCCGGCTGCGGCGCGTTTCCAGGTCGCGGGCGGGGCCGGGCAGGGCGGGTTGTTCGATAGCGCCGCTGACACCGACGACATGGGCGCGCTGGTTGAGGCCGAGTTCACCGTGCCAAAGGCCTTTGTCGAACTGGCGGAGAACGTCATCCTGCACCGCTCCGAGGATCGGTTCGATCTGATGTATCGGCTGTTATGGCGGCTAAGGGATGAACCCGATCTGATCCGGGTGATCTCCGACCGCGACGTGGCCGATGCGCTGGAGCGGGCCAAGAACGTCAGCCGCGCCTCACACAAGATGAAGGCCTTCGTGCGCTTTCGGCAGGTCCATGACGATCAGGGCGAAGCCTGGATGGCCTGGTTCGAGCCGCCGCACCGCGTGCTGGAGAAAACCGCCCCCTTCTTCCAGCGGCGGTTCACGACCATGCGCTGGTCCATCCTGACGCCGGACGGTTCGGCCTTTTGGGATGGCGAGAACCTGCGGTTCGGCCCGCCCGCGACGCGCGACATGGCCCCGGCCGAGGACGAGATCGAGGATTTCTGGAAGACCTACTATGCCTCGACCTTCAATCCGGCCCGACTGAAGGTGAAGACCATGCAGGGCGAGATGGCCAAGGGCTATTGGAAGAACCTGCCGGAGGCCGCGCTGATCCCGGAACTGGTCGCCGCCTCGTCTGTTCGAACCGAGGCCATGGTCGCCGCGCCCGCCCCATCTCCGAACCCCCGCTTCGTCCGCGCTCTCGCGCCCGATCTGCACGCTGGACGTCCCGACGTCGAGGCGGTTCCCGACACTTTGGCCGAAGTGGCCGAGGGCGTTCACGCCTGCCGCCGTTGTCCCTTGTATCGCGATGCGACCCAGGGCGTGTGCGGCGAGGGGCCAAAGACGGCGCGGCTGATGATCGTCGGCGAACAGCCGGGCGATCAGGAGGATCTGGCGGGCCGCCCCTTCGTCGGACCGGCGGGCGAGGTGCTGGACGTCGCCCTGGAGGAGGCTGGGATCGACCGATCCGACGTCTATGTCACCAACGCGGTCAAACACTTCAAGCACGAGCCGCGCGGCAAGCGCCGTCTGCACAAGACGCCCAACGCCGGAGAGGTCCAGGCCTGCCGCTGGTGGCTGGACGCCGAGCGTAGGCTGATCAAGCCGAAGATCGTTCTGGCGCTGGGGGCCACGGCGGGGCTGGCCGTAC
Source organism: Brevundimonas sp. (assembly GCF_032017145.1). Taxonomy (GTDB): domain Bacteria; phylum Pseudomonadota; class Alphaproteobacteria; order Caulobacterales; family Caulobacteraceae; genus Brevundimonas. The sequence goes on from NZ_DALZQC010000070.1 coordinate 6,634, forward strand.
TGGGTCGAAAGCCTGCGATCATGAGCGAACGGGGCGCCCCTTTGGCGCTGCCGGACGGCGCGACCGCCATGCTGACCGTCCACCCCTCCTATCTGCTCCGCCTGCCTGATGCGGCGGCGAAGGCCGCAGCGCGTCGGCTGTTCATGGATGATCTGATCGCCGTTCGCGCGCGTATGGACTGAAACAGAGAACGAATCCCGTTCGGCCGCGTTTGGCATCCACGCCAGCGTGACTGTTTGGCGAAACGATCCTTGGGGGAGGCGGCCGCGACACGGTTCAGCGACAATCATTTGCGTGAATGTCATCGCGCGTTGACATCGGATGTCGCCTTGACCATTAGCGCGGCAGGGATTTCGGCTGCCTTGACGGGCCGCCAGGGGATGATCGCGATGTCCGACCTGTCGTTCGAGGTCCAATGAACCAGGCGCAATACGAGATCGTGGAGACGGACGGCGCGGCGAGGCTGCGCCTGACCGGCGACTGGACCACGACCGCGCTCGGCCGCTTGCCGACCCAGCTGAGCCGCGACCTGGAAGGGCGCGAGATCGCCAGCATCGACACGTCCGATCTGGGCCGGTTCGACACCGCCGGCGCCCTGGCCCTGGTCCAGGCGTCCAGCGGGCGGCTGTCCAAGAGCCAGTGGAAGGAGCGGCCGGAGGCCGGCCGCATCTATCACATGATCGAGGTGCTGGAGCGCAAGAGCTCCCCGGCCCCGAAACGGCCCAGCGCCTTTGTACGGACCTTCGCCAAGATCGGTCGCGGGGTCTATGACTTCGGCGGCGAGGCCATGCTTTCGCTGACCTTCCTGGGCCGGCTGATGGCGGCCGTGGTGGAGGCTGTGCGCCGTCCCGGCGGCATCCGCTGGCCCGCCTGGGTCAGCCAGGCCGAGCGGGCGGGGCTGGACGCCATCCCGATCGTGATGATCACCAACTTCTTCATCGGGGCGGTGGTGGCCTTCATCGGCGTCGATCTGCTGACCGACTTCGGCGCCCAGGTCTTTGCGGTGCAACTGATCGGCGTGGCCATGTTCCGCGAGTTCGCCGTGGTGATCGCCTCGGTGTTGCTGGCCGGCCGCTCCTCGTCCGCCTTCGCCGCCGAGATCGGCTCCATGCGGATGAATCAGGAGGTCGACGCCATGCAGGTCATGGGCGTCAATCCGTTCCAGGCCCTGGTGGTGCCGCGCGTAGCGGCCCTGGTGCTGATGCTGCCTCTGCTGACCTTCATGGGCATGATCGGCGGGCTTGTCGGCGGGCTGGTGGTGTGTTGGAGTTCCCTGAACCTGGGCCCCTCCTTCTTCTTCCAGCGCCTGGTCGAGGACGGCAGCATGGCCCAGCACATGATGGTGGGGCTGGTGAAGGCGCCCGTCTTCGCCCTGGTCATCGCCGCCATCGGCTGTCGCCAGGGCATGTCGGTCGCCGGCGATGTCGAAAGCCTGGGACGCCGCGTGACGGCGGCCGTGGTTCAGGCCATCTTCGCCATCATCCTGCTGGACGCCGTGTTCGCTCTGATCTTCCTTGAGCTGAACATATGACCGACAGCACGTCTGCAAAATCCGAACCCGAGCACCTGATCGAGGTGCGCGGCCTGCTGAGCCAGTTCGGCGAGCGCACCATCCACGAGAACCTGGACCTCGACCTGCAACGGGGCGAGGTCATGGGCGTGGTCGGTGGATCGGGAGCCGGCAAGACGGTCTTGCTGAACACCATCATCGGCCTGAAGGAACCCGAGGGCGGATCGGTCAAGGTGCTGGGCTATGACCGCGCTGACCTTACCGACGCACAGGCCGCCGACATCGAGCGCCGGACCGGCGTGCTGTTCCAGCAGGGCGCCCTGTTTTCGTCGTTGACGGTGTTGGAGAACGTGGCCTCGCCCCTGGTCGAACACACCAAACTGCCCAAGTCGGTGATCTACGAACTGGCCGAGTTGAAGATCGCCATGGTCGGTCTGAAGCCCGAGCACCACTATCTGAAGCCCGCCGAACTTTCGGGCGGCATGAAGAAGCGCGCCGGCCTGGCCCGCGCTTTGGCGCTGGACCCGGAGCTGGTCTTCCTGGACGAGCCGACGGCCGGGCTGGATCCCATCGGTGCGGCGGCCTTCGACGATCTGATCCGTCAGCTGGCCGACGACCTGGGCCTGTCGGTCTTCATGATCACCCACGATCTCGATACCCTCTACGCCATCTGCGACAAGGTCGCGGTCCTGGCCGACAAGCGGGTGGTCGAAAAGGCCACGGTGCAGGAGTTGGAACACTCCGACCATCCGTGGATCAAGGAATACTTCCTGGGGCCGCGCGGTCGCGCAGCCACCAAGACGGCGGCCTGAGGAGAGCCGAGCATGGAACGAGACGCACATTACGCCGCCGTTGGGATCGCCACCGTCTGCCTTCTTGCGGCGCTGGCGGTGTTCACCATCTGGCTGGCCCGGCTGCAGTTCAACCGCGACTACGACCTCTATGACATCGTCTTCTATGGGCCGGTGAACGGGCTGTCGGAGGGCGGAGAGGTCCATTTCAACGGCATTCGCGTCGGCGAGGTGACCGATCTGAACATCGACACCAAGCGGGGCGATCAGGTCATCGCCCGCGTCCGCGTAGACGGCACGACGCCGGTCCGCGTCACCTCGCGCGCCCAGCTGGAGCCGCAGGGGATCACCGGCCTAAATTATATCCAGATCACCGCCGGCTCGCCCAACAGCGCGCTGCTGAGGGACCAGTATCCCGACAATGTCGTGCCCGTTCTGCAAAGCCAGCCGTCGCCCATCGCCGAACTGCTCAGCGGATCGGGCACGGTGCTGGCGCAGACGGTGGACGCGCTGAACCGGATCAACCGCGTCATGTCCGACGACAACATCCGCAGCTTCTCGACCAGCGTGAAGAACGTCGAGGCCCTGACGACCGAGCTTGAAGCCCGCAAGGCCATCTTCCAGCAGTTGGAAGAGGCCGTGACCAACGCCAACGCCGCCGTGAAGGAATATCAGGCGCTGGCTGTCGATACGCGTCAGATCATCAACACCGACGGTCGTCAGGCCATCGCCAACATCAATCAGGCGACGGCGGAGGCCCGCACGGCCATCGCCTCGGCCAACCGCTCGATCAGCGGTCTGGAGCGGCCCTTGGGCGACTTCGCGACGTCCAGCCTGCCGCAGCTGACCGGCACGATCGAGGAGTTGCAGGACGCGACCCGGTCGCTGCAATCCCTGATCGATCAGGTTCGCGCCAGCCCGCGTGACTTCATCGGGCGTCCCCAATCCAAAGAGCTGGAGGTTCAGCCGTGATCAACCGTCCCGTCGTTCGTTCCGGCCAGCGCCTCGCGGCGGGCGTCGCCGTCCTGGCGGCGCTGGGCGGCTGTTCGCTGCTGTCCACGCCGGACCCGGTGCAAAACTACCGCTTCGGCCTGCCGATGGAGGCGCCGTCAACCATAGGCGACGCCCCCGCGCCGCTGACCGTCTCCATTCGTCGGATCGAGTTCCCGGAGGCGGCCGGCGACGACCGCATCCTGGGCGTCACGGGGTTGGAGACCGCCTATATCGGCGGCGCGCGCTGGGTCTCGCCCGCCTCGACCCTGTTCGACGACAGCCTCAAGGCCGCCTTCGCCAACCGCGCCGACCGCATCCGCGTGCTGGGTCGGCGCGAGCCCGGCACGCCGCCTTTGGTGCTTCAGGTCAGGGTGACGACATTCGAGGCGCGCTACGCCGCGGCGGGCGCCGCGCCGGATGTCGTGGTCACCGCCCGCGCCCAGCTGCGCTCGACGCCCGAGCGTCAGGCTGGCGGCACAGCCATCCGGCCCGAGCAGGGGCGTTCGGTCGAGCGGGTCTTCACCGTCACCCAGCCGGCCGGCGAGAACCGCGTCTCGGCCATCGTCGCCGCCTTCGACACCGCCACGCGCGACATCAACACTCAGATCGCGGACTGGACCATTCAGTCGGGTAGCTGATGCCGACCAGCTTCCGCAGACCAGGGGACGCCGGTTGCCGTATGCGCTAGGGTGAAGACGAATCTGCACCCGGAGTTGTCATGAGTTTTTCCGCCACCGACGCGGCCTTCGAAGGCTTCCGGGTCGTTCGCCGTCATCCGGTCGTCGCCCTGGCCTGGGGCCTGACCTATCTGCTGTTGTACGTCGTCATGTTCGGCTTCGGCGCGGACAAATGGGCGGCTCTGATGGCCGCCGGCGAGGCGTTGGAACAGTCGGCCAATCCGTCCATGGCCGACCTTCAGGCCCTGGGCCCGATCTACGCCAGCGCCTTCATGCTGGCGGCGCCCCTGGGCATCGTCATCGGGACGGTGCTGAGCGCCGCCGTGGCCCGGTCGGTTTTGCGGCCGGAGGAATCGCGCTGGGGCTATCTGCGGCTCGGCATGGACGAAGTGCGGGTCCTGGTCGTCACCCTGGCCATCACCGTGATCGTCGGGCTGGCGTCCGGCCTGGCCATGAGTCTGGTCGGCGCCGCGATCGGCTTCGGCGCCGCCTCGGGCCAGCCGCTGCTGATCCTGGTCGGTGTACTTCTGATCTTCGCCGCCTTCGCCCTGGTCGTCTGGCTGGCGGTCAAGTTCAGCTTAGCCGTGCCGATGACGGTGGATCGCCGCAAGATCGTGATTCTGGAATCCTTCTCGGCCACCAAGGGGCATTTCTGGGCGCTGCTGGGCATGGCGGTGATCGCCGTCATCATGTCCCTGATCGTCAGCATCCTCGGCATGATCATCGGGGCGGCGGCCGATCTGGTGACGGGCGGTATGCAGAGCCTGTCGCGTTATGCGGACATGGGGTTGGTTCAGGTTCTGGCCAACGCCTGGCCCGCGCTGCTGCTGTCCTCGATCGTCAACGCCTTCCTGTCGGCCCTGCAACTGGCTGTCCTCTACGCGCCGTTCTCGGCCGCCTGGCAGGGGATCCGGGCGTTGAAGGGCCGCTGACTGTCGACCTGTCCTCCTCGCAGGAGCGAGGAGGACCGTCTGATCGGATCAGGCTGACGCCTTGGCCTTCTTGCGCGGCGGTTTGGCGTCGCCGCCCAGCGCCGCGACGCGGGCCTTGCGGCGGTTCTCGTGCCGGTCCAGCACCTCCTTGAGGTATTTGCCAGTCCAGCTGGCGGTATTGTCGGCGACCTGTTCGGGCGTGCCGACCGCGACGATCTCGCCGCCGCCGTCGCCGCCTTCGGGACCGAAGTCGAGCAGATAGTCCGCAACCTTGATGACATCGAGATTGTGCTCGATCACCACGATGGTGTTGCCCGCCTCGACCAGTTCCTGAAGCACCTCGAGCAGTTTGCGGGTGTCCTCGAAATGCAGGCCGGTGGTCGGCTCGTCGAGGATATACAGGGTGCGGCCCGTGGCGCGTTTCGACAGTTCCTTGGACAGTTTGACCCGTTGGGCCTCGCCGCCCGACAGGGTGGTGGCGGGCTGGCCCACCTTGACGTAGCCCAGGCCCACCCGCTCCAGCGTCAGCATCTTGTCGCGGATCGGCGGCACGGCCTTGAAGAAGCTGGCGGCCTCTTCGACCGTCATGTCCAGCACGTCCGAGATGGACTTGCCCTTGAACACGATCTCCAGCGTCTCGCGGTTGTAGCGTTTGCCCTTGCAGACGTCGCAGGTGACATGGACGTCGGGCAGGAAGTGCATCTCGATCTTGATGACGCCGTCGCCCTGACACGCCTCGCAGCGCCCGCCCTTGACGTTGAAGCTGAACCGGCCCGGCCCGTAGCCGCGCGCCTTGGATTCCGGCAGGCCCGCATACCAGTCGCGGATCGGCCCGAAGGCGCCGGTGTAGGTGGCGGGGTTGGAGCGCGGGGTGCGGCCGATGGGCGACTGGTCGATGTCGATGACCTTGTCGAAATGCTCCAGCCCCTCGATCCGGTCGAAGGGGGCGGGGGCTTCGGACGCATTGTTCAGGCGGCGCGCGGCGGCCTTGTACAGGGTCTCGATGGTGAAGGTCGACTTGCCCCCGCCCGAGACGCCGGTGATGCAGGTGAAGACGCCGACCGGGATTTCACCGGTGACATTCTTCAGGTTATTGCCGGTCGCGCCGCTGATCTTCAGCATCCGCTTGCGGTCGATGGGGCGGCGGCCGTCCGCGGGGATTTCGATTTCCCGCTCGCCGGTCAGATATTTGCCGGTCAGGGAGTTGGGGTTGGCCATGACCTCGGCCGGCGTGCCCTCGGCGCAGACCGTGCCGCCGTGGACGCCGGCGGCCGGCCCCATGTCGATGACATAGTCGGCGGTCAAAATGGCCTCTTCGTCGTGTTCGACCACCAGCACGGAGTTGCCCAGGTCACGTAGGCCTTTCAGGCTTTCCAGCAGGCGGGTGTTGTCGCGCTGGTGCAGGCCGATGGAGGGTTCGTCCAGCACGTACAGAACGCCGGTCAGGCCAGAACCGATCTGCGACGCCAGACGGATGCGCTGGCTCTCGCCGCCCGACAGGGTGCCGGATGCGCGCGACATATTCAGATAGTCGAGGCCGACATTGTTCAGGAACCGCAGCCGGTCGCAGATTTCCTTCAGAATCCGCCGGGCGATCTCGACCTGTTTGTCCGTCAGGCTTTCCTCGATGGTCGAGAACCACAGATAGGCCTTGGAGATCGACAGCGTGGAGATGTCGGCGATATCCTCGCCCCCGACCTTGACCGCAAGGGCCTCGGGCTTCAGGCGCTTGCCGTGGCAGGCGTCGCATGGGGTTTCGGACTGATAGCGGCCCAGTTCCTCGCGCACCCAGGCGCTGTCGGTTTCGCGCCAGCGGCGTTCCAGGTTCGGCAGGACGCCCTCGAACGGCTTGGACACCTCATATTTGCGGGCGTTGTCGTCGTAGACGAACTTGATCTTCTCGGAGCCGGTTCCGTACAGGATCGCCTTGTGCGCCTGGGCCGGCAGTTCGCGCCAAGGCTTGTCCATCGAGAAGCCGTAGTGGCGGCTCAGCGACTGCAGCGTCTGGGTATAAAGGGGCGAAGGCCCGCGCGACCACGGCGCGACCGCCCCGGCGTGCAGGGTTTTGTCGCGGTCCGGGATGACCAGATCGGCGTCGAAGGCCAGTTTGACGCCCAGACCGTCGCACACCGGACAGGCGCCGAACGGGTTGTTGAACGAGAACAGGCGGGGCTCGATCTCGGAGATCGTGAAGCCGGACACCGGGCAGGCGAACCGTTCCGAGAACAGGATGGTCCGAGGCGCGGTTTCGCCCTCGTTCGTGGACGCCCACTCGGCGTTGGCGACGCCGTCCGCCAGGCCCAGCGCGGTCTGCAGACTGTCGGCGTAGCGGCCTTCCTGATCCGGCTTTGTGACGATCCGGTCCACCACGATGTCGATGTCGTGCTTGAACTTCTTGTCCAGCGTCGGGGCTTCGTCGATGGGGTAGAACTGGCCGTCGATCTTTAGGCGCTGAAAGCCCTGGCGCTGCCACTCGGCGATCTCTTTCTTGTATTCGCCCTTGCGGCCGCGCACGACGGGGGCCAGCAGCAGGATGCGCTCGCCATCGGGCAGAGCGGTCAGCTTGTCGACCATCTGGCTGATGGTCTGGCTTTCGATCGGCAGGCCGGTGGCGGGCGAATAGGGGACGCCGACACGCGCCCACAGCAGACGCATATAGTCGTGGATCTCGGTCACCGTGCCGACAGTCGAGCGCGGGTTCTTGGAGGTGGTCTTCTGTTCGATGGAGATGGCCGGTGACAGACCCTCGATCAGGTCCACGTCCGGCTTGCCCATCAGTTCCAGGAACTGGCGCGCATAGGCCGACAGGCTCTCGACATAGCGACGCTGGCCTTCTGCGTAGATGGTGTCGAACGCCAGAGAGGATTTGCCCGAGCCCGACAGGCCGGTCATCACCACCAGCTGTTCGCGCGGAATATCTAGGTCCACGCCTTTGAGATTGTGCTCACGGGCGCCGCGAACGCGGATGAAGTTGTGCTTTTCGGTCATGGAATCCGGGAACGCGGGGAGGGCCGGACGGCTCCGGCGCGACGACGCTATATGGGGATCAATTCGCGGATTTCAGCAAGAACAATATGGCAACATCGCGGAGCCTATTCCGGCGTCCAGGCTTCGGCCTTGCGGATGAACCGCTGGCCCTTGGCCAGAATCACGCCGCTGGCGGTGGCGACGCCCAGTTCCAGGCTTTCGGCGATGCGGCGGGCGCGTTCGGTGAAATGGGCGGCGGCGACGGGCGGGCAAAGCGTATGCGCCGTCTCCACGAACAGCTCCAGCCAGCGGTCGAAGTGGCGAGCGTCGATCGGCAGCGGCAGGTGTTTGGGCATGGGCCGGCCCTGATAGACGCCGGTCGATAGGGCCACGGACGACCAGAACAGCTTCATCTGCGCCAAGTGCGGTCCCCAATCCGTGATGCGGGCGGCGAAGATGGGGCCGACCAGGCGGTCGTCGCGGACGCGGGCGTAGAACCCCTCGACCAGGTCGTCGATCATGGCCTCGTCTATGCCGGTCTCGTCCCGCAGACGCTGGACGGCAGCCGCGCGGCGGGCTTCGGCGCCGGCGGGATCGTCGATGCGGAACGGTCTGGGCATCAGAATCAGATAGGGCGTCGGATCGGGCTTGGCCACTGGACGTTCCGCCCCGGCTCACGCGGCCGTGTTCGTCGTCGGGCTTGCGTATCGTCCGATCTGGACCCATCCTCCGTGTTCTGAAGCGTTTTTGCAGAAGGCCTGAAGACCATGATCATCGCACTGGCAACCGGTTCCGCCCTGTCCGCCATGCTGCTCGTGATCCTTCATGCCAAATCGCCAAAGCCCAAGCGGGTCCCCGTCCGCGTTCGCGACGTTCGACAAGGTCGCCGCACGGACGTCTGAGGGCGCCTTACTTTTCGACAATCTGAGCCTGACGTTCGGGCCTGAGCGCACCGGCGTCGTCGGTCGCAACGGCGCGGGCAAGAGCACGCTGCTGCGTCTGATCACGGGCGAGATTGCGCCGGGCGAGGGCGCGGTGGCGCGTTCCGGCACGGTCGGCGCGCTTCATCAGCGTTACGATCCTGCGCCGGGCGAAACGGTTGTCCAGACACTGGGCGTCGAGCATCCCATGACTGTCGTGGCGCGCATCCTGGCCGGTGAGGGGAGCGAGCGCGATCTGGCGAATGCCGACTGGACGCTGGAAACACGCGCAGGCGAGGCGCTCGACGCCGTTGGGTTGGCGGGCCTGCCGCTGGATCGTTTGACGGCGGATCTCAGCGGGGGCGAGCGGACGAGGTTGCGATTGGCGGGCCTGATGTTGGCTCGGCCTGATTTGATCCTGCTGGATGAGCCGACCAACCATCTGGATGCGGAGGCGCGCGCGCTCGTCGCCGATGTGATCGGACGCTGGGGCGGCGGGGTCGTGGTGGTCAGTCATGACCGAAACCTGCTGCGTCGGATGGACCGCATTCTGGAGGTGTCGAGCCTGGGCGTCGCCAGCTACGGCGGCGGTTACGACCTCTATGTCCAGCGCAAGACGGCCGAGCGAGAAGCTGCGGCGCGAGGGCTGGAAGAGGCTGAACGCGACATTGCGCGCGTCGGGGCTGAAGCGCAGAGGCGGGCCGAAACCAAGGCGAGGCGCGACGCGGCGGGGCGGCGCAAGGCGGCCAAGGGCGACATGCCCAGAATCCTGCTTGGCGCCCGCGCCGAGCGGGCCGAGAACAGCGGGGGGCGCGACCGGCTGCTGGCGACCCGTCAGGCAGAGGAGGCGCAGGCCGCCTTGATGGCGGCGCGGGAGCGGGTGGAACGGACGCGCACGCTGTCGATTCCGATGCCCACGACCAGGCTGGCCGCAGGGCGGACGGTGCTGGCGCTGGAGCAGGCGGCTTGGGCGACGCCGCAGGGCAGGCGGATCGTCGGGCCGATCGACCTGAGGGTCGTCGGGCCGGAGCGTGTGGCGATCGCCGGGGCCAACGGATCGGGCAAGACGACGCTGCTGCGGCTGATCGTGGGCGATCTTGAACCGACCGAGGGTTCAGTCGAACGGCCTGTTCGCGCAGTCATGCTGGACCAGGAGGCGGCCCTGCTGCGGCCGGACGAAACCCTGATCGCGGCGTGGCGACGCCTGAACCCCGGCGGATCGGACAATGACGCCCATGCCGCCCTGGCGCGCTTTCTGTTTCGGAACACGGCGGCGCACCGGCGTATCGGCGAACTGTCGGGTGGCGAACGGTTGAGGGCGGCCCTGGCCTGCGTCCTGACAGGAGGTGAGCCGCCGCAACTGCTGGTGCTGGACGAGCCGACGAACCATCTCGATCTGGAGTCTATCGCAGCGGTCGAGGAGGCGCTGAACGCCTATGACGGGGCCATGCTGGTGGTCAGCCACGACCCTGACTTTCTGGCCGCGCTGAACATCGGGCGGACGATCAGCCTTTGACCCGGCGCATCAGCCCCAGGCTTCGACCGTACCGCGTCGGCGGACAAGATTCGGGGTGGTCAATTGGGTGCGCGGCTCGGCCTCGGCGCGGCCGAACAGCCAGCCTTGACCATAGTCCACGCCCGCCGATCTCAGCTCTGCGGCCACGGCGTCGGTCTCGATCATCTCGCCTATGGTTTCCAGCTTCATGGACCGGCACATGTCCACGATGGTGTGCAGCAGGGTCTTGGACCGATCTTCGGTCTGGATGTCCTTGACGATGGCGCCGTCGATCTTGACCGCGTCCACCGCCAGCTTGCGCAGATAGTCGAAGGCGGCGGCCCCAGCGCCGAAGTCGTCGATGCAGACCTTGATGCCCGCCTCTCGCAGACCGGCCAAACGACGGTTTGCGGCCTCGATGTCGGCGACAGCCGAGGTTTCGGTGACTTCCACCATCAACCGCCGCCGCTCTTCCGGCGCGCCGGCCGTCATCCGCAGCAGTTGTTCGACATAGGTGTCGTCTCCCAGAGAGGCGCCCGAGACGTTGATCGCCATCTTCAGCAGGCCGGCGCCGGGCTGGCGCATTCGTTTCAGCACCTTCTCGGCGACGGCCAGGTCGAAAGATTCGATGAGGTCCAACTCTTCCGCCATGCGGATGGCGTCGGCCGGGCCGCTGTTGCCCTTGAACCGCGCCAGGGCCTCGAAGTGATGGACGGCCCGGGAGTCCAGATGGACGATGGGCTGATAGTGGACCTGGAATTCGCGCGACTTCACCACGCTGCGGAAGGTTTCGGCGTCGCGGAAGGTGCGTTTCAGCGAATCCGCGAAGGCGATCTGGGGATTGGCCAGGCCATCGCCCTTCAGACAGCCCTCGATGGCGAACCGCATGGCGCGCAGCACGCACAGTGAATCCGAACCGGGCGGCACGGGCGAGTTGAACGCCTCGGCCCCCAGCGACAGACCTTCGGCGCGGCCGGCCTCGACGATCTCCGCAGCGATGTCGCGGCGGTCATTGGCGGGACGCAACAGGGCGAAGCGCACAGCCGTCAACTGGGCGGCCCCCGAACCCTGTACGGCGGCCGATTGCAGGGTGGCCTCGATGCGCCGCTTCAGCCGATCAACCACATCGTCGCCGACGTTCTCCATCCCCTGTATGTCCAAAAAGGACAGGGCCAGGTCGGGGTTGGCTTCCAGCACCCGTGTCGCATCGGCCAGGAACGCATCCGGGTCCATCAGGGGGCGGGTTTCAAGATCAGCGACGGCGAAGGCCGGGCCGTCGTAGGAAATGGCGCAGGACACGGCGGGCGCCATCTGCGGCAGGACGAAGGCGCGGAAGGTCGCGCGTCGCACCCGGTCCGGGCCTGCGGAAACAAGGATGCAGGTTGGCGCGATCCGCACCCCGGCCTTCATTCCTTTCAGAGTCGTCAGGATCGCCGATCCGTCGTGCAGCAGGTCGGCGAGCGGCCGCCCGGTCCAGGTCGCGCCGGCGTCCTCGCCCGCCGCCGCGCCCG
>NZ_DALZQC010000071.1:0-18323 GCF_032017145.1 Brevundimonas sp.
GAGGTCGGGGCCGCCCATGTGATCGCCCTGGACGTCGCCGACCCTGACGCCGTCGCCGCCGCCGCCGAGGCCTCGGCCCAGGCGCTGGACGGCCGCATCGACATCCTGGTCGCCTCGGCCGGCATCACCGGCGCCACCGCGCCGGTGCAGGACTTCCCCATCGACAGCTGGAAGCGGGTCGTCGACATCAATCTGAACGGCGTCTTCTACTGCTGCCGCGCCGTCGCGCCCTTCATGCTGGCCAACGGCTATGGCCGCATCGTCAACGTCGCCTCGGTCGCGGGCAAGGAGGGCAATCCCAACGCCTCCGCCTATTCCGCCTCCAAGGCCGGGGTGATCGGCTTCACCAAGTCGCTGGGCAAGGAACTGGCCGGCAAGGGCGTCGTCGCCAACAGCCTGACCCCCGCCACCTTCGAAAGCCCCATCCTGGAGCAACTGCCCCAGAGCCAGGTCGATTATATGCGCTCCAGGATCCCCATGGGCCGCCTGGGCGAGGTCGATGAAAGCGCCGCCATGGTCTGCTTCATGGCCTCCGAGGAATGCAGCTTCACCACCGCCTCGACGTTCGACACGTCCGGCGGAAGAACGACGTACTGAGGACGCGCGGGTGGCTTCGGACCTTCGCATCGTCGACGGCCACGTCCACCTGTGGGACCTGTCGCGCGCCCGCTACGACTGGCTTCAGGACGATCCCCTGCCGAACAATCCGGCGGGGGACATGCGCCCCATCGCCCACCGGAACTATCTGCTGGACGACTATCTGGCCGACACGGCCGGCTGGCGCGTGGACAAGATCGTCCATGTAGAGGCCGGTCAGCCCGTCGGTCGGCAGTTGGCCGAGACCGACTGGCTGCAATCCCTGGCGGACCAGCGCGGCTATCCGCACGGGATCGTCGCGGGCGCCGACCTGCTGGCCCCCGACCTGGAAGCCCTGCTGGAGGCCCATGCGGCGCGTCCGAATGTGCGCGGCGTGCGCCAGATCGTCTGCTGGCATGAAGACCCGCTGAAGACCTACACCGACCGCGACCTGCTGCGCGATCCCACATGGGTCGAAGGCTTCGCCAAACTGGCCAGGCACGGCCTGTCGTTCGATCTTCAGCTCTATCCGTCGCAGATGGCGACCGCCGCCATCATCGCCGCTCGCCACCCCGACATCCCGATGATCGTCAATCACGCCGGCCTGCCGACCGACCGCAACGACATCGGCATGGAGCGTTGGCGGATCGGCCTGCGCCTGCTGGCCGCCCAGCCCCAGGTCTCGATCAAGATCTCGGGTTTGGGCATCACCGACCGCGCCTGGACGCCCGACAGCATCCGCCCGACTGTCCTCGAATGCATCGACGCCTTCGGAACCGAGCGTGCCATGTTCGCCTCGGACTTTCCGGTCGAAAGCGTCCACGGAAGCTTCGACGCCTTCTATTGCGCCTTCGACGCCATCACCGCCGACTTCTCGCCCGACGAGCGCGACGCCCTGTTCGCGGGCAACGCCGAGGCGATCTACCGCCTCTGACGTCGCCTGCCGGCGGCGGTCAGGGCCGGTAGCCCAGTCGCACCGCCGCCTCTTCCAGACTGTCGCCGATCAGGGCCAGGTTTTCGATGGCGGCCAAACTCCATTGCGCCGCGTCGTTGGTGGACACCTGCGCGTCCTCCTGGATGGGACGCAGAACATTCACGCCGCCCACGGTCGTCGAACGCGCCCCCAGCAGCGTCTGCAGCTTGACGGGGTCGCGGCCCAGGAACTCGCTCCAGGCCCGTTGCGCCAGGGCGGCGTCGCCTTCCTTATTGGCCGCATAGGCGGTCAGGCGCGAGTGCGCCTCGGTCAGCGACCGGCCCCTGGGCGCCTGGCCCAACAGGCCCGCGATCTCGTTGTCCGGGGCATTGTAGTAGCGGCAATATTCCAGCCAGGCGGCGCGATAGGACGGCACATCCAGCAGGTCCAGCAGTTCGGCGTTCATCTCCGCCACGCCAAAGACGGCGTTCAGATGCGACACGGCGACATAATCGCCCTGCCCCTGATAGCGGCCGGTGGCCAGATCGAACGGCGCCTCTCCGGCGAACCAGCGGCGCTTCATGCCCCCGATGGTGGTCATGCCGTTGACGATCCGGTCGCGCCAGCGGCGGTCGCCCGTCCGCTCCCATTCCGTCAGCCAGGCCGAGATGAAGGCGCCCCATGAGGTGCCGAAGCCGGACACCACCTGCCCCTCGGGCACGGCGCGGCCCGGCGCGGGCGGCAGCTTGCGCGAAATGTCGACGTTCTGGAGCGCATAGTCCGACTCGTTCAGTTCGCGCATCAAATCCCCGACCCGCTCGTCCGCCGTCAGGAAATAGTAGATGCGGCGATAGGCGACGTTCGAGACGCGCGGCTGTTTGGACGAATCCGACCAGTGCTGCACCCCGTGGCGCGTGCCGAAGCCCCTGAACCTGCCCAGGTGATAGACGTCCACCTCGCCTGTGTGGCGCGTCATGGCCTCGGCCAGCTTGAACACATCGGCGCGGCCCGTCCGCAGATAGCTGGTCCACAGCCACAGGTCGGTCGAAAGCTCGGAGTTGTCCCAGGCATAGCCGCCGACGTCGTAGCGCCACATGTGGCGATCCGGGTCATAGGTGTGCATGACGTCGCCATAGGACCAGAAGCCGTACCAGCGCCGCTGATCGACCTCCCGGATATAGTGGTCCACCAGATGGGTCAGCCGCCCTTCCAACGCCGCGCGGATGGGCGTGGACGCATCGGGCAGTGACCAGTCGCCGAACACGCCCGCCCTATGCATCCGCGCCGGTTCGACCGTCAGGCGCGCCGGATCGGCGATCTGTTCGGCCATGGCCGAGAAGTCCGCGTGCGAGGGCGTCCCGCCCAGGGCCCACAGGGTCAGCTCCGAGGTGCGGGCGATGCCGTGGGCGTCGTCCCAGCCGGCCTCATAATCCTCATAGGTGATGTCCAGCCCGACCAGTTCCTCGGCCGTCGTGTCCATGCCGTTGGCGCTGCGATAGGGGCGCAGGTCCATGGCCGGGGCCTCCGGCGACCACATCCAGGCCGTCAGTTGCGCCATGTCGGTGTGGGCGTTGCGGATGTCCAGAGCGACAGGCGCGCGTTGCCAGAAGTCCTTCAGCCCCAGGGCGACCCCGCCCGAGGCGCCGCCGACATAGGCCAGCCCCCGGCTGCGCCTGCCCGCATTGGAATCGATCCAGGCATGGCCCTCGCTGGTCCGCTTGCGCAGGGTGAAGCCGTCGGGCGACAGCTGGCTGAAGCTGAAATCGCCCCACTCCGGCACCCACTGCAGGCCGTCGTTCTTCAGGATGTCGGGCAGGTCGGCGAAGGCCACCGCCCGCCCCTCGATCTGGGCCTGACGCACGGCGGGGGTCGGGTTGGCGCGCGTGCGAAGGCCCGTCAGGGTCCGCACCGCCTCGCCCCACACCCCCTCGCCCTCTCCGGCGAAACGGATGTGGCGGTTATAGCTTTCATCGGTCATGGGAGTGTCGGCGACGACGCCCAGCCCGCGGATGAAGTCGGCCTTCGGATCGCCGTCGAAGATGAAGCTGTGAACGATCCGCACGCTGTCGGACCCGGCGTAGAAATACAGCCGCACCGAGACCGGCAGCCACTCGCGCGTCCCATCTGTGTGAACGCCGTCCAGCTTGATCACCGCGCGAACGGGGCCGGACTGTTCGACCACGGCCTGACGGATGCGGACGCCGTAGCGCGAGGATTTGACCGCCCCACCCTCTTCCAGTTCGGGCTTGTCCTGCGACAGGGCGACCAGGGACAGCTTGCCGACGACCGAACGGCCGCCGCGCGTCGCGCCGGAAACCAGGGCGTCGCCCGACTTCGGCACACGCCATTCCAGATCGCCGACCGTGACGACGATCTGCTGGCCCTGATCGGCGACCCGCACGGGCTTGGCGGGCGCAGGCGAGGCGCCGGGCGCCAGCGTCAGACCGTCCAGCGCCGCATCGCCGGTCACCGCATGGGCCGACCATTTCAGCGAGCCGTCCGGCCAATAGGCGATCGGCCAGGACTGGGCTGACGTTGCACGGCCCGATCCGTCGCGGATGCTGAACGCCTGGTTGGGACGAAGGGCGCCGCGCGGCCAGGGCACGCCGAAAGTCGTCCCCTCCAGCCGGGCCGGCTTGTGCCCCTCCAGCCAGCGCAACGGCGTCGCAGGCGCGCCGCGACGGGGCGCGGCAAGAGCATTGCCCGACACGGCCTGGGCGGCGGCGAGAGAGACGGCGCCCATCAGCAGGTGACGCCGTGAAGGTTGGAACGACATGTTCGACTCCCGCCGCCCCAGCGGCGCTTTACGCACTGAAAGAAAAACGGCCGCCGCCCTCTGGGGCGACGGCCGTGATCACCGAGATGATCAGTATTTGTAGGTCGCGCCCAGGAAGAAGCGACGGCCCGAGTACCCCGTATTGATCAGGCGGATGTCGCCTGCGTAGGTGCTTTCATCCTCCTCGGTCAGGTTCTTGCCTTCCGCGAACAGGGTCAGCCCCTTCAGGCCCGGCTTCCACGAAATCTTGCCGTCCAGATAGCCGGTCGGCTCCTTGATGATCGGATTGCCCGATTGATCGGCGGCCGTGACCAGATACTCCGAGCGATAGTTGTAGGCCAGGCGCGCATTGATCGGACCGCGCTCATACCACAGGGTCGCATTGTAGCTGGTGTTGGACAGGCCGGGATAGGTTAGCTCCGAACCGTCTAGCTTGCTGTAGACACCGACGTCCGATGCATCCTGATAGGTGTAGTTCACGTCGGCGCCGAAGCCCGACAGCAGACCCGGCAGGAAGGTGAAGGCGGTCTTGGCCGTCAGTTCGACGCCGGAGATCTTGGCGCCTTCGCCGTTGATGAAGCTGTTGTAGTTATAAAGGACGCCATCACCGAACACGTCTTTCTGGCCCAGGCTGGTGCGCGACGGAATATAGAAGGTCTGAATGTCCTTGTAGAAGAAGCCGGCCGAGAACTGGGTGTCGCGGTTCGGATACCATTCGAAGGACAGGTCGTACTGCGCCGCCTCATAGGGCCTCAGTTCGGGATTCCCGGCGGAGCAGCTGTCCGGACCATCTTCCGCCGTGCCGTCGTTGGCGTAATTGATGGTGCAGGTCATGTCCGGGATCAGGAAATTATACAGAGGACGGGCCATCAGCTTGGCGTAACCCACCCGCATGCTCAGCTTGTTGTCTATAAGCCAAGCATTGACGTTGAAGCTGGGCAGCCACTTTGTGTAATCGCGCGTGTACTCGACCAGGCTGTTGGACACAGTCCCCGTCGAAACGACATTGGTGTCATCGTTCCGGCGCGTTTCGTTGCGCTTGTAGCTGCCAGCCGTCGTGGTCTGCGTATAGACGCGGCGCAGCCCCAGATTACCGACCAGATCCAGTCCGAAGATAGGCAGCGCCCAATCCAGACGGACGTACTGCGAATCCGTCTTCTCCTTCACCCGGTACGGGATTTGATCATAGGTCTTTCCGTCGTTGCCGACGCCGGAATACAGGTTGTCCAGATTGAAGTGGCTCGTATCCAGATGCTGGGCGATCGTGTTGAAGTCTGGATACATCCAGTTCGATGGCAGAGATCCGCCGCCGTAATGGAAGTCAGACGGCAGAGGCGTCATGGCCGAAGCGAAAATCGAGTTGGAGAAGGCGCGCGACCAGTCCTCGGTCGTGTTCCAGTAGTTGGTTTGATAAGGGTTGCCGTACAGCGGCGAAGTCTGATCCACCGTCGCGCTATCAATGACCCGCGCTGTCGAGTTGATCGAATTCGCGTAGATGACGATGTCATCGTTCGGTAAGAGCGGGTTCGCACCGGGGTCGATGATGAAGCCGCCATATCCGTATCCCTGGGCCTGGGCCTGGGAATAGCGGCCGCCGAACTTGATGTTGGTCAGGAAGGTCGTGCGCGGATCGAAGTCCACGTCCAGCTTATACTGGTCTTCTTTGTTTGACGCCTGTGAGGGGCGGTACTGAATCTGGTACTGGCTGACCGCAGCCGCGTCAGATGGAGAGAAGCCGGGCGCAAAGGTGAAGGTCGGCGCCGAAGTGCCGGGCTCCAGCTTGACCACCATGCCGGGGGTATTGAAGCTGACCGAGACATTGTTCGTCTGGCTAAGGGTCTCGCTCTTGGCGTTGGCGCCCAGGAAATCGACTTTGAAGCGGTCATTGTACCACTTCAGTCCATAGGTGATGTAATCAGAATCCGCCTGGTAGCGGAAATCACGCGAAGAGATGCTGAAGGCGGAATCGCCCCCCCGACCGTTCGTCCCCACGCAGTTGCCGACAGTGTACTGAATGACATTGTGGTTCGCATCCACAACAACGCCCGGCACGTCTCTGGCGGTCGTCGCATTTACGCGTGGACAAGTCGTGCCGACCATGTTGTTCAGTCGATCCAATGACGTGAAGTCAGTGCCGTAGTTTATGTCATTCAACTGCTGCTTTCGCGTGTTCGTCTGATAGGTGACAAACCCACGAAGATTTTCGGCGAACTTGTATTCGGCGGTGAATTCGCCCGACATGCGTTCGTCCTCACGCGTCCAGACGCGATAGCGCGGAACCCGAGGGTTATAGTCATACCACTGGCTTTGGCAGGCCGTCCGCGCCTGACTTGTCGTCAGAGCGCTCGCGTCCGGCGTCGCGATGGTCGCGCAGCCCGCTTCCGTCCCGATGGCGGCGATGTATTCATTCACCGCCTGGCTGTAATCAGGATTATAGTAGTTCGCGGTCTTTTCCGGCGATCTGTCGAAGTCGGCCAATCGGGCCCAAGAATGGCCATCATAAAAGTCGCCGCGCGTCTGGACGCTGTCATAGGTGACGTTGGCCATCAGACCCAGGCGACCATCCAGCAACTGCGTCGCGCCAAAGAAGCTGGCGCGCGGCGTCCAGTCCGGCAGGGTGTCCAGCTTCTGGCCCGCCACGCTCATGGAGAAGGTGGGCTTGCGGAAGTCAAGCGGACGGCGGGTTTGCACCGACACCGTGCCGCCGATGGCGCCCTCGGTCATGTCGGAGGTGAAGCCCTTGAACACGTCGATCGACTTTACGATCTCGGCCGGCAGTTCGCGGAAGTCGTTGGACCGGCCGCCGCCGCCATAGACGCTCAGGTTCCCCGCCGTGGACAGGACGCTGACGCCGTTGATCTCGACCCGGTTCAGGTCTGGCTCGACGCCGCGGATGGACACGGCGTTGCCTTCGCCGAAATCACGCGACAGCTGCACACCCGTGATGCGGCCCAGGGCCTCGCCCACGTTCTTGTCGGGGAACTGGCCGATGTCGTCGGCGACGATGGAGTCCGACACGGTGCTGGCCGACCGCTTGCGGTTCATGGCCGACTGAAGGCTGGAACGGGTGCCGACCACCACGACTTCATCGACGGTCGAAACCGGAGCGTCCGACGCCTGGGTTCCCGTCGTCTGCTGGGCGTTCGCCGCGCCGGCGGACGCCAGCACCAGGGCGGCGGCGCCGGTGGTGTACATGAAGCGGCGAGCCCATCGCCCGTTCGACTGTGTCGTCACTGAAGTTCCTCCTGCGGCCTATGGCCTTATTGTTTGGCGACGCCCTCGCGGCCGCCCCCCGGCGGCGCATGGTGTGAAGGCTGTGGGGCGGGCGTTGCGACGCCCGCAAATCATCTGCGGCTGGCGCTCCGGCCGGCGTCCATCGACGCCGGACGCGAAGACGCGGCCATTCACGCTTCCCTCCTGCACGCGGTCCTTTGCGGACTCGGATTATCGTTGCGAGACCACCTATAGCACCGCTGCCGATTTGTGCCAAATATGAATTTGCTATTTCATATTTTGGGAAATGGGCGAGAAGCGCCGAGGATTTTCCAGTCAGACCAGGCGGTTGCGTCCCCACAGGCGGTCGTATTTCCAGCCCGTCAGGCTCTCGACGATCCGCCTGGCTTCCGGGCTGGACGGTTCGGTCTCTCCGGCGCGTAGACGGTCGATCTCGCTCATCAGCACCTTGTGGCTGGGTTGGTCCAGACGGAAGGACCAGGACAGAATCGCGCCCGCCGCCATGACCAGGATCGGGCCGGCGACCAGCAGCCCGGCCACCGTGGCCACCGCCCCCGGCGTCTGCACGACCACAGCCCCCGCCGCCGCAGCCTTGGGCGAGACATAGCCGCCAGTCTCGATGATCCAGCCGGTCAGGATGATGGCCCCGGACTGGGCCACCTTGCGCACCAGGGTCATGACGCCCGCGAAGATGCCCTCGCGACGCTGACCCGTGACCGCCTCGTCGACGTCCGGCAGATAGTTGTAGACCGACCAGGGCACGAAGTTCAGCGTGCCGCGCCCCAGCCCCGCCAGGACGATCGGCCCCAGCAGCCAGAAGGCGGCGCCCAGGTTGAACCCGCCCGACATCGGATTGACCAGGGCGAACAGATCCTGCCCCCCGACCGTCGGCCGCACGAAGTAGAAGATCAGCAACAGCATCAGGGCGGCGGTGAAGAAACCCGCCGCGATCCGATAGGCGATCACCGGCCCGATGCGGATGACCAGATGGATCGCCACCATCACGGAGATCAGCTGGGCGACATACATGGCCGTCATCATCTGCGAGATCATCACCGTCGCGCCCAGCATCACGGTCGCCACGAAGATCGGAAACGCGGTGTTGAAGATGTCCTGAGAGATATAGCCGCCCAGATAGATCGACAGATGCTGGCGGAAGGCCCGGATGCGCAGGGTCGAGAACAGGTCGCGGAACATGTTCACCGGGATCAGCAGCGCCTTGCGCAGGCTGGGCGGATCGGCCTTCACCGCCTTCTCCGCATCCGTGAACGGGCGCTCCCAGGTGAAGATCACGACCAGGATCACAACGGCGCTGAACAGCAGGCCGAAGATTGTCGCCATGATCAGGAAGGTTTGGGCCGAATCCCGACCGCCGAAGTTGTTGATGATCAGGGTCGGCAGATAGGATGCCAGGATGGCCGAGCTTTGGGCCACCAGCATGCGCGCGCCCGCAAACTTGGCCTTCTCCTTGTAATCCTTGGTCATCTCGGCCGCGAGCGTTTCCCAGGGAATGAGAAACATCGTGTACAGCAGCTCGAAGAAGATGAAGGTCGTCAGATAATAGACGAAGGTCTGGCCGCTGATGAAGATCAGGGCGAAGCTGGGCAGCAGCGGAATGGTGATCAGAAGGAAGATCTTGCGCCGCCCCACCGTCCTGCCGATCCAGGTGTGGCGCAGATTGTCCGACACATAGCCGATCAGAGGACAGGTGATGGCCTCCAGCAGGCGCGGCAGGCCCAGGATCAGGCCCGCTTGAACCGGCGTCAGATCGCAAAAGGTCGTGAAGAAGTAGAACAGCCAGCCGGTGATCACCGCCTGGGCGCCCGCCCCCAGCATATCGCCGGAACCCCAGCCCCAATAGTTGTACCAGCGCGGGGTGCGGACGGACGGTTCCGTGGACGTCATCTCGGCTTCTCCAGACCGCGGCGCGTCAGATGTACTGACGCAGGAATTCACCCAGGCACAGGATCGCCAGGGACTGGCCGTAGGGCATGGAGGTCAGGGGAATGTCCTTGTAGCCCTGCAAATCGTCGAAGACCGGCGTGCCGAACGAGACCTGCTGCAGTTCGCCGTCGTCGGAGATATTGGCCAGCACGCCCTTGACCGCCTTCAGCGCCATCGGGGCGTATTCGGCGCCGATGTAGCGTTTTCGTACAGCCTTCAGGATGCCGTAGGCGAAGCCGGCGGTCGCCGAGGCCTCCAGATAGCTGTCCTGATCGGGGATCAGGGTGCGCCACAGGCCGCTCTCGTCCTGATGTTCGGCCAGAGCCTTCACCTGGGCCTCCAGCGTCTCGATCAGGAAGCGGCGCAGGCTGTCCTCGGGCGGCAGGTCCAGCAGTTCGATGAACTCGGGGATGGCGATGGTGACCCAGCAGTTTCCGCGCGCCCACAGGGCGTCGGCGAAATTGTGCCGCCCCAGGAAGGTCCAGCCGTGGAACCACAGGCCGGTCTTGCGGTCGAACAGATATTTGATGTGGATCAGGAACTGCTTCTTGGCTTCCTCGACATAGTGCGGGCGATCCAGCACCAGGCCGATCTTGGCCAGCGGCAGGACGCTCATCATCAGAGTGTCGTCCCACAGTTCCTGCGGGTTCTCATCGTTGAAGACGATGTGCTGGAACCCATCCTCCTCGGTGCGGGGCAGACCGTCCATCAGCCATTCGGCCCATGTATCCAGATAGGGGATGAAGGTCTGGTCGCCCGTCTGTTCGTACAGATAGGCCAGGGTCAGGAAGGGCGAGACGGTGTTGATGTTCTTGGTCGGGGTTCCGGCGGAGAAGCGGTCGCGGAACCAGTTCAGCATGATGTCCAGCGCCGCCGGATCATTGGTCTGCTCATACAGCTTGTAGATGCCGTACAGGCCGATGCCGTGGGTCCACTCCCAGTCGTTCCAGCCCTTGGTGTCGATGACGCGACCGTCGTCCAGACGCAGCAGGAACTCGCCCGTGTCGTCCTTGATGTTCACCAGATTGTCCATCAGGCGGGCGATGGCGTCGCGGACGTCGGCGTAAGGTAGGTCGTGGATCAGATTCGGCATGACGTATTCCCAAGGCGCCGAGGCGCCGTCGCTCAGACAACATCGGGTGTCGGCAGGCGGGTTCGTCCGCCGGCGCGACAGCCCCCGGCCGTCTCGCGCGCCTTCGGCGTCCCCGACAGTTTCCACCCCATTCCTTGAAACGGCGACTGGTATCGCCGTCCCATTTTTTATATAGCTCTCTCATTATGTGAGCCGATATGCCTCGTCAAGGCGAGGCGCCGGCTCTCAAGATAGCCTCGGGATCGACCGTCGCCCTCAGACGCCTCGGCCCTCAAACCTGTGCGAGACCCAGACCATGTCCGATCCGATGTACGACAAGATTTATCAGGCCACCCACCCGGACATGATGGAGGGCGCAACGAACCAGCAGCTGCGGGATCGCTATCTGGTCGGCGGCCTGTTCACGCCGGGCAAGGTCAGCCTGAACTATTCCCACAACGAGCGGATGGTGCTGGGCGGGGCGATGCCGGTCGACGGCGCCCTGGGCCTGCCCAGCCATTCCGAGCCGCCGTCCCTGGCGGGCAAGCCCTTCCTGCACGCCCGCGAACTGGGCGTGGTCAATATCGGCGGCGCCGGTTCGGTGACGGTCGATGGCGAGACCATCGAACTGGCCTTCCGCGACGGCCTCTATGTGCCGCTGGGGTCGACCGAAGTGACCTTCGCGTCGAAGGACAGCGCCGAGCCGGCCCGATTCTATCTGGTCGCCACGCCGGCCCACGCCCGCTACGATCTGACCAAGATTTCGATCGACGAGGCCGTGCCGCTGGAGATGGGGTCGCTGGAGACCTCCAACGAGCGCACCATCTATCAGTACATCGTCCCGGCCAAGGTGAAGTCCTGCCAACTGTTGCTGGGCGTGACCGTGCTGAAGCCCGGCTCGGTGTGGAACACCATGCCGCCGCACCTGCATGACCGCCGTTCGGAAGCCTACCTCTACTTCGGCCTGGGCGAGAACGACCGCGTCTTCCACTTCATGGGAGAGCCGGACAACGCCCGCCACATCGTCGTGGCCGACGGCGAGGCCGTCATCAGCCCCCCGTGGTCGATCCACATGGGCTCGGGCACGTCCAACTACACCTTCATCTGGGGCATGGGCGGCGAGAACCTCGACTACACCGACATGCACAAGCTCGACATCTGCCAGCTGCGCTGAGCAGGACCAGGGAGTAAACACCATGAGCAATCCGTTCGATCTGACCGGCAAGGTCGCCCTGGTCACGGGCGGCAACACGGGTCTGGGTCAGGGCATCGCCCTGGCCCTGGCCGAGGCCGGGGCCGACATCGTCTCGGTCGCCCTGTCCGATTCCGACGATACGGTCGCCCAGGTTCAGGCCATGGGCCGCCGCGCCCACGCCGTCAGCGCCGACCTGACCTCGATCGAGCCGGTCGAGCGGGTTCTGGCCGAGGCGCTGGCCGCCATGGGCCGGATCGACATTCTGGTGAACAACGCCGGCCTGATCCGCCGCGCCGACGCGGTGGACTTCACCGAGGCCGACTGGGATCTGGTGATGAACATCAATCTGAAGACCGTCTTCTTCATGAGCCAGGCGGTCGCGCGCCATTTCATCAAACAGGGCGACGGCGGCAAGATCATCAACATCGCCTCCATGCTGTCCTTCCAGGGCGGCATCCGCGTGCCGTCCTACACCGCGTCCAAGTCGGGCGTGGCGGGTCTGACCAAGCTGATGGCCAACGAATGGGCGCCGCACGGCATCACCGCCAACGCCATCGCCCCCGGCTATTTCGCCACGGCCAACACCCAGGCCCTGCGCGAGGACCCGGTGCGGTCGGCCGAGATCCTTGGCCGCATCCCCGCCGGTCGCTGGGGCCAGCCTTCGGACCTGGGCGGCGCCGCCGTCTTTCTGGCCAGCCGAGCCTCCGACTATGTCCAGGGCGCCATCCTGCCCGTAGACGGCGGCTGGCAGGCGCGCTGATCGGGAAATCGTCATCCTCGGGACAAGCCCGAGGATGACGACATAAAGACTGAAGGCGTTCGCCCTCGCCTCGCCATCAGGCACAGTGCAAATTCGGTCCCGCTGCGGTTAGTCCCATGTCCCAGAACGCCTCATCCAGACACATCCTCTGCTTCGGCGAGATGCTGCTGCGGCTGTCGCCCAACCAGAACGAACTGCTGCTGCAGTCCCCCGCCCTGACCGTGCGTCCGGGCGGGGCCGAGGCCAATGTCGCCGTGGCCCTGGCCCGGTTCGGCGCGCCGACGCGGATGGCGACGGTCCTGCCGGACAATGCGCTCGGCCACGCCGCCCGCGACGAGGTGCGAAAGCATGGCGTCGACACCACCCCCATAGTCTTCACGCCCGGACGGATGGGCCTGTATTTCCTGACCCCGGGCGCGGTGCGGCGTCCGTCCGAAGTCCTCTATGACCGCGCCGGTTCGGCCTTCGTCGAGCATGTGAACACGGCCCTCGACTGGGACCGGCTGCTGGACGGCGTCGAATGGCTGCACGCCTCGGGCGTGACGCCCGCGACCGGCCCCAACGGCTCCGCCGCCGCCGTCGCCATCATCGAGGCGGCGGTCAAGAAGGGCGTCAAGGTCAGCTATGACGGCAACTTCCGCGGCAAGCTGTGGGAGCAGTGGGACGGCGATCCGCCGGAGACCCTGGGCAAGATGCTGGCGGGCGCGACCGTCGCCTTCGCCGACGACCGCGACTTCGCCTTGGTGCTGAAGACCAGCTTCGACAGCCCCGACCCTGCGATACGCCGCCGTCAGGCCGCCGCCGCCGCCTTCGCCGCCTTTCCCCGCCTTCAGCGCATCGCCTGCACCCTGCGGGTTCAGGACAGCGTCGCCGACCAGGCCCTGTCGGCGGTCATGCTGACCCGCGACGGCGACAGCATCATCGAGACCCATGCCGAAGCCATCCACCTGACCGGCGTCATCGACCGCGTCGGCGGCGGCGACGCCTTCGCCTCTGGCGTGCTGTTCGGCCTGTGGAGCGGCTGGGCCGACCAGAAGGCCCTGGACTTCGGCCTGGCCGCCGCCGGGCTGAAACACTCCGTCCCCGGCGACTTCAACCTGTTCACCGCCGACCAGGTTCAGGCCGCCATGGGCGATAGCGGGTTCGACATCCGGCGCTGAGGCCGCCCCCTCCTCACTAAAGAGACACCCCGATGCTGACGGCGATCCTGATGGCGGCGACGATATCGACCTGGCGTTTCGACCTGGCGCCCCAGCCGACCGCGCCGGATCGGATCGCGGTCCAGCCCAGCCAGACCTATCAGCCGGGCGGTTACGGCTTCGAGCCACAGGCGACCCCGGACGGTTACGTCTTCTCGGCGGCGGTCCCCGAGGGCCTCTATCGCGTGACCGTCCGCTTCGGCGGCGCCCAGGCTGGGCGCACCACGGTCAAGGCCGAGGCCCGGCGGCTGATGGCGCGCGACATCGTCACCGCGCCCGGCGCCTATCAGACCCGCAGCTTCATCGTTCCCGTACGCGGTCCCGCCCTGCCCCCGCCGCCCGCCAATGCGCCAGGCGGATCGTCGGTCGTGCTGACGCCGCAGGAGATCGCCTCACGCACCTGGGACGACCGGCTGACGCTGGAGTTTCTGGGGCATCCGCAGGTCGCCGCCATCGACATCGCGCCGGTCGAGGCGCCCGTAATCTATCTGGCGGGGGATTCCACCGTCACCGACCAGCCGTCGGAACCGGCGGCCAGCTGGGGCCAGATGCTGCCCGCCCTGCTCGGGCCCGACATCGGCGTGGCCAACCATGCCCAGTCGGGAGAGACGCTGAAATCCTTCATCAGCGAACTGCGCCTGGCCAAGATCCTGACCACGCTGAAGGCCGGGGACTGGCTGCTGATCCAGTTCGGCCACAATGATCAGAAGACCCAGTGGCCTCAGACCTATGTGGACCCCGAGACCACCTATCCCGCCTATCTGAAGGTCTTCATCGCCGAGGCGAAGCGACGCGGCGCTCACCCGGTCCTGGTGACCTCGCCCGAGCGACGCAACTTCCGCGACGGGCGCATCCAGGACACCCTGGGCGCCTATGCCGAGGCGGCGCGCAAGGTCGCGCGCGAAGAGGACGTGCTGCTGATCGACCTGAACGACGCATCCCGCCGCATCTATGAGGCGCTGGGCCCGGATCGGGCGGCGAGCCTGTTCAACGACGGCGGCGCGGACCGCACCCATCACGACAATGCCGGCGCCTGGCTGCTGGTCCGCGCCGTCGCGGCTGAACTCGCCGAAAAGGCGCCCGATCTGGCGGCGCACATCGCGCCCGATTTCCGCACCTTCACGCCCGACGCCCCGCCGATGGCCGAGACCGACATCGCTCCAAGCCTGTCGGCAAGCCCGGAACGCCCGCGCGGCGATTGACCGCGCTGCGAAGCGTTTGACGCGCGCGGCCGGACCAACTACCAAATGATGAAACAGAATACCGAATAATCGGAACTGGAGGAATCATGAGTTCGCTTCACGCCTTCCGCATGCAGCTGAAGCCCGGCGCGGTCCAGGAATACAAGGCGCGCCACGACGCCATCTGGCCCGAACTGGCGGAACTGCTGACCGCCAGCGGCGTCAGCGACTATTCGATCTTCCTGGATGAAGAGACCCTGTCCCTGTTCGCGGTTCTGCGCCGCGCCGAGGGCCACACGCTGGACGATCTGCCCAACCATCCGCTGATGAAGAAATGGTGGACGCATATGGCGCCGCTGATGGAGGTCCTGCCCGGCGACCAGCCGCGCGAATGGCCCCTGCAACTGATGTTCCATCAAGCCTGATGCGCGCGCTTCTCCTCGCGGCCGCCGTCGCCGCCGCCCCGCTGGTTCAAGCCTCGACCGCCGTCGCCCAGACGGCCCAGGCCACCGCCGATTTCACCGCCCCCGCCCAGACCTTCGGCCGCGTCTCCTACGACGCCCGGTCCCTGATGATCGACGGCAAGCGCCTGGTCATCTGGTCCAGCGAAATGCACCCCTTCCGCCTGCCCAGCCCCGAGCTGTGGCGCGATGTGCTGCAGAAGATGAAGGCCAGCGGGTTCAACACCGTCGCCTTCTATTTCGACTGGGGCTACCATAGTCCCAAACAGGGGGTTTACGACTTCACGGGCATCCGCGACCTGGATCTTCTGCTGAAGATGTCCGAGGAAGAGGGCCTGTATGTCATCGTCCGGCCCGGCCCCTACGCCAACGCTGAACTGACGCGCGGCGGCTTCCCCGGCTGGCTGGTCAATCAGCGCGCGCCCTCGCGCACGGATTCGCCCGACTATCTGGCCGCCGCCGACGAGTGGATGACCCAGATCAACGCCATCATCGCCCGCCATCAGATCAACGGCGACGGCCAGGGCAACCAGGGCTCGGTCATCCTCTACCAGATCGAGAACGAGCTGGCGCTGACCACGCCTGCCCACCGCCGCTACATGGACCATCTGTACGCCAAGGCGCGGGCGGACGGCATCAATGTGCCGATCTTCCATAACGACCAGGGCCGCAACGGCTATTGGGCGCCCGAGACCTCGCCCGTCGACAAGGTGGTGCACGGTCCGGTCGATCTCTACGCCTTCGACGGCTATCCCGGCGGCACCTGCACCGTGGGCGGCCAAGTCACGCGCGGCGCGGCGGCCCCCGACTGGGGCTTCTATGGTCCGGGCGGCGCCAAGGGCGGCGCCTCGGCCTCGCCTTCGACCCCCGGCTTCATGGCCGAGATCGGCGGCGGCTGGTTCGACTATTGGGGCTCCAACGGCGGATACGAGTGCAACGCCCGCCAGCGCGGCGAGCGGTTCCAGCGCGTCTTCTACGGCGTGAACCTGGCCAACGGCATCACGCTGCAAAGCATCTATGTCGGCTTTGGCGGCGCCAGCTGGGGCTGGCTGGCGGCGCCCGTGGTCTTCACCAGCTACGACTATGGCGCGGCCATCTCGGAGGCGCGCGAGATACGCCCTAAGGCCGAGGAGATGAAGCAGCTGGCGGGCCTGCTGGAGTCGGTGCCCGATCTGGCCGGCATGATCCCCGCCGGGCCGGTCGAGATTTCGTCGCCGAACATCCAAGTCTATCATAACCGCAGCCCGGAGACGGACGCCCGCTTCCTGCTGGTCACGCACAAGCCGTCGAACGGCCAGACGAACGACGACTTCACCGTCACCGCCAGCCTGCCCGACGGCCGCTATGTCGTGCCGATGATGTTGAACGGGTTCGACGCCAAATGGCTGGTCGCCGGGGTCGATCTGGCCGGTCAGCGGCTGGTCTATTCGACGTCCGAGGTGCAGGCGGTCCTGCCCTCTGCGCGTCAGCCAGTCGTGTTGATGTACGGTCGCAAGGACGAACCCGGTCAGACCGTGCTGCGCTTCGACTCGGCCCCGACCGTGACGGTGCTGGAGGGGCAGGTTCGCTCAAGCTTCGATGCGGCGACCGGCGACCTGAAGCTGGACTACGCCCACCAGGGTCTGGCCCGTGTGAAGATCAGCGGCGGCGGTCGTCCCGACCTTCTGCTGTTGATCGGCGAAGAAAAGGAAGCCGCCCGCTTCTGGCGCCAGGGCGATGTCCTGGTGCGCGGCCCGGCCCTGCTGCGTCACGCCCGCATCGAGCGCGGCCAACTGATGCTGACCGGCGACACGCGCGAGGCGACGCCGCTGGAGTTGTGGTCGTCCCAGCCGGTGCGTTCGGTTCGTTGGAACGGCGCGACCATCGCCACCCGCACCACGGCCTCTGGCGGACTGGAAGCCCGGTCCGCCCTGCCCGGCCCGGCCGATTTCACCCTGCCTGCGCTTACGAACTGGCGCGCGGCCCCCGGATCGCCCGAGGCGAAGCCAGACTTCGACGACCGCGACTGGCAGGCCATCGACAACCGCGCCTACGCCAGCAACACCCTGCGCCCCGACGGCCAGCCCAATATGCTGATGGACGCCTATGGCTTCCATGAAGGCGACGTCTGGTATCGTGGCCGTTTTGAGGGCGGTCCGAACGCCGAGACGATCGAGCTGTTCTATGGCGCAGGCGGCGCCGGCATGCTGCAGCTGTTCCTGGATGGCGAACTGGTCGGTCAGGACGAACTGCCCACCGGCATGCCGCGCCCGATCACCACGGGACTGGCGCGCTTCGCCCTGCCCGCCGCGGCCCGCACGCCGGGTCCGCACGTCCTGTCGGTCATGGTGCGCAACAACGGCCACAACTGGAATCTGGACGCCAACGACTTCCACAAGGAGGCGCGCGGCCTGGTCTCGGCCTCGGTCGGACCCCGCAGCGGGCCGGGCTCTCCGTGCCGGTCGTCTGGAAGATCCAGGGCCGTCAGGGCGGCGAGGACTTCACCGACACCGTGCGCGGCGTCGCCAACAACGGCGGCCTGTTCGGCGAGCGGAACGGCTGGCACCTGCCGCAGTTCGACGATACGGGCTGGAGCGCCGCCATGATCGGTCAGCCGCTTCAGCCGGGCGTGACCTGGTATCGCACCAACTTCGACCTGAATGTGCCCCAGGGTCAGGACGCCTCAATCGCCCTGGCGTTCGGCGACATCGACACGCCGCGCTCGGACACCGCCTATCGCGTGCTGATCTTCGTCAATGGCTGGCACATGGGCCAGTTCATCGCCAACGTCGGGCCGCAACGGGTCTTCACCCTGCCGGAAGGCATATTGAACGCGCGCGGCCGCAACAGCATCGCCCTGGCCGTCTCGACCGACGGGGCGCCCGGCAATGTGCTGGAGGACGTTCGCCTGATCACCCAGCGCAATGTGCGCGGCGGGGTTCAGACCACGACGGAAGGGGAGCGGCGATGACCGCACCCCGCCTGCCGCGTCGGACCCTGCTGGCTCTGGGGGCGGGCGCCGTCGTCGCGCCC
>NZ_DALZQC010000072.1:0-18283 GCF_032017145.1 Brevundimonas sp.
CGCCGCCGGCGCGGGCGGGGCGTCGGCGTTCTCGCGCCGGCCCAGCGACACGGCCAGGAAGACGGCCGCCACCGCCCCGTAGATGGCCCAGTCCGGCAGGCGCGGAAACTGCATGACGTCGCCCGGCCGATCAGCCGGTCAGGGCGGCGGACAGGATCACCGCCGTCGCCAGCTTGGCGCCCAGCAGCACCACCGCCGCCGAAATCTCTCCGTGCCGGATGCGTTCGGGCAGGCCGGTCAGCAACAGGTCCACGACCCGGAAGGCCAGAAGCTGCAGCACTACGGTCGCCACGCCCCAGATGGCGATGTCGCGTACCGAGGTCGATACCGCCAGCGACACCGCCAGCGGCACGGCCAACCCCACCAATATGCCCGCAAAGGCGATGGCCGCCGCCGTATTGCCCTGACGGATCAGGGCCACCTCTTTCCACGGCGTCAGCATCGCATAGACCGTCGCCCCCGCCGCCAGCAGCAGCAGGGTCACGATCAGGTGCGCCACCATGACCGGAAAGCCCGAGGCGAAGGCCTGCACCTCGGCGCTCGACAGGACGTTCGACAGGGACGGATCCATAGCCCGACGCCTTGCCCGATTGCGGCCCCAATCCGCAAGCGCGCCCGGGACACAGTGCGTGACATTATGTATCCGAAGGTTGCATCCCTCCCCGCGTCATAGGGGGCGCAAACAGAAAAGGACGGAGCCTTGCGGCCCCGCCCTTCTGCGTTTCAGCAGTGGTCAGCCTGGACTTAGAAGTCCATGCCGCCCATGCCGCCCATGCCGCCCATGTCGGGAGCGGCGGCGCCGCCCGACTTCTTGGGGGCGTCGGCGACGGCGGCTTCCGTCGTGATCAGGATGCCGGCGACCGAAGCGGCGTCTTGCAGAGCCGTGCGGACGACCTTGGCCGGGTCGATGACGCCCATCTGCACCAGGTCGCCGTATTCTTCGGTCTGGGCGTTGAAGCCGAACGAGGCCTGGTCGTTCTCCAGCACCTTGCCGACGACGATCGAACCTTCGACGCCTGCGTTTTCCGAGATCTGACGGATCGGAGCCTGCAGGGCGCGACGGATGATGGCGATGCCGGCGTTCTGGTCGGCGTTGTCGCCCTTGACCTCGGCCAGGATCTTCGACGCCTTCAGCAGCGCAATGCCGCCGCCGGGAACGATGCCTTCGTCAGCCGCGGCGCGCGTGGCGTTCAGGGCGTCGTCGACGCGATCCTTCTTTTCCTTCACTTCGACTTCGGTCGAACCGCCGACGCGCAGAACCGCGACGCCGCCGGCCAGCTTGGCCAGACGTTCCTGCAGCTTTTCCTTGTCGTAGTCGGACGTGGTGTCTTCGATCTGGCGCTTGATCTGGGCCACGCGGGCTTCGATCTCTTCCTTGCCGCCGACGCCTTCCACGATGGTGGTGTCGTCCTTGGTGATCGAGACCTTCTTGGCCTTGCCGAGCATGTCCAGCGTGACGCTCTCCAGCTTGATGCCCAGGTCTTCCGAGATGACCTGGCCGCCCGTCAGGATGGCGATGTCTTCCAGCATGGCCTTGCGGCGGTCGCCGAAGCCCGGAGCCTTGACGGCGGCGACGCGCAGGCCGCCGCGCAGCTTGTTGACGACCAGGGTCGCCAGGGCTTCGCCTTCGATGTCCTCGGCGATGATCAGCAGCGGACGGCCCGACTGCACCACGGCTTCCAGGATCGGCAGCATGGCCTGCAGCGAGGTCAGCTTCTTCTCGAACAGCAGGATCAGCGGCTCTTCCAGCACCGACTCCATCTTGTCGGCGTTGGTGATGAAGTAGGGCGACAGGTAGCCGCGGTCGAACTGCATGCCTTCGACGACGTCGACGGTGGTGTCGGCGGTCTTGGCTTCTTCGACGGTGATCACACCTTCGTTGCCGACCTTGGCCATGGCCTGGGCGATCAGCTCACCGATTTCCGAGTCGCCGTTGGCCGAGATGGTGCCGACCTGGGCGATTTCCGAGTTGTTGGAGACCGGCTTGGAATTGGTCTTGATCTCTTCCAGCACCAGGCCGACGGCCTTGTCGATGCCGCGCTTCAGATCCATCGGGTTCATGCCGGCGGCGACGGCCTTCAGGCCCTCTTGCACGATGGCCTGAGCCAGAACGGTTGCGGTGGTGGTGCCGTCGCCCGCCTTGTCGTTCGTCTTCGAAGCGACTTCGCGGATCATCTGGGCGCCCATGTTCTCGAAGGCGTCTTCCAGCTCGATTTCCTTGGCGACCGACACGCCGTCCTTGGTCGAGCGCGGGGCCCCGAAGGACTTCTGGATCACGACGTTGCGGCCCTTGGGACCCAGGGTCACCTTGACGGCGTTGGCCAGGACGTTGACGCCCTTGAGCATCTTGTCGCGGGCGTCGGTGTTGAACTGTACGATTTTAGCGGCCATGCGGGCTGCTCCTATCTAGGATTTATTGAAGAAGGTCGTCGACGCGGGTGCTTAGGACAGCACGCCCAGAACGTCGGATTCCTTCATGATGATCAGGTCGTCGCCGTCGATCTTCACTTCCGTGCCCGACCACTTGCCGAACAGGATGCGGTCGCCGGCCTTCAGCTCTAGGGCGTTGACCACGCCCTTGTCGTCGCGGGCGCCGGGGCCGACGGAGACGACTTCGCCTTCCTGCGGCTTTTCCTTGGCGGTGTCGGGGATGATGATCCCACCCTTGGTCTTGGATTCTTCTTCAACGCGCTTGACCAGCACGCGGTCGCCGAGCGGACGGAACGCCATCGGACTTCTCCCTTAAAACCCCCGGATCGGGGCGTTCTGAAACGGTTTGCGGCGCTCTCGCGATCGCCGCTTTGGCAGCCGACCAGCGAGAGTGCTAACGCGAGCGGGAGTTAGGCAGAGGCGGTGCGACCGTCAAGCGGCGCCGCCCGCTCGCCGCGCGAATTCTCTGTGACAAATGAACCGAAAATGAATGCCGACCTCCGGGGTCGTTCAATTTGGGAGGGTTAGAAACCCCTCAACGCTGGATGCCTTCCCGCCCCGGAAGCGCAGATCGGCAAGCCAAGGAGACCACAATGTCCAAGCTGCTGAAGATCACCGCCGTCGTCGCCGCCCCGGTCGTCGCCATGACGATGATGGCGGCCCCCGCCTCGGCCCAGTCGCGGGACCGCGACAACACCGGCCGCAACGCCCTGATCGGCGCCGCGGTGGGCGGCCTGGCCGGCGCCATCTATGGCAACGGCGACGGCAACTACATCGCCGGCGGCGCCCTGGCCGGCGCGGCGGTGGGGGCGGTGGCCTCGAACCGCGGCTCCAGCTGCGAATACTATCGCGGCGGCCAGTGCTACCGGAACCAGGGTCACTGGGAGCGCGAGCACGGCATCGACCGCAGCCGCTCGGGCTACGACTACCGCTACGACGGCCGCCGCTACGATTCGCGTTACGACCGCCGCGATTATCGTCGGGACGACCGCCGCGACTATCGCTACGACCGTCGCTGGTAAGCGATCGTCAAATCGAGCTGAAGGCCCGACCGCCCGGTCGGGCCTTTTTCACGTCAGCCCATCAGGCGCGTCATCAGGGTCGCCGTGGACGGGTCCAGGTCGGCGGACGGACCGCCCGCTTCGACGTCCTTCAGGATGGCCTTGGCCAGCACCTTGCCCAGTTCGACGCCCCATTGGTCGAAGCTGTTGATGTCCCAGATCACGCCCTCGACGAAGGTCTTGTGTTCATAGAAGGCCAGCAGGGCGCCCAGCGTATGAGGCGTCAGCCGGTCCATGACGATGGCCGTCGAGGGGCGGTTTCCGGTGAAGGTGCGGTGAGGCGCCAGGCGCGCGGCCTCCTCCTCCGACAAGCCCTGGGCCAGCCCTTCGGCCCTGGCCGCCTCGGTCGTCTTGCCCAGCATCAGGGCCTGCCCTTGCGCCAGGGCGTTGGACCAGAGCGGCGATTCCGGCGCGTCCTCATGGGTGCGGGCTACGATCACGAACTCTGCCGGCACGACGTCCGGCCCCTGATGGATCTGCTGGAAGAAGGCGTGCTGACCGTTGGTGCCGGGTTCGCCGAACACCACCGGGCAGGTCTGGCGCGTGACGGGGCTTCCGTCCCGGTGCACCCGCTTGCCGTTCGATTCCATCTCCAGCTGTTGCAGGAAGGACGGCAGGCGGCGAAGCGCATGGGCATAGGGCGCGACCGTCCGCGCCGGGCGGTTCAACCCATCGACGTTGAACACCTGGGCCAGGGCCAGCAGGATCGGCGCGTTCCGCTCCAGCGGCGCCTTGACGAAATGATCGTCCATCTCGGCGGCGCCGGCCAGCATCTGTTCGAACACGTCCCAGCCCAGGGCGATGGCGCACGACAGGCTGACCGCCGACCACAGCGAATAGCGCCCGCCGACCCAGTCGCGGAAGGCGAAGGTGCGGCCGCAGCCGAAGGCCGCCGCCCGATCCGGCGCCGCCGTCACCCCGATGAAGTGTTTTGTCATGCCTTCAGAAGGCAGGAAAGCGGCCAGCCAGGTCTTGGCCGCCTCGGCGTTGGCCAGGGTCTCTTGCGTCGTGAAGGTCTTGGACACCACCACGACCAGGGTCGTCTCGGGGTCCAGGCCGGTCAGGGCCTCGGCCATGTCGCGCGGGTCGATATTGGCCACGAACCGCAGGTCGATGGCCGGGTCCAGCGGACGCAGCGCATCCCAGACCACGCGCGGCCCCAGGTCCGATCCGCCGATGCCGACATGGACGATGGCCTCGAACCTTCTTCCAGTCGCGCCCGCCTCGGCGCCAGACCGCACAGCCTCGGCATAGGCCCTCATGTCCGCCCGCACCGCATCCACCTCGGCCGAGACCGGCTGCCCCAGGGCCCTGAAGCCGGCGCCCGGCGCGGCGCGCAGGGCGGGGTGCAGCACCGCCCGGCCTTCGGTCAGATTGACGGCCTCGCCGGCGAACAGGGCCGCGCGACGCCCCTCCATGTCGCTGGCGCGCGCCAGGTCCAGACAGGCGTCGAAGGCCGCGCGGGTCCAGCTCTGTTTCGACAGATCGACATAAAGCCCCGCCGCCTCGACCGACATCCGCCCCAGCCGGTCGGGATCGGCGGCGAACTGATCCACGATCCGCGCAGAGGCGGCCTCGGCGGCGGCTTGGTCGAAGGCGGTCCAGGCGGCGTCGCGGGTCATCGTCGTCTCCATCGGGAATGACAGGGTAAACACTCGTTTACGGCTGGGGCGTATTCAGGTTCAACGTCCCAGCGGACGCTGAAACAGGAAGTCACCTCAATGTCCTGCGGCCTTGCTCTCACGATCGCCCTGGCGATGTCCAATCCTGCCGTCGCCCTGGCCGCCGAACAGCCGGCGGCGGTTGCCGGCGCGCCGATCTCGGTGGCGGGCGAGCCGCTGTTCGCCGACATCATCTCGCGGTCGACCAGCCTGAAGGCCGTGGTGGACGGCTGGGCCGCCGCCAAGGCCGCCGACGACGCCGCCTTCTTCACCAGCCAGGCCTTCACCGGCTTCAAGGCCCAGGCCGAACAACTGGCCGCCTTGGACATGCAGGGCCACCTGATCCTGAAGGAGCGCGGCACCGACGGTGATCTGAAATGCATCCTGCGCGG
The DNA here is from genome assembly GCF_032017145.1 of Brevundimonas sp. Classification (GTDB taxonomy): domain Bacteria; phylum Pseudomonadota; class Alphaproteobacteria; order Caulobacterales; family Caulobacteraceae; genus Brevundimonas. Next base: position 5,545 of record NZ_DALZQC010000072.1, read on the forward strand.
CATTTCCGAGGACATGCCGAAAAAGGTCGCCGCCGTTCAGGCCGCCGCCAGCCCGGCGGACCGCGCCACAGCCCTGTCTGAACTGTCCTATCTGCTGAACGACAACGTCGAAGTCATCACCGCCCCGCCCAAGCCGGAAGTCTGACCCGGGCACGACAGTCGTCATTCCGGGGCGTCCGAAGGACGAACCCGGAACCCGAGGCAGGTCTGGGCGCCTGCCGTTTCGACGACGCGCCTCTGGCCCCGGAATGACGTCGAAAGGCGTCCGCTATAGTGCGGCAAGCGCCTCCAGCACGCCCTTGCCGTAGCGATCCAGTTTCGACTGACCGACGCCGGAAATGGCGCCCAGACTGTTCAGGTCGCCCGGCTCGGCATGGGCGATCTCCAGCAGGGTCCTGTCCTGGAAGATGACATAGGGCGGCACGTGCTGCTCCGAGGCGCGGTCGCGGCGCCAGGCCCGAAGGGCCTCGAACCGGGCGCGGACGTCGGCGTCCATCGTCTCCAGCGCCGCGTTGCGCCCTTCGCCGGAACGGTCGCGACGGCGGGGCGCAGTCTCCGCCCTCAGCGGCGCGCGGCGGACCTCGATCTGGCGTTCGGCCTTATAGACGGCGCGCACCGCCTCGGGGTCGCCCAGACCCACCAGCGGCTTGCCGTCGTTGGGGTCTTCGACCAGCAGGCCCTCGAACAGCAGATGATCAACGATCTCGCGCCATGAGGTCAGGGAGATGTCGCGCCCGATGCCCCAGGTGGACAGTTGCTGCTCCCACGGCTGCACATCCTTGGTGCGGCCTGTCAGGTGATCGACCACACGGTTGCGCCCGAAGCGTCCGCCCAGACGCTGCACCGCCGCCAGGGCCTTCTGGGCCGGGACGGTCGCATCATAAAGCTGGGGCGGGTCGCCGCAGATGTCGCAGACGCCGCACGGCTGGGCGTCATGCTCGCCGAAGTATCGCCGCACGGCCTGGGCGCGACAGACGGCGCCGTCCAGCATGGCGAACAGCTGGCGGGTCTTGCTGACCTGAACCTGTTTGACCTCTTCCGCCATCGGGCGGCTGTCCAGCCGACGCAGGGACCAGGCGATGTCGGACGGGCCATACAGGGTGATGCCCTCGGCCGGTTCGCCGTCACGCCCGCCCCGGCCGATCTCCTGCCAATAGGCCTCCAGGCTGCCCGGCGGATCGGCGTGGATAACGAAGCGCACATCGGCCTTGTCCACCCCCATGCCGAAGGCGATGGTGGCGACCATGACGGCGCCCTCCTCGGCCAGGAAACGCTCCAGCCGGCGGTCGCGTTCGCGCGTGTCCATGCCGGCGTGATAGGCGATGGCGTTGGTCCCCGCGTCGCGCAGCGCCTGGGCCACGCGGTCGCAGCCGTCGCGGCTGCCGCAATAGACCACGCCCGACTTGCCGCGCCGTTCGCGCACCAGTTCGATGACCCGCGCATCGGTCTTGGCGCGCGAGGCGCTCTCCTTGCGTTCGGCCGACAGTTGCAGGTTGGGACGCGCGAAACTGTCGACGAAGACGGTCGCCTCTTCCAACCGCAGAGAGCGCAGGATGTCGTCGCGCGTGCGGGCGTCGGCGGTCGCCGTCACCGCGATGCGGGGCGTGTTCGGGAACCGCTCGGCCAGCAGACCCAGGTTGCGATAGTCGGGGCGGAAGTCATGGCCCCACTGCGACACGCAGTGGGCCTCGTCGATGGCGATGAGGCTGAGCGGCAGTTCGGCCAGACGATCCATCATGGCCCCAGCCGCCAGACCTTCCGGCGAGACGTACAGCAGGTCCAGTTCACCGGACCGCGCGGCCGCCCAGATGGCCGAACGCTCGTCCAGCGACACCCCCGAATCCAGCCGGGCGGCCGCCACACCCTGCTGTTTCAGCGCCTCGACCTGATCGGTCATCAGGGCGATCAGCGGCGACACCACCAGGCCCAGTCCGGGCCGCAGGATGGCCGGGATCTGATAGCAGACGCTCTTGCCGCCGCCGGTCGGCAGGACGGCCAGAACGTCGCCGCCGGACAGGATCTGTTCGACCACCTGCCCCTGAAGCCCCCGGAAGTCGGCGTGGCCCCAGACGCGCGCCAGCAGGGCCCGCGCATCGTTCAGGTCAGGCGTCCGGGTCGGAGAGAATTGGGGCTGCGTGGCCGGCATCCTTAAGCTGTGCACTCTTCGTTCCCGCACGCGAAGTCCCGCAGGCGGCGAAAGGCGGCCTGCGGTCTCCTCGGATGGGGATTGATCCGCAGCCGGCTCAGTGCGCCGGGGCCTCGGCGAACTGGCCGCCGACGCGGTAGCGCCACAGATAGGAGGGGGCGATGGCGGCCATGCCCGTGGCGTGATCCACACCCAGCGCCGCCAGACCCAGGGCCTCGGGCGCCACGACATTGTCGCGCTCCAGCATCAGCACCTGATCGCGCGTCAGCGGCGGGGCGACGCCGACGAACCGGCTCAGTTGCAGCAGCGAACCCAGCGGCTTGGCGAGCGCGAAGGGCACGGAGACCAGCATCCGGTCGCGCCCCGTCTCGCGCCGCACCAGCTCCAGCACCTCACGGAAGGTGAAGACGCTCGGCCCGCCCAGTTCGTAGGTGCGGCCCGCCGCATCCGCGCGGATCACGGCCCGCGCGATCGCCTCGGCGACATCGCCGACATAGACCGGCTGGAACCGGGTGTCGCCGCCGCCGATCAGGGGCAGGAAGGGCGACATCGTCGCCATGGACGCAAAGCGGTTCAGGAAGCCGTCGCCGGCGCCGAACACCAGAGACGGACGCAGGATCACCGCATCGGGATAGACGGCGCGCACCGCCTGTTCGGCCTGGGCCTTGGTGCGGCCATAGGCCGAGGGGCTGTCTGCATCGGCGCCGATGGCGGAAATCTGGACCAGACGCTTGACGCCCGCCGCCTTGGCCGCCTCGGCGATGGTCTTGGCCGCCTGGGCGTGAACGGCGTCGAAGCCGCGCTTGCCGCCCGCATCGTGCAGCACGCCGACCAGATTGACCACGGCGTCCGCGCCGCGCACGGCGGCGGCTACGTCGGCCGCGTCGGTGATGTCGCAGCGCATGAACTGGATCTGGCCGGGATCGCCCAGCGGCTGGATCTCGATGGCCAGGACCGGATTGCGCACGGCGATGCGGATGCGCCAGCCGCGCCGCGCCAGGGCGCGCACCGCCTGCGACCCGATGAAGCCCGACCCTCCGAAGAGAGTCACGACGCCGGGGGCGAGGTCAGCCATGGGAAAAGCTCCTGTCGAAATCCGTGTCGCGGGATAGACGATAGGGCGCCGCACCGCAACGCGGGCCTGCACGGCCACGCTGGCGTTCTACGCGCGGCCGCCCATCTGAGGCGGATGAAGCTTTTCACCATCGGTTACGAAGGCGCGACCCAGGCGGAGGTGATCGCGCGGCTGAAGGCGGCCGGCGTGCAGACCCTGATCGATGTCCGCGCCGTCGCCGCCTCGCGCCGCGCCGGCTTTTCCAAGACGATCCTGGGCGAAAGCCTTAAGGCCAAAGGGATCGACTACCTCCACCTGCGCGGCCTGGGCACGCCCAAGGCGGGACGCGATGCGGCGCGCAAAGGGCGGGTCGACGAGATGCGCGCCATCTTCGCCGACCATCTGGCCGAGCCGCAGGCGCAGTTGGAATACGAACGCCTGAAATCGCTGGCCGGCGAGACGCGCGTCGCCCTGCTGTGTTTCGAGGCCGACCACGCCGGCTGCCACCGCGCCGTCCTGGCGGAACGGCTGGCGGAGGAAACCGGCGTGGCGGTCGTGGACCTGTAGCGCCAATGACTCGTCTCCTCCCCATGAAATGGGGAGGTGGCGCGGCGCGTCTTCGCGCCGTGACGGAGGGGCTATTTTATGCCTGCGAGACTTGAAGAGCCCCTCCACCGCTTCGCGGTCCCCCTCCCCACGAGCGGGGAGGAGACTTTTGATGTTACGGCCGTCCGACCAGCTGATCGACCGAGCCGCTGGTGACCGGGTGATACAGCGGCCGGGCCTCGGCGTAGATGCGCCGCGCGTTACCCCGGCCCCAGTCGCCTTCGCTCCACAGGGTCTGGAACAGCGGCAGGACGAACTTGCGGCGGCCCTGGCTGGTCAGGAACCTTTCGGCCGTGGCGACCGAGGGCTGATAGCGATGGGCCAGGGCGATCTGCAGCCAGGCGAAGGTCAGTTCGGCGTTGCCCTCGTTCGACAGGTTCAGCGTCCGCTCCAGATCGGCCAGCTGTGCATTGGTCAGCCAGTCGGCGCCGGTGCGAAGACCGTCAGGACGCCAGCCCAGGAAGCGCTGGCGCTGCTGGGTGTTCCAGTCCGCCCAAGGAATGGCCGAGGCCGCTCCCTTGTCCTTGAAGAAGGCGACGGCGGCCGCATCCACCGGCTCGAAGGCGTGGGACACCGGCGCGACGGCGTTTGACGGCAGGCCGGGCTGATAGACCCAGGCGTCCATCTGCAGCTGGCCTTCCAGCGCGGCGTCGCCCTTGATCAGATTGTCGCGGATGTCCTGCAGGAACATGGCCGTCGTCATCGGACGATAGGCGTTGCGGTCGAAATAGCCGCGCAGCCAGGCGTCGAACCGATCCCGCCCGACAGTGCGTTCGACGGTCCGCAGGAACAGGGCGCCCTTCTCATAGGCGATGTCGTTCATGCCGTCGTCGGGATCGCGACCCTTCAGGTCCAGATGCAGGCGGGTGTCCGCCGCCGGCAGGGACTTCAGCGTGTCCTGCAGGCTGTCCCAGCCCAGAACCTGCTCCTGCATGGCGCGGTCATGGCCATAGACGGACTCCATGATCCGGTTCTCGAAATAGACGGTGAAGCCCTCGTTCAGCCAGAAGTCGTTCCAGGTGGCGTTGGTGACCAGATTGCCCGACCAGGAGTGCGCCAGTTCGTGTGCGACCAGCGACACCAGCGACCGGTCGCCTGCGATGATGGTCGGGGTGGCGAAGGTCAGCTTGGGGTTCTCCATCCCGCCGAACGGGAAGGAGGGCGGCAGGACCAAAAGGTCGTAGCGGCCCCAGCGATAGGGGCCGTACAGCTTCTCGGCCGCCGTCACCATCTGGGCGGTCGGCTCCAGTTCCCACTGGGCGGCCCGCAGGCGGCTGGGCTCGGTCCAGACCCCGGTGCGCCCGTCGAACGGCGCGAAGGCGATGTCGCCGACGCCCAGGGCGATCAGATAGGGCGGGATCGGATTGTTCATCCGGAAGCGCCAGGTCTTCATCCCGTTTCCGGCCGGCTCGCCGTTCGGCGTCAGGTGATCCGCGCTCATGACCACCGTCAGATCCTCGGGCGCGGTGATGCGGGCGGAATAGGTCTGGCGGATGCCGGGACTGTCCTGGGTCGGGACCCAGGTGCGGGTCAGGATGGCCTGGCCCTGGCTGAACAGATAGGGCTTCTGGCCGCCCGCCGTCTGGGCCGGGCTGAGCCATTGCAGGGCGGCGGCGTCCGGTCGGGTCGAATAGCGGACCGTGATCTTGCGGCGTTCATTGGCGGCGAAGGCCGGGAAATAGACGGTCAGGGGCTGGCCCTTGATGGCGTCGTTGTCGCCGACCACGAAGCGCAGCGGCTGTCCCGTCGCGTCGCGCACGTCCTGGATGTCCAGGTTGCGGATGTCCAGGATCACCTCGTTGGCGCCGGGGACGGCCAGGATGTCCAGGGTCGCCGTGCCCGCCAGGGTCTTGGCCTGGAAGTCGGCTCTCAGGTCCAGCGCCACATCGACGACGCGCGCGATCTCGGGCTGGGCGTAGGTATGGCTGTCGACCGCTTCCGGGCCGGGCGCCGGAGCGATGGCGGGCGGGGCCAGGGACGCGCCGCCAGGGGTGGTGGAGCAGGCGCTGACCCCCAGGGCGGCGGCGAGGGCGAGGGCGGAGACGAGGCCGAGCGCTTTGCGCTTCATCGAGATTTTCCTGGGCTGACCGTAACGATTGGCCGGACAACGCGCGGAAACGCCGAAAAGATCAAGTCTGGGCCGCCGCCCGATCAGGCCGGCGCCGAATGGTGCGCCCGGAACAACCGCCCGCGCTCGGCGAACAGGACCCACCCCAGGGCGGCCAGGCCGAACAGGGTGAAGCCCGCCGCCATCGGAACCGTGGTGCCGTTGAACTGCTGGCCCACCGCAAAGCCCAAGAGGGAGCCGGCGATGGTGGAGACGAACCCCTGGATCGAGGCGGCGGTGCCGGCGATATGGCCCATCGTCTCCATGGCCATGGCGCCGAAGTTGCCGGCAATCAGGCCGAAACAGAACATGGTCAGGGTCTGCAGCACCGCGAAGGTCCAGATCGATTCATGGCCGCTGATCGCCACGACGGCGTGGACGGCGGAGATGGCGGTGAAGCCGATCAGGGCGGTGTGCGAAATCCTGCGCGATCCCAGCCTGACCACCAGCCGGGCGTTGACCAGCGAGGCCACGGCGATGCCGCCCGCGATCAGGGCGAAGACGGCCGGAAAGGCCGCCTCGGCGTCGAACACGTCGGCGAAGATCTGCTGGGACGAGTTTATGAAGCCGAACAGCGCCCCGGTGATCGCCGTCATGGCCAGCGTATAGCCGACGGCCGTGCGGTCGGTGACGGCGACCTTGTAGGCCGAGGCCAGGCGACGCATCTGGATCGGCAGCCGATCCTCGGGCTTCAGCGTCTCGGGCAAACGCAAGCTGGCCCAGACGATCAGGCCCACGCCCACCAGGCCCAGCCCCGCGAAAATCCACCGCCACGGGCCGACCAGCATGATCATCTGGCCGATGGACGGCGCCAGGATCGGCACGCCCAGGAAGACCAGGAAGCTGAAGGACATGACCCGCGCCATGGTGCGGCCCTCGTAGCGGTCACGCACGATGGAGACGGCCAGAACGCGGGTGCAGGCGCTGCCCAGCCCCTGGCCGATGCGCGCTAGGATCAGCATGTCGAAGGTCGGCGCCAGGGTCGCCAGAAGGCTGAACACCACATAGAGGCCTACCCCGACCAGCAACACGGGCTTGCGTCCGAACCGATCCGCGAGCGGACCATAGATCAGCTGCGCCCCGCCAAAGCCCAGCAGATAGGCCGTGACCACCCACTGGCGACTGTTGGCGTTGGCCACGCCCAGGTCGTCGCCGATGTGCGGCAAGGCCGGCAACATGGAATCGATCGCCAGCGCATTCAGCGCCATCATCAGGGCGATAAGACAGACGAACTCGACGAAGCCGAGCTCCTTCTTGGCGGGCGCTGACGCGAGGGAAGTGGACATTCGGGCCAGATGCGCCCCCACGCCGCCCTCCGCAACCGCAGCCCTGTCATAAATTGCTGCAATGCAACGAAATCGGGTTTGAACGGCGGGCGCCTCGCCAAAGCCAAGAAGCTTCGCTAGAGGAAGTCATGACAGAACAGATGACAGCACAGGCGGCGCTGGACCGCCTCGAAACCCTCTACACCCAATCCGTGACCAACCTGCGCGACGCCGTGCGGGATTTCGTCAACACCGGCGCCCGGCCCGATCCGCTGAAACGCGCCGAAGGGGTGTTCGCCTATCCCGAACTTCGCATCCGCTGGGACGGGGATCGTCCCCAGGACCTGGAGCCGCGCGCCTACGCTCGGCTGTCGAAACAGGGCAGCTACGCCACCACCATCACCCGGCCGGACCTGTTCCGCCCCTATCTGACCGAACAGCTGGGCCTGCTGGAGCAGGAATACAACGCGACGTTCGAGGTCGGGGTGTCGCGCCAGGAAATCCCCTTCCCCTATGTGACGGACGGGCTGGAGGTCGCGCTGGACCGGTCGATGACGGCGGCTCTTGCGCGCTGGTTCCCGACCACGGACCTGGCCCATATCGGCGACGAGATCGCCGACGGCCTGTTCGAGATGGGCGGCGACTTTCCCCTGTCGCACTTCGACGGCCTCAGGACCGACTTCTCGCTGGCGCGGCTGAAACACTACACCGGCACGCCGGTCGACGACGTTCAGTCCTATGTCCTGTTCACCAACTACAACCGCTATGTCGACGAGTTCGTGCGCTGGGCCGTCGAACAGCTTCAGACGCCGGACAGCCCCTACGAAACCCTGTCCTGCGCCGGCGGCGTGATCATCACGCGCGACACCCCCAACCCCGAGGCGGCGATCAGCGACACGGCCTGGAAGAAGCACCAGATGCCGGCCTATCACCTGACCGCGCCGGGCCATAAGGGGGTGACCCTGGTCAACATCGGCGTCGGCCCGTCCAACGCCAAGACGATCACCGACCACCTCGCCGTCACCCGTCCGCACGTCTGGCTGATGATCGGCCACTGCGGGGGCCTGCGCGCCAGCCAGACCATCGGCGACTATGTGCTGGCCCACGCCTATCTGCGCGACGACCATGTGCTGGACGCGGTCCTGCCGCCGGACATCCCCATCCCCTCGATCGCCGAGGTCCAGCGCGCCCTGTACGACGCCACCAAGTCGGTCAGCGGCATGCCGGGCGACGAGGTCAAGCTGCGCCTGCGCACCGGCACTGTGGTCACGACCGACGACCGGAACTGGGAGCTGCGCTATTCCAAATCGGCGCTGCGCTTCAATCAGAGCCGGGCCGTCGCCATCGACATGGAAAGCGCCACCATCGCCGCCCAGGGCTATCGCTTCCGCGTCCCTTACGGGACGTTGCTGTGCGTGTCGGACAAGCCGCTGCACGGCGAGATCAAGCTGCCGGGCCAGGCCAACCGCTTCTACGAAGGTTCGATCTCGGAGCACCTTCAGATCGGCATTCAGGCCGTGGACCTGCTGCGCAACGAAGGCCCGCGCCTGCACTCGCGCAAGCTCCGCGCCTTCGACGAGCCGCCGTTCCGGTAGGGACCAGTCTCCTCCCCACGTGTGGGGAGGGGGACCGCGCGAAGCGCGGTGGAGGGGCTCTTGACGTTCAACAGGCGCTCGCCATGCGGCAAAGACCCCCTCCGTCACGGCGCGAAGGCGCGCCGCGCCACCTCCCCATGAAATGGGGAGGTGACAAGCTCAGACCGCCGCCTTCTCCAATGCGCCGGGCTCGACCGGGCTGGGCGCTGTCGCGGCCTTGCGGGTGTCCTGGCGGCGCGGCAGGCGCCAGACCTGGTGCGACCGATAGCTGCTTCCGTCCCAGGCCAGGGCCGTGACCGTGATGGTCTTGGCGTCCCAGTCGATCTGGTTGAAGCCTGGCGGCGCGCCCCGTTCGCGATGCGACAGGGTTCCGCACCCCACCGCATAGGAGCAGTGGTCCGCCAGCGGGATCGGCATGGCGAAGGGCACATGGACGTGACCGGTCATGATCAGATCGACGCCTGCCTCCGCGAAGATCAGGGCCGCCTCGTCGCCGCGCTTGACGTCGCCGGTCATCGGCGTGCCGACCATCTCGATCAGCGGATGGTGGCAGGCCAGAATTCGCAGCGCCCCGATCGGCGCCTGACGCAGGGCCTCGGCCGCGCGGCGCGTCTGGTCCAGGTCGATGACGCCCTTGGACCAGTTGGGCCGCGCCTGCCAGCCGCGCGCGGTGACGACGCCGCGCACCATGACCGCGTCGCTGCGGAACTGGCCGTCGTGGGCGGGAAAGCCGGTCTCGGTCTCGAAGGCGCGCCATGGATGAAAGACCCGCGCCACCGCATCCCAATAGGGCACGTCGTGATTGCCCACGATGACGAAGCGCGGCTCGGGCATGGCGCGCATCCAGGCGCCGGCGGCCTTGAACTCATCGGGATAGCCCTTCTGGGTGATGTCGCCGGTGATCAGCACAAGGTCGTTGGGGGTGGCGTGGGCGTATTCGAGGGCGGCGGCGCAGGCGTGCTTGTGTTCGCAGCCGAAATGGACGTCGGAGAACTGAAGAACGCGCCCCATTAGATGCTGTCCTCGGCCGAGGGCGGTCGGGGGGCAAGCGCCTTGAAGGCCTTGGGCACGAAGCGGATCACGGCGTCGGGTTTCAGCAGCAGGGGCTCGCCGTCGATGACCGCCGGAATCTTGGAGCGCGCCCGCACCTCGATCCGTTTGGCCGGCCGGGTCGAAACCGCCGGGTCCTGACGCCAGTCGCTGAACAGAGCCGTCGCAGCCAGCCGAAAGGCCTGGGTCGTATCGCTGGGGTCCATGGCGGCCGCCTCCAGCCCGATGGGATCCTCCATCGCCTTGGAGATCATCGGGCTGATCAGGACCAGAGCCTCGGTTCGGCGCTTTTCGCCGCCATCCAGCGTGAAGCGCAGCCGCCCCGAAAAGGCGCGTTTCAGCGCGCGGCGTCCATACTGCCAGGCCAGCCTGATCTTGCCGGTCCGCATGGCCTCGCGCGCCGGCGCCCACAGGGCGGGCGAGCCAAGGATGGCAGCGCAATAGAAGTATTCGCCCTGCACCTCGCCGCCCGACACCGGCTGGGCCTCGCCCTCCTCCAGCGCCCGCTTCAGCGCCAGCTTCCAGTCGGCCGTGCCGTAAAGCGCCTTGGGCAGCATGTTCATGGTCCCGCCCGGCAGGGGGGCGATCATGGGTCCGTCGGGCCGGGCCTTTGACGCCACCGAGCGCGCCGTGCCGTCACCGGCCAGGACGAAGATCACGTCGGGCTTGGCCGCGAAGGCGTCGGCGATGGCTTGATCGAAGCCCCCGCCCTCCAGGGTGACGACCTGGGCCTCCAGGTCATAGTCGGCCATGATCGCCTCGACCTCGCCGGCCGCGCGCGGCCCCACGCTGCCGGACAGCGGATTGACCAGCACCACCGCATGGCGAAGCGGCGCGTGCGGCGTCAGGGTGCGCGCCTCGGCGTCGGGCGGCGGGGTCGAGACTTCGGTCGATGGAGCGCTCATGACGGCCGAACGCCCCGTAGCCGCGCCCGTTCCGAACAAGCGTGGCCATATTTCGCTTTCCCTGCGGAACCTATGCCGCGACATCACGTTTCGGCCTTCAGGGGCAGACACCCAGGGACAAAGGATTTCACCATGAACAAGGCGATTATCGCGATTGCCGGCGCCGGCCTGCTGGCTTCGGCCTGCGCCAGCGACCCTTACGGCTATAACAGCGGCCCGAACCAGACTGTCCGCCAAGGCGCCGTCGGCGCCGGCCTCGGCGCGGTCGCCGGCGCCATCATCGGCAACAACGTCGGCGGCGGCAATGCAGCCACCGGCGCCCTGATCGGCGGCGCCCTGGGCGGCGCGGCGGGCGCCATCCGCGGCTCGAACCAGGACCGCAACAACCAGCAGCGTTATCGCGACAGCCAAGGTCGCTACTACTACTGCTACGACAACCGCCAGGACGAGTGCTACTGGGACAACGGTCAGCGTCGTTATTGATCGCTATTGAAAACTTGTCGGTCGCGGAACTCGCCGACCGGCGCTAGGTTGAAGAGGCGGCTTGTCCACGGACAGGCCGCCTCTTTCGCGTAAACGGGCCGGTTCGCCGGCGGGAGGGCTGAGATGATGCGACCTATCGGATTTGCAAAAGGACTGGCTGCTGCGGCGATCCTGGCGACGGGGATCGTGGCGGCGTGCGCGCCGACGCCGAAACGCACCGCCCTGGTGGTGGGCGAATCGCTGTGCGCGCCGGGTCGATTCGACATCTATTTCGTCGAGAACCAGGCGCGGCTGACCGAGCCGGCGGCCATGGTCCTGCGTGCGGCGGCGGCCAAGGCCAAGGATTGCGACGTTCGCCGCGTCCGCGTGATGGGCTTGGCCGATGCCACCGGCGCGGCCGAGGCCAATCTGACCCTGTCGCAGCGACGTGCGCGGGCGGTGGTCGCGGCCCTGACCGAGGCGGGGCTTCCGGCGCCGATCTTCGAACTGAGCGCGGCGGGGGATGCGGGCGCCGTCACCGCCTCGGGCAAGGACGAGCCTCTGCGCCGTCGCGCCGAGGTCGTCTACGAGGCCTATCCGCGCTGATCGACGCGGAGGACGGACCAGCGATGGCCGAGCGGCGCGCAAGACGTTAGGTTGCGCGCCTTCTCCCCTGTCGGAAACCGCGCGTGCGACCCTTCGCCTTCGTCCTCGGCCTTGTTCTGCTTCTGACGGCTGTTTCGGCCCAGGCCCAGCCTGTCGCCGGGCCGGCGTCCGGCCAGGTCGCATTCGGCCCGCAGCGGACCGAGCGGATCGAGGCCGAACTGGTCCCGATGTCGCAATGGGTCGCGCCGGGCTCCACGACCGTCGTGGCGGTGCGCCAGAAGATCGCGCCCGGCTGGCACACCTATTGGCGCAATCCCGGCGATTCCGGCGGGGCGACCAGCCTGACATGGACCCTGCCCCAGGGGGTCAAGGCCGATCCCATCCTGTGGCCTCTGCCCAGCCGCCAGCGGCTGATGAGCCTGATGAACTACGGCTATTCGGGCGAGGTGCTGCTGCCCGTGCCGATCCACGCACCGGCCTCGGCTCGGCCCGGCGAGATCCTGACCCTGACGACGGACGCGCTGTTTCTGGTGTGCAGCGACCAGATGTGCGTGCCGCAGCCGATGACCCTGTCGCTGGCCCTGCCGGTGCGCGAGGGCGCAGCGCCCCTGGCCAAACCCTGGGGCGCCCAGATCGAACGGCTGGTCGAGACCGCGCCCCGCCCGGCCGGGATCGAGGCGCGTCTGACCGCACAGGGCGACCGGCTGACCCTGACAGCCGCTGGCGGACCGCTGGCGGGCGGCGTTGTCGGCCGGGCCTATTTCTTTCCCTATGACGGCGACCGCATCGACCATGCGGCGGCCCAGACCGGCCAGGTCGGCCCCGAGGGCCTGACCCTGATCCTGGCGCCCGGAAAGCGCGGGGCGGACGCCGCCCTGTCAGGCGTGCTGGCGACAGACAAGGGCGCGTGGGAGATCGAGGCCCAGCCCGGCCCGCCCCTGCC
>NZ_DALZQC010000073.1:0-17859 GCF_032017145.1 Brevundimonas sp.
GGGCCGCGCCGTGCAGCAGCAGGGCCGGGCCGCGCGGGGACCGTTCCGTCCCGAGGTCTGGCTGAACGCGCGCCAGCGTTCGGCGGTGCGTTTATCGGCGCATTACTTCAGGTTGATCGACGTGCTGGCGGTGATCGGCGTGACCCTGGCGGCGGTCCTTGCCACCCGTCCCGCCGCCTTGGGCGCGATGACGATGGCCGACATCGCCCCGTTGGTGCTGGGTTCGGTTGCGGCGTTGGCGGCGCTGAGGGCCTTTCAACTCTATCGTTTCGCACGCAAGACGACGTGGACGCTGCATCTGGCCGGGGTCGCCGCTTGCGGTCTGATCGCCGGAGGCGCCGCCTTGCTGGCAGGCTTGATGGTTGGGACCGATGATCTCGGCCTCGTCGGGGCCTGGGCGGCTGCGGTCGCCGTCGGCCTGATCGGTCTTCATGGCGTATGGCTGGGTCTGATCGCGCGCTGGCGACGGCAAGGCGCCCTGTCGCCCAACATCGTCGTGGTGGGCGCGACCCGAAACGCCCAGACCCTGATCGAACAGGCGCTGGAACGGCGCGACATGAATGTGCTGGGCGTGTTCGACGACCGGCTGGCGCGCGCGCCGCAAAGCGTCGCCGGCGTGCCGGTGCTGGGGGACGCCGACGCCCTGATGACGCATCGGATCATGCCCTATGTCGACCGGATCGTTCTGGCCATAGACCCGGAGGCGGGTCAGCGGGTGCGCGACCTGATGCAACGTCTGCAGACCCTGCCCAATCCGCTGACGGTTCTGGTCGATTCGGAACTGGGTCGCGACGGTGTGTTGAACCGTTTGGCCAATGCGCCGCTGGCCGCGCTGGACGGCCCCGCCGACCACGACCGGCGCGCCTTCAACAAGCGGATGCAGGACCTGCTGGTGGGCGGACTGGCCTTGATCGCAGCGGCGCCCGTCATGGCCCTGGTCGCCCTGGCCGTGCGCCTGGACAGCCCTGGTCCCGTCTTTTTCCGCCAGCGTCGCCACGGCTTCAATCACGAGAGCATCGTCGTGTGGAAGTTCCGGTCCATGCGCCATTCGGCCGCCGACGCCACGGCCTCGCGTCAGGTCTGTGCGGAGGACGACCGCGTGACCCGCGTCGGCCGGTTCATCCGCGGCACCAGCCTGGATGAGCTGCCCCAGATCTTCAACGTCCTGTCGGGCGAGATGTCGCTGGTCGGACCACGCCCCCACGCCATCGGCATGAAGACGGGCGAAACCGAATCCGCCCTGCTGGTCGCCGAATACGCCCATCGCTGCCGCATCAAGCCGGGCATGACCGGCTGGGCCGCCATCAAGGGGTCGCGCGGACCCGTGGACACCGAGGCCCAGGTGCGCGAGCGCGTGCAGCTGGACATCGAATATGTCGAGCGCCAGTCCTTCTGGCTGGACCTGTGGATCATCGCCGTGACCATCCCCGTCATGCTGGGCGACCGGGCGGCCGTGCGTTGAGCGAACAGCGGATGTTCTGGCGCGGCGTCTGGGGCTATCTGCCGGCCCAGATCGTACAGGGGGTGGTCGGCTTCCTGACCCTGTATGTCTTCACGCGCCTGCTCAGCCCCGCCGACTTCGGCCATTACGCCCTGGCGTTTTCGGTGACGACCCTGGCCCATACGGTGACTTTCAGCTGGCTGGAGGCGTCGATGGCGCGGTTCTGGGCGGCCGAACGGACGCCAGAGGGTTTAGCCGCCCATTTCGCCAGCCTGTATCGCACCTCCTTCGCCATCATCGCCGTCTTCATCCCCATCGCGGCCCTGGTCGTGTGGCTGACGCCGCTGACGCCGGCGTTCAAGGTGGCGGTCGCCTTCGGCCTGGCGGGCGCGCCGGTCCGTAACCTGGCCAAGCTGGCGCAGGAGCGGTTCCGCGCGGCGGGCGAGGTGTCCAAGGCCGCGCGGGTCGACATTCTGGTCGCCGTGCTGGGTTTCCTGGTCGGGGCCGGATTCGCCGTGGCGGGCGCCGGCGCGGCCTCGCCGCTGCTGGGCCTGGCCATCGCCCCTCTGTTCGCCCTGCCCTTCATCCTGCCGGACGAATTGCGTCAGACGACGGGCGGCACGGTGGATCGCGCGCGGCTGCGGGCCTATGCCGCCTATGGCTATCCGATCGCGGCTTCGCTGACCCTGGCGCTGGTGCTGGCCTCGACCGACCGTTTCCTGCTGGCCGCCTTCATGGATGCGGCGGCGGTGGGCGCCTATCACGCCAGCTACAGCCTGGCGAACCGTACGCTTGACGTCATCTTCATCTGGCTGGGCGCGGCGGGGGCGCCGGCCATGGTCATGGCGCTGGAGCGCGGCGGGCGCGAGGCGCTTCGCAAGACGGCGCTGGAGCAGGGTTCGACCCTGATCCTGATCGGCCTGCCGGCCGCCGTCGGCCTGTCGCTGGTCGCGCGACCGATGGCGGAACTGATGATCGGGCGTGATCTCAGGGACGCCGCCGCCCTGGTCACGCCGTGGATCGCGGCCTCGTCCTTCCTGTCGGGGTTGATCGCCTATTATTTCGGCTTCGGCTTCACCTTGGGCAAGAAGACCGGACTACTGCTGGTCACCATGGCCATTCCGGCGCTGTGCAACGTGGTGCTGAACCTCGTGCTGATCCCGCGACTGGGCGTAGTTGGCGCCGCCATCGCCACCGCCGCCAGCTTCGTCATCGGCCTGATCGCCTGTTTGCTGCTAAGCCGCAGCGCCATCGCCCTGCCCGTACCCTGGGACGCGCTGGCGCGCTGCGGCCTGGCCTCGGCCGTCATGGCCGGCGTGGTCCTGATGCTTCCGCCGCTGGGCGGTCTGGTCGAGTTGATCCTGGACGCCGGCATAGGCGGCCTGGTCTATGCCGGCGCCGCCCTGGCGCTGAACGCCGCAGGGGTTCGCGATGTGCTGAAACGTCTGGTCCAGGCCCGCCGTCGGGCGGCCGCATGACCGGGGCCGCCATCCACGACAACGCCGCCTGGGCGACCGCCCGACCGACGATCTCGGTCCTGATCCCCTTCCTGCGCGACGATCCTCAGTCGCTGATGGAACTGTTGGATCGAGAAGCCGAGGCGTTGAACGGCGCGGTCGAGTTGATCCTGCTGGACGACGGCACGGCGGACGCCGACCTGACGGAGCGGCTCAGGGCCGCCGCCGACGCCTCGCCTCTGCCCGTTCGGCTGATCACCCTGTCCGCCAACGAAGGCCGCGCACGGGGCAGAAACCGACTGACCACCGCCGCGCGCGGTCACGCCTATCTGTTTCTGGACAGCGACATGCGGCCCGACACGCCGCATTTCCTCCAGACCTGGCGCGCCCTGGTCGCAGAGGCCGATCCGGCGGCGGCCTTCGGCGGCTTTTCGCTGGACCAGGCCCCCACCGACGCCCGCTTCGCCGTTCACCGCGCCCTGTCGGCGGCGTCCGAATGCGTGCCGGCCGCGACCCGCGCCCTAACGCCCGAGAAATACGTCTATACGTCCAACCTGCTGGTGCGGCGCGACGTCTTCGCCGCCGAATCCTTCGATCCCGGCTTCACCGGCTGGGGCTGGGAGGACGTGGAATGGGCCATGCGGGTTGCGCGCCGATTCGACGTCGTTCACATCGACAATCCCGCGACGCACATGGGCCTGGATACGGTTGAGGATCTGGCGCTCAAGTTCGATCAGGGCGCAACCAACTTCGCCCGCGTCGTCGAACTGCATCCCGCCATCGTCCAGACCTACCCCAGCTACCGCGCCGCCCGGGCCTTGAAGCGTCTGCCGCTGCTGCCCACGGTTCGCCGGGCGACGAAACAGGCCGCCTTGACTTCCGCCCTGCCGGTCAAGGCTCGCGCCTTTGCGCTGAGGCTCTACCGCGCCGCCGTCTATGCGGATGCGATCTGATGGCCGCCGACGTCGCCGTCATCATCCCCACGCTGCGGCGGCCGGAAGGTCTGGAGCGGGCTCTGCGCTCGGTCTTCGTCCAGGTCGGGTCGCTGGACCGCATCGCCGCCGTCGTGGTCGCCGACAACGATCCCGAGGGCTCGGCGGAGCCCATCGTGCAGCGGCTGCGGGCCGAGGCGCCCGTCCCGCTGATCTACGCCCATGCGCCTGTTCCGGGCGTGGCGACCGCGCGTAATGTGGGTCTAGCGGCGACCGATGCGCCGCTGATCGCTTTTCTGGACGACGACGAGGCGGCCTCGCCCGGCTGGCTGGCGGCCCTGCTGGAGGCCCAGGTCCAGACCGACGCCGATGTCCTGTTCGGCCCCATTCGCGGCCGCGTGCCGGAAAACGCCGGCTGGACGAGCGCCTATCTGGAGCGGTTCTTCGGGCGTGACGGGCCGGATGTCACCGGCCTGACCGACGACATCCACGGCTGCGGCAACAGTCTGATGGTGCGCGCCTCCGCCCTGCCCGGCCACGCGCCGTTCGACGTGGTGACGAACGAGACCGGCGGAGAGGACGACCGGCTGTTCACCGGCCTGATGGCGCGCGGCGGCCGCTTCGGCTGGGCCGCAGGCGCCTGGGTGGACGAGTTCGCCCCCCCGCACCGCGCGACCCTGCGCTACGCCCTGACCCGCGCCTTCGCCTATGGCCAAAGCCCCAGCCAGATGGCGGCCGACCGCCGCGACTGGCCGGGCGTCATCAAATGGATGCTGGTCGGCGCCGCCCAGACCGCGATCTGGGGCGCTTCTTCGCTACTGTCCGCCCTCCTGCGTCGTCCCGGCCGGGCCGAAACCTACGACCGATGCGCCCGAGGCCTCGGCAAGGTGTTCTGGACAAGGGGATTCGAACCGAAACTGTACGGCGCGGCCATGCTGGCGCGCGCCGACCGATCCAGCGTCAGCCCGTCAGACGCTGCAGGAATCCCGGCGCGCGATAGGTCGAGCGGTTCATAACCACCCCGGCGATCCGCCCGCCCACCGCCTCGATCTCGTCGCGCAGGATCACCGGCGCGCTGGCGGCCGTGCTTTCGGCGGCGACCACCAGGACGGTGGTGTCGACGAAGGGGGCCAGGATGATGGCCATGTCGTTGCGGTCGGCCGCCGGGGCGTCGATGACGATGGTGTCCGCATGGGGACGCAGCGCCTCCCAGTATCGGGGATCGCCCAGCGCCTCGACCCGATGCCCGGACCGCAGAGCCTCCATGTGGAAATGCGTCACCCACAGCCTGCCGCCCAGACACGGCCGGGCGGTCATCAGGCGTGCGTCCGGCACGGGCTTGCCGTCGCGCCCCGTCACGCGCGGCGTCACGGCGTAGAAGGTCGATCCATCGGGCGAGGCCTGGGCCGCCTTGCCGATCTGGCCGAACCGATCCGGCTCGGCCGAAACGGCCTCCAGCTGCCCCTGTTGCGCCAGATCGCCGTCGATCAGCCAGACGGGTTTGCGCGCCCGCACGGCCGCCAGCCGGGCGAACTCGCGCGCCACGGTCGAGACGCCCTCTCCGGTCGCGGCGGCGGCGAACTGGATGACGCGCGCGCGGTGCGCCGGCGCGGTTCCCAGCGCGGCCCACAGGCCCGCCATTTCAGACGTCAGATCGACCATCGAATCGCCAAGGCGCTCCCTCGAACCCCTAGCCTAGCATGGCTGCGATCAGACCGCCTTCGCCGGCGCGACGGCCAGGACCGGCATGTCCAGCGTGCGACCAACCGAGGCCGGCGTGCTGAACCCTCGCCGCGTGAAGACCCGCAGCAGACCCACGCACAGCGCCGTGAAGCCCGCGAACAGGAAGACCGCCGCCAGCAGAGGGATCTTGAGGCTCTTGCCGGTCGCCGGGGGCTGGGCGCGTTCGATGACGGTGACGTTGTCCGCGCCGGCGGCGACCAGGGCGTTGTCGGCCCGGCTCTGCGTCTCGCGCTGCTGGAACTCGCGGATCGAGGCGCTGAGAACCTCTCGATTGCCGGCCAGGGTGGTGTTCTCGGATTCCAGGGCCGTCAGCCGCGCCTGGCGGGCGCGGATGTCGTTCAACTGACGATCCAGGACCGACAGACGCGCCGCCAGCGAATCCCGTTCGGCCCGCGTATTGATGCGGTTGGTCTCCAGCTCGGTCCAGACGGGGTTGGGGCCGGTTCGCACCTCCTTGGCCCCCACCGCCGTCCCGGTCGAAACATAGGCCTGAAGCTGGTTGATCCGCGCCTCGATGTCCTTCACCGGCTGGGCGTCGGGCTGGTAGCGCGACAGCAGTTGTTCCCGCTCGGTGCGCAGCTGCAGCACCTGGTCCTGAGCCGAGATGTTCAGATCCTGTTGCAGCGCCACCTCGGCCGGCGTTCCCGCCTGTTGCGCCGTCAGGGTGTTCAGCCTCTGGCTGGTCTGGTTCAGCTGGCTCTGGGTCGACATCCGGTCGGTGAAGACGCTCTGATAGGTCGCCGCCAGCGTGGCCTTGGCCGCCGCGAAGTCGCCGATCTGGTTGGAGGTCAGGAAGGTCTCGTAGGCCCGGTCCGCTTCGCCCAATTCGTCCTCGAAGGCCACGCGCTGGCTGGCGATGGCCGGCGTCTTGTCCTGAAACACTTCGCGGCGATAGATCAGATACTGTTCGATCACGGCGTTCAGCACCCGCGCCGCGCGCTCGGGATCGTCGGCCTTGTAGGTCAGATGGATCACCGCGCTGCCCGGCGCCGTGGCGACGCCCAGGCTGCCGCCGATCGCCTTAGTCGCGGCGGCCTGCGCCTTGTCCGCCCCGCCCTTCGGCGCTTCGCCCAGGATCGCGGCGGGACCCAGGGCCTGGACCACCTTCTGGCGTACGGCGCTGGAGCCCAGTATGGCCGCTTCGGAGTTGGCGACCTCGTCGCCCTGCGGCGCCTGGCCCCGTTCCGCCGTGCCCACGCGCGGCTGATAGACATATTCCTGGCCGACGCCGGCGAAGACCGATCCCGTGGCGGTATAGCTCTTCTTCAGCGTCATCGCCCCCGCGAACCCCAAGCCCAGGATCACGACGAAGACCAGGATCATCAGCAGCAGTTCGCGGAACAGCAGGCCGATCACGTCCAGCACGCCGTAGCGCGGTCTTGCCGTGACGTATGCCGTGGAACGCATCGGACGCGCCGAATCCCTTGAAAGACCTGTTCCCGTCACCCTTCGCCCACCGGCGTTAACCGATGATTACCCATAACCGACGACCCTGCGTGCAACCGCTGCTCAAGGGCCGACCGATTCTCATGCCGACAGATCGCCGCCTGTTTCTGCTGACCCTGGGTTCGGCCTCAATCGCCGCGTCGCTGGCGGCGTGCGGGGGCGGCATGGGCGCGCAGCGTCCGTCCTTCGACGGCGGCCAGGCGCCAGACCGCGATCTGAACGGCCTGGCCTTCGCCGACTGGACGGACCGGCAGCCGGAATATCTGCTCTATCCGGGCGACGAGATCGAGGTGGCGACGCCCACGGCGTCCGAGTTGACGCGCACGGTCAAGGTCGGGCCGGACGGTCGCATCGCCCTGCCGCTGATCGGTTCGGTCATGGCGGCGGACCAGACCCTGCCGCAACTGCAACAGAATCTGGCCGGCGCCTATGCGTCCAAACTGATCCGGCCGGTGGTCGAGGTGACGCTGCGCCAGGCGGGGCCCATCCGCGTCTGGGTCGATGGCGAGGTCCGCACGCCGGGCGTGTTCGAGATGGTGGGCGATCTGGACGCCTATCAGGCCATCATCCAGGCAGGCGGTTTCGCCCCCACGTCGCGAGCGGACCAGGTGGCGCTGATCCGTCGGGGGCCGGGCGGTTCGCGCATGATGCGCGTCGTGGATCTTCGGCCGCGTCGGGGCGAAGTCGTGCCTTTGCGCCGTGGCGACATCCTGTTCGTGCCGCGCTCGACCCTGGGCGAGCTGGCGGCCTTCTTCACCCAGGTCCGCGCCGCCCTGCCCATCGGCTTCAGCTATTCGATCAACGGCACGCGCGGAAACGGCTTCGCCCAGTTCTGACGGGTCGTCGCCTGACGGGTCAGGCCACCAGTTGAACCACGCCCTGGTCGATGTAGCGTCGCGCGGCCTTCTGAGCCTCGGCGATCTCCTCGCGCTCCATCTCCATGCTCATCTCGCGGCGATAGACGCGCGCTTCGACCGAGCCCTTCATGGCCGCCAGGTTGAAGATCATATGGGCCGACACCCGGTCCATCGGGCAACCGCCCGACCCCGCCGAATACATCATGCCCAGTTTGAACAGGTCGTCGCCGGACATGTCCGGCGTCGGCAGCGGCAGCCCGTCGTTCTGGGCCTGCAGATCATGCGCCAGTTCTTGCGCGTTCATCACCGTATCTCCTGAACGGGCGCCGTTCTGGTCCCGCCTCATGAGACCTCATCAAATACCGGTGGTTTGAAGTTAAAGTTAACGGCGAACGGCCTCGTGCGGACTTTTCAGTAAAGCAGGAATGAATACTCGCCCGCTGATTCACGGCTCGAAAACCCGGTTGCGAACGGCTCCGAGAACCTGACTGCGCCATTCAGCGGGCATTCAGCCGCCGGTGGCGAAGCTGCGTCTCATCAACGGGTCGATCCGGCGTCTTCGTCGGCCGCCCCAGGAATGGAGCACTTCTGATGAACCGCCTCACCAAGGCCGCCGTCGTCGCCCTCGCCCTGTCGACCACGGCCGTGCCGATGCTCGTTCAGGCCCAGGATCGCGACCGCCGCGAGTATCGCCAGGATCGACGCGACGACCGACGCGACTTCCGCCACGAACGGCGCGATGACCGTCGCGACTGGCGCAACGGTCGATACGCGGATCGCGGCGACTACTGGCGCGACCGGCGGGACGACCGCCGGGACTATTGGGCGGAACGTCGCGACGACCGGCGCGATTGGCGCAACGACCGCTGGGATCGCAACAATCGCGACTGGTGGCGCGGCCGTGCCGACTTCCGCGGCTACAACGGTCCGCGCGCAGGCTACTGGTATGCGCCCAGCTACGGCTATTATCGGGTCGAACCGCGCTACTATGGTTATCGCTGGCGCACAGGCGGCTATTTGCCGTCCCAGTATCGGACCTACTATGTCCGCGATCCCTATGTTTACGGCCTTCGCGAAGCGCCGCGCGGCTATCGCTACGTTCATGCGGGCAACGACATCCTGATGATCGCGGTCGCGACGGGCCTGATCGCCAGCGTGATGTCCGGCGTCTTCTAAGCCGCTTTGACGCCGGTTCTGGAAAAGCCTCGCAGGAACCTGCGGGGCTTTTTCCTTGGGCGCTGCGGTCTGAAAACCATGTTCAGTCTGGGTTCATCGACAGGGCCGCATCGTCTGTCCAAGCCGCCGGACAACCGGCGTGCAGGAACGCAGATACCATGAAACGCCTCATGATGGCTTTCACCGCCATCGCCGCCGTCGCCGGTCCCCTCGCCGCCCCGGTTCCAACCCTGGCCCAAGACGCGACGGATCAGCCCATGCCGCGCCGCGAACGTCTGGATCGCCGCGCGGATCGGCCCGACCGCCCCGCGATCACGCGCGAAACGCAGCCCCGCTTCGAGCGGCCGGCGCGTCCCGATGCCGGCGGTCCTCGCCCTGAACGGCCTGAGGGCGGGTGGAACAGACCGGACAGGCCGAGCGGCGGCCAACGACCCGACCGGCCGGAAGGCGGCTGGAACCGGCCCGGCCGCCCCAACCCTGACGGCACGCGACCGGAACGGCCCGAAGGCGGTTGGAACCGGCCCGACCGTCCGAACCCTGGCGGCGCGCGCCCTGATCGGCCTACGCCGGGCGGTCAACGCCCTGGCCGACCGGAAGGCGGCTGGAACAGACCCGACCGGCCCGGTTCTGGCGCACGCCCGGATCGTCCCGAAGGGGGATGGAATCGGCCGGACCGTCCGAACCCCGGCGGCCCGCGTCCCGGACGCCCGAATGGCGGCTGGAACCGCCCCGACCGGCCCAATGGCTGGAATCGGCCGGATCGCCCTCGCCCGGACTGGAACAACGACCGCGAACGCGAACGTCTGCGTCGCGAGTTCCGCCAGCGGTTCGACGCCGAGCGCTGGCGGCGAGACTTCTATCGCGAACGTCGCGCCGACTGGTGGCGCAATGACAGCCGGTTCCGGGGCTATGACGGCTTCCGCTCGGGCTTCTACTTCGCGCCAGGCTGGGGCTACTACAGCGTGCCGCGTTCCTATTGGGGACGCAGCTGGTCGGTCGGGCAATATCTGCCTGACGCCTTCTGGCGCTATCAGCTCCAGGACTGGCGGACCTATGGACTGGGCTATCCGCCGCCCGGAACACGCTGGGTCTCGGTCGACAACACCCTGTATCTGATCGACGAGTTCGACGGATACATCATCGACGTCGTTCGCGACGCCTGGCGCTGGTGATCGCCAACACGTCCTACTGAATTGGGCCGGCAACCTTGGCTGCCGGGCCTTCTTATTACGGCGGTCCCTATTGAAAAGGCCCCCGCAGATCGGCCTGCGGGGGCCTTTTGCTTGTTCAGGCGACCTTGGTCGTCAGAGGCCCAGCTTGGCCTTCAGTATGTCGTTGACCGCCGCCGGATTGGCCTTGCCGCCAGTGGCCTTCATGACCTGACCGACGAACCAGCCGATGGCCTGGGGCTTCTCGGCCACGGCCGCCGCCTTGTCGGGATTGGCGGCGATGATCTCGTCCACGGCCTTTTCGATGGCGCCGGTGTCTGTGACCTGTTTCAGGCCATGCTTCTCGACCACCTCGGCCGGCGAGCCTTCGCCGTTCCAGACGTGGTCGAACACCTCCTTGGCGATCTTGGACGAGATGACGTCGGTCTCGATCAACTCCACCAGCTGCGCGACGTGCGCCGCCGGCAGCGGGTTTTCGCTGAAGTCCTTGCCGTCGGCCGCCAGACGCGCCGAGACCTCGTTCGTGACCCAGTTGGACACCAGCTTGGCGTCGCGGCCCTTGGCGGCGGCTTCGAAATAGTCGGCCTTGGCCTGCTCCGAAATCAGCACGATGGCGTCGTATTGCGACAGGCCATAGTCGGCCATCAGACGCTTGCGCTTGTCGTCCGGCAGTTCGGGCAGAGACGCCTTGATCTCGGCGATCCACGCCTCTTCCAGGTCCAGCGGCAGCAGGTCGGGGTCGGGGAAGTAGCGATAGTCCTGCGCCTCTTCCTTGGACCGCATCGAGCGCGTCTCGCCCTTGGTCGGGTCGAACAGGCGCGTCTCCTGAGTGATCGAGCCGCCGTCCTCCAGGATTTCGATCTGGCGGCGCGCCTCATACTGGATCGCTTGAGAAATGAAGCGGAAGCTGTTGACGTTCTTGATCTCGCAGCGCGTGCCCAGATAGCCGAAGTCGCCGCTCGCCTTGAACTTGTCGTAGTTGCCCGCGCGACAGACCGACACGTTCACGTCGGCGCGCAGATTGCCCTTCTCCATGTCCCCGTCGCAGGTGCCCAGATAGATCAGGATGGTCCTGATCTTTTTCACATAGGCCACGGCCTCTTCCGGCGTGCGCAGGTCGGGGCGCGACACGATCTCCATCAACGCGGTGCCGGCCCGGTTCAGATCGACATAGCTCTCGGTCGGCGACAGGTCGTGAATCAGCTTGCCCGCATCCTGCTCCAGGTGCAGGCGCTCGATGCCGACGTTGAAGAAGCTGCCGTCCTCGGCCTCCACCTCGACCACGCCTTCGCCCACGATGGGGTAATAGAGCTGGCTGATCTGATAGCCGGTCGGCAGGTCGGGATAGAAGTAGTTCTTGCGGTCGAACTGGCTGCGACGGTTGATCTGGGCGCGCAGGCCCAGGCCCGTCTTCACCGCCTGTTCGACACAGTGTTTGTTCAGCGTCGGCAACATGCCGGGGAAGCCCGCGTCCACCAGCGACACCTGCTCGTTCGGTCCCGCGCCGAAGCCGACGGCGGCCCCGGAGAACAGCTTGGCCTTGGACGCCACCTGGGCGTGGATTTCCAGCCCCATGACGATTTCCCAATCGCCGGTGCGGCCCTTGATCGTTTTCGCGGTCGAAACAGTGTCGGTCATGCGCCCGTCCTAGCGCCCTCGTCGGCGGCGAGAAAGGGGGCTGTCTTGATGATGTCGCGAAAGGCGATCAACTTCCGTCTCTCAAAGGAGATTTCGATGACCAAGACCCTGTTCGCCGCCGCTGCGGCCTCCCTGCTCGCCGCCGGCGTCGCCTTGGCCCAGACGGCGCCCGCCCCAGCGCCAGCTCCGGCTCCCGCCCACGACCATCACGCCATGGACCATCAGGCCGCCCATCCAACTATCGACAGCACCATCGAGGCGCTGGTGGCCGATCCGGCGACCAAGGCCGTGCTGGACAAGCATCTGCCCGGCATCGACCGTCACCCCGCCTACGCCCAGTTCAAGGGCATGACCCTGCGTCAGGTCGCGCCCTTCTCTCAGGGCAATATCACCGACGCCAAGATCACGGCCATCGACACTGATCTGAAGGCTATCCCCGCCGCCTGATCGCGCCTGCGAGCAAAGAAGGGGGCGGCCGGTTCATCCGGCCGTCCGCCGACTATGGCGCCGCCCACCATCGTCCCGTTCAGCACCCTGCCGAAGATCGAAGGCAGGAAACCGCCGGACGGACAGGCCGAAAGCAGGACATCGGCCCGCCCGCCGTGGAGTTTCGCACGCCGTGGGAGTGGTTCGGCGCGCAAGGCGAAGGATGGCCGATGTCGGATCGGCCATCCTTGATTCAGATCAGAAGAAGCCCAGCTTGTCGGGGCTGTAGCTGACCAGCAGATTCTTGGTCTGCTGATAGTGGTCCAGCATCATGCGGTGGTTCTCACGGCCGATGCCCGACTTCTTGTAACCGCCGAAGGCCGCGTGGGCCGGATACTGGTGATAGCAGTTGGTCCAGACCCGCCCGGCCTGAATGGCGCGGCCGGCGCGATAGGCGGTGTTCATGTCGCGCGACCACACCCCGGCGCCCAGGCCGTATTCGGTGTCGTTGGCGATTTCGATAGCCTCTTCCAGCGTCTTGAAGGTGGTCACGGCCAGGACGGGGCCGAAGATCTCCTCCTGGAAGATCCGCATGTTGTTGGTGCCCTTGAACACGGTCGGCTCGACGTAGAAGCCGCCGGACAGATCGTCCTTCAGAACCGCCTGATGGCCGCCGGTCAGCACCTCGGCGCCTTCGTCCGTGCCGATCTTCAGGTAGCCCAGGATTTTCTTGAGCTGCTGGTCCGACGCCTGGGCGCCGACCTGGGTTTCGGGATCGAGCGGATCGCCCTGCTTGATCGCCTTCACCCGCGCGATCGCCTTCTCGATAAAGGCGTCATAGATGTCCTCATGCACCAGCGCCCGGCTGGGGCAGGTGCAGACCTCGCCCTGGTTCAGGGCGAACATGGCGAACCCTTCCAGCGCCTTGTCCAGGAAGGCGTCGTCGTGATCCATCACGTCCTTGAAGAAGATGTTCGGCGACTTGCCGCCCAGCTCCAGCGTGACCGGAATGATGTTCCTGGTCGCATATTCCATGATCTTCTGACCGACGGCGGTCGAGCCGGTGAAGGCGATCTTGGCGATGCGCGGATTTGTGGCCAGCGGTTCGCCGACCTCGACGCCGGTGCCGGACACGATGTTCAGCACGCCCGCCGGCAGCAGGTCCTGGATCAGTTCGACCACCATGAGGATGGAGGCCGGGGTCTGTTCGGCCGGCTTCAGCACGATGCAGTTGCCCGCCGCCAGGGCCGGGGCGATCTTCCACGCCGCCATCAGGATCGGGAAGTTCCAGGGAATGATCTGACCCACCACGCCCAGCGGCTCATGGAAGTGATAGGCGACCGTGTTGTGATCCAGCTCGGAAATCCCGCCTTCCTGCGCGCGGATGCATCCGGCGAAATAGCGGAAGTGGTCGATGGCCAGCGGGATGTCGGCCGCCAGCGTCTCGCGCACCGGCTTGCCGTTGTCCCAGGTCTCGGCCTCGGCGACGGCCTGAAGGTTCTGTTCGATCCGGTCGGCGATCCGGTTCAGCAGCAGGGCGCGTTCCGCCACGCTGGTCTGGCCCCAGGCGTCCTTGGCGGCATGGGCGGCGTCCAGCGCCTTTTCGACGTCGGCCGCGTCCGAGCGCGCCACCTCGCACAGGACGCGGCCGTTCACCGGGGAGGTGTTCTCGAAATAGCGGCCGTTGACCGGCGGGACCCACTGGCCGCCGATGAAGTTGTCATAGCGCGCCTTAAACTTGGGGGTGGCGGCGCGGCTGAATTCGGGCTTGGTCATGATGGCTTCCTGACGTGTTCCTCGGGCGTCGCTTATCGACGTCGTTGGGACCGGAAGCTCGTCCTCGGCGCGCTTGGGCGCCAGACCGGCGGTTCATGGTGCGCTGCAAACCTGTCGCAGGTTTGCGACAGTCGCGATCAGTGGGCGGCGCCGGCCAGTCCCAGCCGGTGCAGTTTGCGATGCAGGGTCGCCCGGCTGACGCCCAGCCCCCGCGCCGCCGCCGACACATTGCCGTTGTTCAGCGCCAGGGCCCGCCGGACCGCTCCGCGCTCCGCCTCCAGCAGGTCCGCCTCGATGGAGCCGCCGCCCAAAACCTCGGACGCCGCCAGTTGCCCCGCGATCCGCTCGTCCGTGATGGAAAGGGCCAGTCGCGCCGCGCGCGTCGCCCCGATCACCAAGTCGTCGCGGTCCACCGCCAGCAGGGCCGCCGTATTGCGTTCGGCCACGTCGCCGGCCAGCACGATCCGCGCCTCGGAGAACGCCTTGCGAAAGGTCTGGGCCTCGATCGCGCGCGCCGCGTCGGCCACGGCGGCGGTGATCAGCCCCAGCATGGCTTCGGTCTGATCCGCCCGGCACGACGACACGTCCAGCGCTCCGGCCAGACGCCCCAGATGATCGTAGATCGGATGGCTGGAACAGCTCAGCCCGGTGTTCCGCGCGTGGAAATGCTGGTCGCGATGGATGGTCACCGCCCGCTTTTCGGCCAGGGCCGTGCCTATGCCGTTGGTGCCCTCCACCGCCTCGGACCAGACGGCGCCGGGCCACAGGCCCCAGCGATGGAAGGTGTCGTCGTCGCTGGCCATGCCGCGACGCTCCACCGGCACGCCCGAGGCGTCGCACAGCAGAACGCAGCATCCGGCGTCGCCCACGGCCAGGAACAGCCGGTCCAGCACGCCCTGCGCCGCCTGCGTCACCGACTCCATCGCCTCGCGCGCCGCCCGCAACTGGCCCTCGGTCAGGGTGACCACCTGGCCCCGGCTTTCTGGGTCCAGGCCATACAGCGTCATCGACCGCCGCCACGACGCCGCCAGCGCCGACCGGGCCGGCCCGCCCCCGTCGTCCAGCACCTGTTTGATCAGGCTGCGGTGGTCGTTTCCCGTTCGCTCGCCCATGGTTGGCTCCCAGGTCTTGCAACTGGAGCCATCAGACGCCTGCGAACCGCGGGCGTCAATGCGACCTTCCTACGCCGGACGGACTACCACCACTTGCCCGGCTTGGCGGTGAAGCCCGCCGCCCGTTCCAGCGCCGCGCCGACCTGGAAGACCGTCGCCTCGTCCAGCGCCTTGCCGATGACCTGAAGCCCCAGCGGCAGACCGCCGGCGTCCACGCCCGCCGGAACCGAAATGCCCGGCAGACCGGCCAGATTGGTCGTCACCGTGAAGACGTCGTTCAGATACATGGTCAAGGGGTCGATCTGCTTGTCGCCCAGGGCGAAGGCGGCCGACGGCGTCGAAGGCGTCAGGATGGCGTCCACCTGACCCCAGACATTGTCGAAGTCCTCGGCGATGCGTCGACGCACCTTCAGCGCCTTGACGTAATAGGCGTCGTAGAAGCCGGCCGACAGCACATAGGCGCCGATGGTCAGGCGACGCTGAACCTCCTTGCCGAACCCCTCCGCGCGCGAGGTGGCGTACAGGTCGTCCAGCGACTTGAACTCTTCCGCCCGGTGTCCGAAGCGCATCCCGTCATAGCGGGCCAGGTTCGACGACGCCTCGGCGGGCGCCACGATATAATAGGTCGGCAGGGCGTATTTGGTGTGCGGCAGGCTGATCTCGACGATCTCGCAACCGGCGTCCTTCAGCCAGGCCACACCCTGATCCCACAGGGCCTGAATTTCAGCAGGCATCCCGTCCACGACATATTCGCGCGGCACGCCGATGCGCAGGCCCTTGACCGACTTGCCGACCGACTGGGTCCAGTCAGGGGTCGGAATGTCCAAGCTGGTCGAATCCTTGGCGTCGAACGAGCACATGGATTGCAGCAGCAGTGCCGCGTCCTCCACCGTCTTGGTGATCGGCCCGGCCTGGTCCAGCGAACTGGCGAAGGCCACCATGCCAAAGCGGCTGGCGCGGCCATAGGTGGGCTTGATGCCGACCGTGCCGGTGAAGGCGGCGGGCTGACGGATCGAACCGCCCGTGTCCGAGGCCGTGGCGGCCAAACACAGGTCGGCGGCGACCGCCGAGGCCGAACCGCCCGACGAACCGCCCGGCGTCAGATCGGCGTTGGAGCCGCTCGACTTCCACGGGTTCTTCACCGGCCCGAAGGCCGAGGTTTCGTTGGAGGAGCCCATGGCGAACTCGTCCATGTTCAGCTTGCCCAGCATGACCGCCCCGTCGCGCCACAGATTGGCGGTGACGGTCGATTCATAGGGCGGCACGAAACCGCGCAGCATGTTGGAGGCCGCCGTCGTCTGCACGCCCTCGGTGCAGAACAGGTCCTTGATACCCAGGGGCGCGCCTTCCAGCGCCCCGGCCTCGCCTGCCGCCAGACGGGCGTCGGACGCCTTGGCCATCTCCAGCGCCTTGTCCGCCGTCACGGCGACATAGGCGTTCAGCGTGGGGTTGGAGGCTTCGATATTGGTCAGGAAGGCCTGGGTGATCTCGGCCGAGGAGAATTCCTTGGCCTTCAGCCCGTCGACGGCGCCCTTCAGGGTCAGTTTGGTCAGGTCGCTCATGATCAGTCGACCACCTTGGGCACGACGAAGAAGCCGTCCGCCGATTTCGGGGCGTTGGACAGGACGGCGTCGCGCTTGTCGCCGTCCGTGATCACGTCGTCACGCAGGCGCAGCGGCTGGGCCACGTTCGAGGTCATCGGCTCCACGCCTTCGACGTCCACCTGATCCAACTGCTCGATCCAGGCCAGGATGCCGTTCAGCTCCTGCGCCAGCGGCTCCAGCCGATCCTCGGGGGTCTTGATGCGGGCGAGATGCGCAACCTTGCGCACCGTCGCAGCGTCGATGGCCATGCGGCCCTCCAATGCACGTCGATAGGGAATGTATCGGCGGGATAGCCTTCCGACCTCGGATTCACAAGGCGACGCCTTTGACTTCCGCCGGTTTGCGGCCTACCGCCCGGCCGTGCCCGTTCTCGACCTCCTCGACCTGCCCGCCGCCTGCCCGCCTGACACGCCTTGGATGGGGCTGGACCTGGGCGAGAAGACCATCGGCGTCGCCGTGTCGGACTCCACGCGCCTGATCGCCTCCCCGCTGGAGCTGATCCGCAAATCCAAGTTCACGCTTGAAGCCGAACAGCTGTTCAAGCTGATGGCGCATCGCAAGGTTTCGGCCCTGGTCATCGGCCTGCCCGCCAATATGGACGGCACCGAAGGCCCCCGCGCCCAGTCCTGCCGCGCCTTCGCCCGCAATCTGGAGCGGCTGCGTCCCATCAACATCGCCTTCTGGGACGAGCGCCTGTCCACCAGCGCCGTCGAACGCTTCCTGATCGAGGATCTGGACCTGAACCGCAAACGCCGCGCCCAGGTCGTGGACCGCACCGCCGCCGCCTGGATTCTGCAGGGGGCGCTGGATCGGGTGCGGGATCAGGCGACCTGGATTTGACGGCCCTGATCGCGGGCATCCTGCCCGTCTTTCTGATGATCGCCCTGGGCTACGGCCTGCGCAAATCGGGCTTTCTGCCCGACGACGCCTGGCGGCCCATCGAGAAGCTGTCGATCAACATCTTCTATCCCAGCTTCCTGATTCTCGCGATCTGGCACGCCGACCTCGCTGGCGGCGGCGCGACGGTCGCGGGCGCGGCGGCGGTGGGGGCGACCCTGATCGTGGCGGCGGCGACCCTGGCG
>NZ_DALZQC010000074.1:0-17664 GCF_032017145.1 Brevundimonas sp.
GGACGTGATCCAGACCCTGAGCCTGAACGGGGCGACGGACGGGCGGATCGCCTGCCTGTTCCAGCGCCGATTCGGCCTGCTGGCGGCCGGCGCCGGCGCCATTGGGGCGGGGCTGGCCGCGATCCTGGTCGCCTTGCTGCGGCTGCTGGGGGGATCGGGCGGCCTGACGGCGGCCCTGCCTGTGGCGTGGGGCGACCTGTTGCTGCTCTCGCCATGCCCGCTGCTGGCGGCTACGGTTGCGGTTCTGGCCGCGAGATTCGCCGCCATGCGGCTGTTGGCTTTGGGCGCGAGCGGGGGGGACGCATGAGACTGTTGAGCGTCGTCTTCATCGCCGGCCTGATCTGGCTGGTCGGCCTGTTCGCCTTCGCCCACCGGGTGCGCGAGCTGACGCCCGCCGAGGATCCCGCCCGCGCCGACGCCGTCGTGGCCCTGACCGGTCCGTCGTCCGAGCGCGTCAACGCCGCCATCCGCCTGCTGGAACAGGGCAAGGGCGAGCGGGTGCTGATCTCGGGCGTCAACCGCGAGGTGCGCCGTCGCGAGCTGCGCGAACTGACCCCCGGCTCCAGCCGCCTGTTCAACTGCTGCGTCGATCTGGGCTTCGAGGCCGAGGATACGGTCGGCAACGCCCAGGAGATCGCCGCCTGGGCGCGGTCCAAGGGCTATCGCAGCCTGATCGTGGTGACGTCCGACTATCATATGCCGCGCTCGCTGGTTGAGATCCGGGGCCAGGCGCCGGGGGTCAAGCTGACGCCCTACGCCGTCTCGACCCCGTCGCTGGACAATGCGCGCTGGTGGCGGGCGGCGGTGACGGCGCGGCGCATGACGCTGGAATATATGAAATACCTGGCCGTCCTGGGGCGCGAGGGCGTGCGTCGCCTGACCCGCGAGCGGCCCGCCGCCGCGACGCCCGTCCCCGCCGCCGAAGAAAAGGCCCCCGCCTAAGTGACCCTGCTGCGCTCCCTCCTGTTCACCGCCTGGCTCTATCTGTCGATGCCGGTCTTCGCCGTCGGCCTGTCGCCGGCGCTTCTGATGCCGCATCGGTTCGCCATGGGCGTCATCAGGATGTGGGCCAGGACGGTGCTGTTCGGCCTGCGCTGGATCGCGGGCGTTAAGGTGGAGTTCCGGGGGTTGGGGAACCGTCCGTCCGGCGCCGCCCTTGTCGCCTCCAAGCACCAGGGGATGCTGGACATCGTGGCCCTGCTGGCGGTCCTGCCCGACGCCTGTTTCGTGATGAAGAAGGAGTTGATGCCCCTGCCCTTCTTCGGCTGGTTCGCCTGGAAGACCAAGATGATCGCCGTGGACCGCGCCGGTCACGCCAAGGCGCTGAAGGACATGACCCGCCAGGCCAGGGACCGTCTGTCAGAAGGCCGGCAGATCGTCATCTTCCCGGAGGGCACGCGCAACGACCCCGGCGTGCCCGGCGATTACAAGCCCGGCGTCGCCGCCATCTATCGCGATCTGGAAGGCCCCTGCTGGCCCGTGGCCACCAACTCGGGCGTCCATTGGCCGGCCCACGGCTTCCACCGCCATCCCGGCGTGGTGGTGTTCGAATTCCTGGAGCCGATTCCCGCCGGCCTGAAGCGCGGCGCCATGATGGCGTTGCTGGAAAGTCGCATCGAGACGGCTTCGTTGGGATTGCTGGAGCCAAAGGGGCGCCCCGAACGTATCGGGTGACCTGAATTCCATTCGAGGAG
Source organism: Brevundimonas sp. (assembly GCF_032017145.1). GTDB lineage: Bacteria > Pseudomonadota > Alphaproteobacteria > Caulobacterales > Caulobacteraceae > Brevundimonas. Next base: position 1,695 of record NZ_DALZQC010000074.1, read on the forward strand.
AACCCATGTCCCTGCGCTTCCTGGCCATGACGGCCGCCATCGCCGCCACGGCCTTCGCCGGTTCCGCCTTGGCCCAATCGCAGCCGTACGAACAGGTCCGGCCCACCGCCGAGGGCTGGACCGTCGATCTGGGGGCCGGGGTGCTGTATCGTAACGACAGCAATGGCGACACCGGGTCCAAGACCACGGTCGCGCCGTGGATTTCGGCCAATTACCGCGACATCGTCTATCTGACGCCGATCGATGGTCTGGGCTGGAATGTGGTCAAGACCGACGATTTCCGCGCCGGGGTGCAGGTTCGCCCGCGCTTCTCGGCCGATGATATCGAGGGACTGGCGCTGGACCGTCCGGGCTTCGGCGCCGATCTGGCCGCCTACGCCTTCAAACGCCTGCCGGGCAACGTCGTCGTCGGCGGCCGCATCAGCCGCGACATCAGCGACGTCAGCGAAGGCACGGAATACTACGCCTCCGTGGGCCATCAGCGGGTCACGCCGGTCGGACTTCTGAACGCCTCGGTCTATGTGCGCGGCGGCGACGCCAAACTGGCCGACGCCTACTATGGCGTGAACGCCACCGAAGCGACGGCCAACGGCATCGCCGCCTATTCGCCGGGCGGCGGCCTGCAAGGCGCCGGCGCCAGTCTGATCCTGCTGGTTCCGATCGGCGACAAATGGGGCGCGGGCGGTCTGCTCAACTATGAACGCCGCCTCGGCGACGTCGCCGACAGCCCCCTGTCCAGGAATGACGACGCCATCCGCACCGGCGTCTTCATCGCCCGTCGCTTCGGCGGCTGACGACGAAAAGGCGGCGACCGGTCAGGTCGCCGCAAACTCACTGAGCGCGTCGATCACGGCGCGGTTCTGATCTTCAGTGCCGATGGTGATGCGCAGGCCCTGGGGCAGGCCATAGCCGCCGACCGGGCGGACGATGACGCCCTTGGTGTTCAGATAGTCGTTGGCGGCGGCGGCGCGTTCAGCGTCGTCGAACAGCACCAGCACGAAGTTGCCGGCGCTGGGCAGGACGTTCAGCCCAAAGCCGCGCAGGGCCTGGGTCAGGCGCGGCTTCCACGTCGTGATCAATTCACGCGACGCCTCCTGGTGCGCGGTGTCGGACAGGGCGGCCGTCGCCGCCTCCAGCCCCGGAACCGAGACGTTGAACGGCAGGCGGATGCGGTCGATGGCCTCGGCCACCGCGACCGGCGCATAGCCGAAACCGATGCGTAAGCCCCCCAGGCCGTGGATCTTGGAGAAGGTGCGGGTGACGACGATGTTCTCGGCGTCCTTGGCCAGCGGGAAGGCGGTTTCCCAGTCGGCCTCGGTCACATATTCCGCATAGGCTTCATCCACCACCAGAATGACGTGCGGCGGCAGGGCGGCGTGCAGGCGGCGGATTTCCTCAGCCGTATTGTAGCTGCCGGTAGGGTTGGACGGGTTGGAGACATAGACGATCTTGGTCCGCTCATCGACCTGGGCCAGCAGAGCGTCGACCTCGGCCTTGAAGTTCGGCTCGGGCGCCAGCTTGACCTGGGCCTCGCAGCCCAGGGCGCTGATGCGGTAGGCCAGAAAGCCGTACTGTCCGCACACGATATTGTCGCCCGCCGTCAGATAGGTCTGGTTCAACAGGGCGAACACCTCGTCCGACCCATTGCCGAATATCAGCCGTTCGGGCTCCAGCCCATGCAGTTCGGATACGGCGTTCCGCAGCTTCGTCGCCCGGCCGTCGGGATAGATGTGGATGTTCCTGACGGCGGCCTCATAGGCGGCGCGCGCCTTTTCGCCCGCGCCCAGCATGTTCTCGTTGGACGACAGCTTCATCGGCTCGGCGACGCCCGCGATGGACGACTTGCCGCCGACATAGGGGGCGATGTCGAGGATGCCGGGCTTGGGCGCGGGGCCGTGGGTCGCGTCGGTCATGGAAAGCCTTGATCTCAGAAGATGGGGGCGGCGCCGATGACGCCGTTCAATCGGCCGGGCGCGGTCTTGAGCCGCCCGTCGTCGGCCTGCACATAACCCGTCATCACGAACAGCTTCAACCCGCCCGCCGCCGCCAAGGGGTCGGCGATCAGCCCCGCCTCGCCCAAGGCCTCCACGATCTTGGTCTCGGACCAACCGCTGTCGGTGACCCAGAAGCTGCGGTCGTCGCCGCTGGGGCCGGATGTCCCCCTGGCCACGACGAACGCCTGGGGCCGACCGAGCCGGTCGTCCGGCAGGGCGGCGACGATGCGAAGGTCCGGCCGCGCCAGCAGCCGCCCCCACCACGGGCGGTCGGACGACAGGTCGATCACGGCGCGCGATCCCGAATCCGCCGCCTTCAGCGCGTCCTCGGCCGACAGGGGACGGATGCCCAGGCCGAACCGATCCGTCGCCAGGGCCTGGGCCACGCCGCCGCTGGCGACCAGGGCCGGGCCGGTCGCCGCCTCCAGCCGCCCCCAGACGGTCTTGATCACGGCCGCCTCGACCGGCGACATACCGTCCAGCAGCGCGCGCAGGGCGATGGCGGCGGCGTCCAGCCTGTCGCGCGGTCCGGCCGCGATGCGCGCGGCCACGGCGCGGACCACCGCCCGGTCCAGCGCCAGCAGGTCCTCGTCCATTTGCGGTTCGTCCAGCAGGGTCATCAGAACAGCTTGGGCGCCGGGGCCAAGGGGAAGGGCCCCAGCCAGGTTCGTCCGTCCCGGAACACCAGCGTCAGCGGCAGTTGCTCCTGTCCCGTCGCCTGGGCCGCGCCGGCGGCGGCGGCCGCCCCCGCCGCGCCGATGCGATTGACCGGCCCCTGGCGCGTCGCCATCAGGCCGGACAGGGCCGGCAACGGCTTTTGCGCCTGCAGTTCCACCTGGCCCGTCAGCCGGCCGTTCGCGTCGGCCTTCAACAGGTCGCTGGTCAGGGTGGCGCGGCTGTCGCCCGCCTGAAGATCGCCGCGCACATCGCGGAAGGCGCCGCCGGCCCTGGTCCAGGCGGAAAAGACGCCGGCGGCGTCCCCGCCGGTCTTCAACAAGCTGGCCCGGCCGATCACGGCCTCCAGCTGGGTCGTCAGATAGCCGTCCTGGGCGAAACCCTCGACCGGTCCGTCGGCGCGGCCCTGACCGCCGACCAGACGGAACATCACGTCGACATCATCGGCCGGCGCGGTGGAGCCTTCCAGATGCGGGCGGGCGTAAAGCTCGATCCGTTCGGCGCGGGCGATGGGGAAGGGTTCGGCGCCGGTCTGGGTCGTGAAGATCGGATTGACCATCTCGAGCGCCAGATTGGGCCAGCGCTGGTCGATGCCGCTCGCGCTCATGCGGATGGCGTCGCCCTTGACCGCCACCTCACCCTTTCCGGCGCGGGTCAGGACCAGCCCCTGTGGCGCCGCCACCACCCATTTTGTCGGCTGATAGGCGTTGGCCTCGGCCGTCAGCTCTGGCGCGGCCAGGGCGTGGCCCGACGGCATGCCGATCACTAGTCTATCCAGCACGACGTGGGTGCGGAAGGGCCAGCCGGTGATGGTCTTGTCGTCGTAGCGCACGGTCCAGCCGGCCTGGCGAAGGGTCTGGACCTGGGTCTCCAGTCGCGCATCGATCTGGCGCGTCAGATAGAACCACCAGCCGGTCCACCCCGCCAGGACGATCAGCACCAGGATGAAGGGCGCATACAGGCCCTTGCGGCTGTGTCTCGCGGGTGGGGTTTCGGTCATGCAGGCTCCGGCGTTCGTCGTCCTATACCGCAGTCGGACGACGGGTTTCTAGGCGGTCAGATCGGCCATTACGGCGTCGGCCGCGCGCCGGGCATCCTCGGGCGCGATCTCCAGCAGCAGGCCGCGTTGGCCGGCGTTGATCAGGATGCGGTCGAACAGGATCGCCGTCTCGTCCAAGGCGGTCCTGACGGCCTTTCGCTGACCGAACGGGCTGACGCCGCCGACCTTGAAGCCGGTCAGCCGTTCGGCGTCGGCGGGCTTCATCATCTGGGCAGACTTGGCGGCGAAGACGGCCGCCAGCTTCTTCATGCTGACCTCGCAGTCGGAGGGAACGACGACGCAGGCCGGCGCGCCGTCCACCAGGGTCATCAGGGTCTTGAACACCTGTTCCGGCGCCCAGGCCAGGGCTTCGGCCGCCTGCAATCCGGTGCGCGGCGCCTCGGGATCGTAATCGTAGGGGTGCAGGAGGAAGGCGACCCCGGCCTTGGTCAGGGCGACGGTCGCGGGCGTGGTCTTGGACATGGCTCAGGCCGGTTCGGGGTTCAGGAAACTGCGCGTCAGCTCGACCGCATCGGCCAGACCCATGCGCTGAACCTCGGTTCCCGGCGGCAGGCTGGCGAACAGGCGGGTGGGGGTGGCGGCGTCCAGCATCAGAAACACGCCCTTGTCGTCGCCGCGCCGGATCAGCCGGCCGAACGCCTGGGCGATGCGGGCGCGAGCCAGCGCATCGTCATAGCCCTTGCCCCCCAGCCGTTCGCGCCGCGCCTTGTGCAGCAGGTCCGGGCGCGGCCACGGCACGCGGTCGAAGGCCAGGACGCGCAAAGACCGCCCCGGCACGTCCACCCCGTCGCGCACGGCGTCGGTGCCCAAGAGGCATGAGTTCTCTTCCACCCGGAACATGTCGACCAGGGCCCCGACCTCCAGCGGATCGACGTGCTGGGCGTAGAGCGGCACGCCCGAACGCGCCAGGTCCGGCCCCAGCCGCTCATAGACCGCCTTCAGACGGCGGATGGCGGTGAACAGGCCCAGCCCCCCGCCGCCCGACGCCAGGAACAGTTCGCGCATCGCCGCCGCCGTCTGGCGCGGATCGTCCTTGACCAGGTCGTTGACGACGATGACCCGGCTGTTGGCGGCATAGTCGAACGGGCTTTCGACCTTCAGGGTGCGCGGCGGCTCGATCAGCCGCGCCGATCCGGTGCGCAGCCGCGCCAGGTCGAACGGATCGTCCTGCAAGGGATCGGACAGGGTGGCGGACGTGACCAGCACCCCGTGCGACGGCGCGATCACGGCGGCCTCCAGCGGCACGGTCGGGTCGATCCAGTGGCGGCGCAGGGCCACGTCGTGAATGCGGCCGAACGCGGTTTCGGCCGACAGCCAGTCGACGAAATCGGGATCGGGCTGATCCCCGCCGTCCTCCAACGCCGCCAGCATGGAGCGCCACCCCGGCAGGGTCATGCGCGCGCGCCGGTCCAGCCCTCGCAAGGCCCCCTCGATACGCGACCGCTGCGACCCGTCCAACTCGGCCGCCTCGTCGTCCAGAATGTCTTCCAGATGCCGCGACAGCGCCAGAAGCGGCGCCTCGATGGCGGCCAGGGCCTGGGCCGCCGCCCGCGCGGTCTCCGCCACCGGATCGGTCACGGGTTTCAGCGCGCACTCCATGCCGAACTCGGGGCCGCCGTACGTATTGGTCTCGGCCGTGCGCGCCCGCAACTGATCCAGGGCGGCGGCCAGGAAGGCCTCGATCGGACCGATGGGATTGACCTCGCCCGAGGCGGGCGCGACCCGACCCGACACCCCGTCGCCCGGCAGGGCGGCGGCGGCGCGGATGGCGTTCTGCAATGCCTTCAGCGCCGCTTCGTTGTCATTGACCATGTCGCCCAGGCGCTGCTCCAGCCCGCGCCCGCGCCGCCCCCGCCCCTCCGGCCCGCGAATCCAGCGACGCAGCTCCGCCGCCTCCTGACCGGACAGACAGGCGGAAAAGGCGCTGTCGGCGGCGTCGAACAGGTGGTGGCCCTCGTCGAAGACGATCCGCTTCAGGGCCGCCGTCTCGCCGTCCTGCTTCTGGCCCCGCGCCGACCGCGCGCCATCGAACGCCGCCTGGGTCAGGACCAGGGCGTGGTTGGCGATGACCAGGTCGGCGCGACGGCTGGCCCGGATGGTCTTCTCCACGAAACAGGTGCGGTAATGCGGGCAGGCGGCGTGGACGCACTCGCCCCGCCGATCCACCAGATTGGCCGCCCCCGCCGCATGGGCCGCCGGCTGGGCGAACAGGCCGGGCAGCCAGCCGGGAAAGTCCCCGCCCGTCATGTCGCCGTCTCGCGTCTGCAGCGCCCAGAGCCCGACCAGCGCCAGGCCGATCACGTCGCCGTTCCCCAACTGGGCCGCCGGAACCATGTCCTGCAGGTTCAGGACGCACAGATAGTTTTCGCGCCCCTTGCGGATCACCGCCTTCTTCTTGCGCTCGGCCGGATCGGGCCACAGCGAATGGCTCTCGCGGTCGATCTGGCGCTGCAGGGCGCGGGTATAGGTCGAGATCCACGCCGCCCCCTGGTTCCGCTCGGCCCACAGGGAGGCGGGCGCCAGATAGCCCAGGGTCTTGCCGGTGCCGGTCCCCGCCTCGGCCAGCAGGACGCGGGGCCGACCCTCTTCGTTGCGCGGCGAAAAGGCGAAGGCGGCCTCGGCGGCGTAGTCGGACTGGCTGGGCCGTGTCTCTTCCAGGCCCGATGCCTGAAGCAGCTTCTCCAGACGGATGCGCGCGCTCTCGCTGTCGACCGGGGCCGATCCCGCCTCGCCCCGCGGCGCCTCGTCCTCCCACTCCGTCAGGCGCGACCAGACGTCGAGACCCGATCCGCGATGCTGGCGCGCCCGCACCCCGCCCGCCTCCAGGGCCTGCACCACACGTGCGCCCCAGGCCCATCCGGCGCGCTGCATCGTCAGGGCCAGCCCATAGGCCGCCTCCCGCTCGGGATAGGCCGGCTGCCCCAGTTCGCGCAGCAAAACACCCGCCGCCTCGCGCAGCGCCCCCGCCTGTTCCTCCGCCGACTGCGGCTCGGCCAATCTCAAAGCGAGGGCCAGCCCAGTCGGCGACGGGGCGCAGAACCGGGCGGGCCGCACGAAGGCGTAAAGCTCCAGCACATCCATCAGGTCTGGCGACCGTGGCGGCGGCGTCAGGCCCAACCGCCGCGCCGTCAGGGACGCATGGGCCACCAGAACCTGCCCGGTGGTGAAGAAGCCCTCAGCCGCCCCACGCCCGATCTTTCTGGCCCCCGCATCATCGCACACGGCCCCCGCGCCCGGCGGCGTCGCCAGTGCGGGCGGCAGCCCCACCCACGGCTCGACGCAGGCCAGGCGGGTTTCCACGCCGGTCGACTGAGCAATCACTTTGTCCGCTTCTTGTCCTTGATCCTCTTGGCGATTTGACGAAGTTGCGCCTCGCCGGCCTTCTCGGCTTCCAACCTTTTGCGGTCTCGATAAGCCTTGATTTCCTTCGACGCATGAGCCGCTGCGTAGGCGTGGCTGACCGATGTCGCCGCCCCGACAGGTTTAAGAGGCCGGCCATCAAGTTTTATCAGATCGCGCAACCTGGACTGAAACTCCACAAGGGTAGTCATTCGGCGCTGCTCGACCTGACTGTCGAAAAATTCCAGCATCAAACTGGTGATATGGTTCAGCGCCTTGATCTCTGTCTCATGCATCAAGTTCTTAGCGATACCGGCTTCCGCAACTGTTGGCGCCTTGCCTTTAAAGCTCATGACGCCTGCGGCTTCCTTGCGATGATCGACGCGTTCGACGACCAACTCGCTAGCGGTCTTCTGCAGCACGGCCCAATGTAGAGTGTTCTGAATGTCCGCGAAGAACTCGGCGTGCTGTTTTCGGTCGTTTGGAACATAGTCCGCGCAGAAGGTCGCCAACTCCAGAATACGTGTCCACATCCGTTTCTCGGAAGACCGAATGTCCCGGATGCGGTCGAGCAATTCGTCGAAGAAATCCCGCCCCGTCGGGTTCTTCAGGCGCTCCTCATCAATGACGAATCCCTTGGTGAGATAGGCCATCAGCACCTGGGTCGCCCATATGCGGAACGTGGTGCCGAGCCGGGAACTGACGCGGTAACCCACGGCAATAACGACATCGAGACTGTAAAGGTTGGTGCGGTAGGTCTTACCGTCTGCGGCAGTTATCCAAGATTCTTGGACAACTGAATCGGCCGACAATTCGCCCTCCGCGAATATGTTCTTAATATGGTTGCTGGCGCTGCGGACATCGACGCCAAACATATGCGCCATCTGCGCCTGGGTGGCCCAGAAAGTATCGCCCAGAACTCGAAGTTCTGCCCTGACGCCATCCTTAGCGACGTAGACAAGGAACCGATCGCCGGTGTCGCCGTCTTCTCTAAGCGAGACCGGACCGATGGGCGCGGAATCAGGCATGTGAACATCGCTCATGGCTAAAACGTATCATCAGAAAGAGCGAAACGGAACGGGAACATGCTATATCCCGTCCGTGACGACCGCCGCCACTCCCGCAACGCTTCCGCCCCTGTTCGCCGACTGGTTCGCCAGCCGCGGCTGGTCGCCTCGGCGGCATCAGCTGGAGATGGTCGCGGCGGCGGATGCCGGGTCGCACGCCCTGCTGGTCGCCCCAACCGGCGGCGGCAAGACGCTGGCGGGGTTTTTGCCCAGTCTGATCGATCTGGCGGAGCGGGGGCCGAGGCCTGAGATCGGGCCGGGATCGGGGGTCCACACCCTCTATCTGTCTCCGCTGAAGGCCCTGACGACCGACGTCGAGCGCAATCTGATGACGCCGATCCGCGAGATCGGGCTGAACATCCATGTCGAGACGCGCACCGGCGACACCAAACAGTCCAAGCGCCAGCGCCAGCGGGACTTTCCGCCCGACATCCTGCTGACCACGCCTGAACAGCTGGCCCTGTTCTGCGCCTGGGAAGGGGCGCGAGCCTATTTCGCCGACCTGAAATGCGTGGTGCTGGACGAGGTGCACGCGATCTGGAGCGGCAAGCGCGGCGATCTGCTGTCGCTGGGCCTGGGCCGGTTGCAGAGCTTTGCGCCCCAGATGCGGCGGGTGGGGTTGAGCGCAACCATCGAAGACCCCGATCTGATCCGGGGATGGTTGGCGCCGGGCGGAGGCGCTCTTGATGCGGTGACCCTGGTCAAGGGCGACCCCGGCGCGCCGGCCGTCATCGACGTGCTGATTTCGGAGGGGAAGGTGCCGTGGGCGGGCCACACCGGCCAGCACGCAATTCCGGAGGTCTATGCCGCCATCCAGCGCTCGACCCTGGCCCTGATCTTCGTCAACACCCGCTGGCAGTCGGAGTTCGTGTTCCAGCAGCTGTGGGCGATCAACGACGACAACCTGCCCATCGGCCTGCACCACGGCTCCCTGGCGGCGGAGCAACGCCGCAAGATCGAGGCGGCCATGGCGCGGGGCGACCTGCGGGCCGTGGTCTGCACCTCCACCCTGGACCTGGGCATCGACTGGGGCGACGTCGATCTGGTCATCCAGATGGCGGCGCCCAAGGGGTCAAGCCGTCTGGTCCAGCGCATCGGCCGCGCCAACCACCGGCTGGACGAGCCGTCGCGCGCCCTTCTGGTGCCCGCAAGCCGGTTCGAGATGCTGGAGTGCCAGGCCGCGCGCGAGGCCGTCGCCGCCAACGCCTTCGACTGGGAGCCGATCCACATCGGCACCCTGGACACCCTGGCTCAGCACGTCATGGGGGTCGCCTGTTCAGAACCCTTCGACATGCAGGCCCTGTATGACGAGATCATCGGCTGCGGCCCCTATCGCGATCTGACCTGGGAGCCGTTCGAGGAGGTGGTCGATTTCGTCGCCACCGGCGGATACGCCCTGCGGACCTATGACCGCTTCGCCCGTATCGTGCGAACCCAGGACGGGCGCTGGAAGGTGCGAAACCAGCAGATCGCCCAGCGCCACCGCATGAATGTCGGCGCCATCGTCTCGGCCGGGACCCTGAACGTCCGCGTCGCCAGCCGCCGCGGCGGCGCCTCGCGCCAGCTGATCGGCGGCCGCAAGGTGGGCGAGGCCGAGGAGTGGTATTTCGAACAGCTGACGCCCGGCGACACCTTCCAGTTCGCCGGCCAGATCTGGGCCTTCCAAGGCATCACGGGCACCGACGCCCTGGTCACCCACGCCAATGACAAGGACCCCAAGATCCCGTCCTGGGGCGGGTCGAAGTTCCCGCTGTCCACCTCCCTGGCCGACCGGGTGCGCGACATGGTCCACGACCGCGACCACTGGCGCGTCCTGCCGCCCGACGTTCAGGAATGGCTGGAGTTGCAGGAAACCCGCTCGGTCATTCCCGACGCCGAATCCATGCTGGTCGAGACCTTCCCGCGCGGCAGCCGTCATTTCCTGGTCGCCTATCCGTTCGAGGGCAATCTGGCCCACACGACCCTGTGCATGCTCCTGACCCGGCGGCTGGACCGTCTGGGCGTCGGGCCGCTGGGGTTCGTCGTCACCGATTATTCGCTGGCCATATGGTCGATCCGACCGATGGACGGGATCGACCTGGACGCCCTGTTCCAGCCGGACATGCTGGGCGACGATCTTGAGGCCTGGCTGGAGGAAAGCTTCATGATGAAGCGGTCCTTCCGCAATTGCGCCCTGATCTCGGGCTTGATCGAGCGCCGCCAGCCCGGCGCCGAAAAGACCGGCCGGCAGGTGACCTTCTCCACCGATCTGATCTACGACGTGCTGCGCCGCCACCAACCCGACCATCTGCTGCTGAAGACCGCCCGCGCCGATGCGGCGTCCGGCCTGCTGGACGTGTCGCGCCTGGGTCAGATGCTGGCGCGGATCGAGGGTCGCATCCGCCATCAGCCCCTGACGCGCCCATCGCCCTTCTGCGTGCCGGTGCTGGTCCAGATCGGGCGTGAGCGCGTGGGCGGGGACGCCGCCGAGATGATCCTGGACGAAAGCGCCGAAATCCTGATCGCAGAAGTGATGGACGACGACGAACCGGACATCGTTACGGGCGGGGCGGCATGAACGCGGCCCTGCGCCAGACCCTGGCCCCGGCGCGCCGGACCTGCGGCTCGCTGAGCGTTCGGGTTGCGGGCGAGGTCTGCGTGCTGCGCTGTTCGGGGGCGATGTGGGTTCCGGCCCACCGCACCCTGATCGTCGCCGACCTGCACCTGGAAAAGGGGTCGGCCTTCGCCGTGCGCGGCCAGATGCTTCCCCCCTATGACAGCCGCGCGACCCTTGATCGGCTGGAAGCCGAGGTCGAGGCGCTGGCGCCCGAACGGGTGGTCCTGTTGGGCGACAGTTTCCACGACACCAGGGCGGTTCCGCGCATGGCGGGCGAGGACCGGGCGCGGCTGGATCGGCTGGCGGCCGGACGCGACTGGCTGTGGCTGGAAGGCAATCACGACCGCGAGGCCCTGAAGCGTGACGCCGAGAGCGCCAACCGCCTGCCCGGCCGGATCGTCGGCGACATGACCCTGGGCGCGCTGCGGCTGACGCACGAGCCGGAGCCGCTGTCGGCCGACGGCGACCGCCATGGGGAGGTCGCGGGGCACCTGCATCCGGCCGCGCGCGTCGCCGCCTATGGTCGCGGCGTGCGCCGGCCCTGTTTCGTCACCGACGGACGCCGGATCGTCCTGCCAGCCTTCGGGGCCTTCACGGGCGGGCTCAACGTGCGCGATTCTGCGGTCGCCGATCTGTTCGCGACCCCGCCGCTGGCCGCCGCCCTGGGGCGGGACCGGGTTCACCCCCTGGCCTGGTCCGTATTGCGCTGACCCCTTGGGATTCAGTCGTTCGTGAAGCGTTCAGCACGTCGCTTCACCGCGTCTTGGGGCGCGCCATGCACAGTGGGACGGCATCGAACCCAGGGACGCCCGCCTCATGCTCACGCCGCGCCACATCGTCATGGCCGCCCGCCTTCTATTCGTGGCCGCCAGCCTGGGCATGGCGGCGCTGATGCTGGGACCATTCAAGGATCTGGAACAGGTGTTCGGCCTGAACGACAAGACCGCCCATGTGATCGCCTTCTACGGCGTGGCAAGCGGCCTGTTCCTGATCGCCCCGCGTCAGCGGCGTGACGATCTGGCCCTGTTCGTCATCGCCGCCGCCTTCGCCGTCGAATTGCTGCAGGGTTTGACGGGGCGCAGCGTCTCGATCATCGACTTCCTGGCCGGATCGGCCGGCGTCGTCGCCGCCTGGGCGCCGGGCCGTATCGAACAACTTCGCGCCGCCTTCCGACAGTCGCCCGATCTGACGTTCAGCGAGATCGCCCGCGCCGATCGCCGACTGCGTCGACGGCGCCCACAGGACGACCGGCGCAGGCCGACGCCGGTCGCAACCCTCCGCGACTGATCCGCCTCAGCCGCGCGGCGCGATCCGCCAGACGGTGTTGGACAGGTCGTCGGCGACCAGCAGGATGCGCTTGTTCTGGTCGAAGGACACGCCCACCGGGCGGCCCCGCGCCCTGCCGTCCTTCAGGAATCCGGTGGCGAAATCGACCGGCTGGCCGCTCGGCCGGCCGTTGTTGAAGGGCACGAACACGACCTTGTAGCCCGACGGATCCTGGCGGTTCCAACTGCCGTGCATGCCGATGAAGGCGCCGTTGGCGAACGGCCCGCCGAAGCCGCCGTTGCGCGCGAAATCCAGACCCAGCGCCGCCACGTGCGATCCCAGAGCATAGTCCGGCTTGATCGCGCGCGCCACCAGATCGGGCTTCTGCGGCATCACGCGCGGGTCCAGATTCTGACCCCAATAGCTGTAGGGCCAGCCGTAGAAGGCGCCGTCCTTCACCTGGGTCAGATAGTCGGGCACCAGTTGCGGCCCCAGTTCGTCGCGCTCGTTCACCACCGACCACAACAGGCTGGTGCCTGGCTCGATGGCCAGGGCGGTGGGGTTGCGGATGCCGGTGGCGATGGTGCGGCGCGCGCCGGTCGCCCGGTCAATCTCCCACACCACGGCGCGTTCTTCCTCGACCTCCAGCCCGCGCTCGCCGATGTTGGAGTTGGAGCCTATGCCGACATACAGCTTGGTCCCGTCGGCGCTGGCCGTCATGGCCTTGGTCCAGTGGTGGTTCAGGCGCGACGGCAGTTCGGTGACCCGCTCGGGCGGGGTGGCGATGCCGGTCTGACCGGGCTGGAACGGGAAGCGGACCAGGGCGTCCTGCTCGGCGACGTAGAGATAGCCGTCCACCCAGGCCAGGCCGTAGGGGGCGTTCAGCTTCTCAACCAGAACGGTGCGCAGTTCCGGCACGCCGTCGTTGTTGGCGTCGCGCAACAGGGTGATGCGGTTTCCGCCGTCGATCTTGGTGTTGCCCTGCTTCTTGATGACGCCCGCGATGACGTCCTTGGGCCGCACGGCCGGGGCCCCGCCGCCGCGTCCTTCGGCGACCAGCACGTCGCCGTTGGGCAGCACCAGCATCTGGCGCGGGATCTTCAGATCGGTGGCGAAGGCGCTGATGGTGAAGCCCTCGGGCACGGTCGGCGTCTCGCCGTTCCAGGCCGCCGGCGGGCTGATCTTCATAGCGGGCACCAGGGTCTCGTTGACCCGCGGCAGATCGGGCGTCGCCCCCTTCTGGTTCAGCTTGGGGTCGCTGGAGGAACCGCAGGACGCCACCGTCAGGGCCATGGCCAGGGTCGCGGCGCTGGCGGCCAGGATGTTCTTGTTCATCGGACGATCTCCCGATCGGCATAGGCGGTCCAACCGGCGACCAGGATCAGCAGGGTGCAAATAAGCGACAGGATCAGGCCGAAAGCGCCGACCGAGCTCCAGGCGTCCTGGCTGTGTTTGAAGGCGTTCACCAGGCCCAGGATCCAGGCCAGGGCCAGCGTCGCCACATGAACGACCCGCCACTTCGACCGCCCCCGGCGCAACGACAGCACCAGATCGACGATGGAAAAGACGCCCGCGATCCCGCCGAACACCAGGGCCAGCGCGATCGACCAGGCCGAGAAGTTCGACCACTGCATCTCGGCCGTCCGCAGATAGGCGATGTCGGTGAACAGGGCGAAGGTGAACAGGGCGACCGGAAACGCCAGCAACAGCCTGTGCAGCGGTCGGATCACCGCCCCCGAAATCTCATGGGTGTTCATGCCTGCCCTCTCCCTGTGTCAGGATGGGCTAACCGCCTGATCGCGAAATGGTTCACCGACCCGCCGAAGCCGGCCATGCGTCATTTCGCTGCGCGCGGCCTCAGGGCTCCAGCTCGATGGGCCATTGGGCTCATGACACATAGCCAGAAGAACACAGACGCCGCGAGATCTCCGACTGCGCTGTTTACAGCGGCGGTCGTCGTGACGGGCGGGCTCGCTCCGGGATTTGGGGCCTGGGTTGGATGAGGTGATCCCTTCGGCCTGAAGAGCGTCCCTAAACCCGTCCTCTGTCGTCCAGCAGCCATTGCAGCAGCGGAAGTCTGGCGAGGAGAGCGGCGGCCCCGATGTCGTCGCTGACCTGTCCCCCCGTCATCAACAGGGCGATGGTCGTGCGCCTAACTTGGTTTTCGCCCCTCAAGTTGGATTTGCTCCAACTCCGCCTTGCACCGACACACATGGATGGCGACCCCGGGAGGACTCCAACCTCCGACCTCGGCTTTAGGAAAGCCTTGCTCTATGCAGCTGAGCTACGGGGCCACGGGCGATGACCTAGCGATTTGCGGGCGCGTGGGGAAGCGGTCGGGGCGGTCGAGCGACGAAAAAGTGGGGCGCAGGTCGCAGACTGGCGACATGGGCGGCTTGTGGTTAAGGGCGATTAATCTACCAGATATCGCGGTGAACAAAGGACGAATGGGGCGGTGTCGGCGATTCGGTCCTGATTCGTTTCGCCCTTGTTCCGCCAGTTACGGCCGGTGCGTTAATCCACAGGAGGGACGTGCGCGGTCAGGGCGTTCAGGCCCTCCAAAAGGCGTTTGGATTCGGGCGTGGGCCGGCCGGCGTCGGCCAGGGTGATCCGCAGCACGCGGGCGTGGACCTCGACGGAGGGCCAGGACCAGACGCCGGCGGCGCGCATGCGGTCGGCGATTTCGCACAGGCTGAAGGCCGCTTCGAAGAAGGTCGGCACATCCAGAAAGCCGGCCATGTCGACCATGGCCGACGCGCAGGCATAGACCTGGGCCGGGGCGTCGGCCGGACGGCCGGCGCACAGTTCCTCCACGGCGTCGATCCTATTCTTCAGCAGCGAGAACACATGGTCGCGCTGGCCCTCCAGGGCCTGATTGGCGCGGGATTCGGCCTCGGCGATCAGCCGTCCGCCGGGACGGGCCATCTGACGCTGCAGCGAGGTGTGGACCTTGCGGATGATGGGCTTGGCCGGGGCGTCCGTCACAGACTGACCTTCATCGGTTTCATCATCATGTCGATGGCGTCCTGATCCATATTCTCTTCCACGGCTTCGCCCAGTTCGCCGGACAGGTCGCCCTCGCGCCGGCCGTCGCCGGTCGGCGGGCCGTAGTTGCGTACCCGGCGGTCGGGCCCGACATAGTGGGCGGCGTCGACGAAATCGCGGTCCTCGCCGCCCAGCCAGACGATGCGTTTCAGTAGAAGCGCGGGCGACAGGGGTTTGGCCACGATGAAGCTGGCGCCGCAGTCGCGGCCCTGATGCACCTTGGCCTGGGACGCATGGCCCAAGATCATGATGACGGGAACGTAGCGGGTCGGCGTCGGGGCGTCGCGCCGCAGCCAGCGCACGAACTCATAGCCGTCCATCTCCGGCATGATGCAGTCGATCAGGATCAGATCGACGGCGCGGCGGGCCAGCAGTTCGACCGCCCCTTGGGCCGAGTTGCACTTGATCTGCTCCTTGCAGCCGAAGCCCTGGACGATGGAGGCCAGCATATCCAAGGAGGTGGGCTGGTCGTCGATCAGAAGGACCGTGGTGTGCGCCAGATTGACCCGGTCGCTCTTCGTCATGACATCAGAACAGCATCAGATCGCCGGCGTCGGCCCCGGAGATCGGGCGATTTCGGCCGGCGGGGGGCCGCAGGCGGCCGGCCATGTCGGCGAGCGACACCTGGCTGACGGCGTCGGACGGGCTGGCGCCGCCGCTCAACCGCCGCAGGACGCCGGATAGGGCTTCGATTTGTTGGGTCAGGGCGTCCAGCGCCTGGGCCTGGGTCAAGGCGTTCGAACGCTCGTCGGGTGGCGCGCGCCGGACCAGATCGCTGACCAGGGTCTCGATCCCGTCGACGCCCTGGCGCGCCAGCATCAGCTCGTCGGCGACGGCGGCCAGCAGATCGGCGTGGTCGGACGGGGCGCTCATGGTCAGAACAGCTCCAGCGCGCCGGCGCCGGCCGGGGCGGCGACGGGTGCGGGCC
>NZ_DALZQC010000075.1:0-17473 GCF_032017145.1 Brevundimonas sp.
TCCTGCACCTCGCCGCAACCATCTTATGGATGCGATAAGTGTCCACAGAACCTAAGGCTAATCGACATTCAACTTTAATCGTCATTCCGGAGCTTCCGAAGGACGAACCCGGAACCCAGGGGGCGCACACCCTGACGTCGGATGCGTTCGGCGGCGCGACCTTAGCCCTGGGTTCCGGGTTCTTCGCTTCGCTCAGCCCCGGAATGACGATCTGATAGTTCGACCGACTGAATGTCGATTGAACCTAGTTCAGCTGCAACCGCACGCGCTCGAACGTCGTGTAGCGCCGGGCTTCCTCCGCCCCGTCCAGGCCGTGGGCGCGCGACAGGGCCTGGAGCGATCCGGCCAGGGCGCCTTGCTTTTCGCGGGCCGAGGCGACGTCCAGCCAGGGGCGGTGGTCCTCGGGGTCCAGCAGGGCGCGGCGCAGCGCCGACCGTTCCGCCGCCTCATAGTCGCGGTCCCGGATGGCCCGGCTGAACAGAACGTTCTGCAGCCGGATCAACGACTGCCGGTCTGTCACCGGCGCCATCAGTATGTCCAGCCGGTCCGCCACATGCGGCGTCAGCCCGGCGCGAAGGGCCCGGCGGGTCAGTTCGCTGGGCAGGATCAGCCGCCCCTGGCTGAAGGGGTCCAGGGCCACCGGCCCCTCCGCCGTCTCGACGCGGACCATGAAGTGGCCCGGAAAATCCACCCCGGCCGCCGCCACGCCCGCATGGCGCGCCGCGTGCAGATAAAAGACGGCCAGGGCGGCGGACAGGCCGCGTCGCCGCTCGGTCACCTGGATGATGTCGGTGTTGGCCGGGTGATCGTAGTGGATCAGGTCGCCGTTCAGCCGCAGGTCCGCGGACAGGGTCTCGGACAGGGCGTCGTCGGGGCTTTCACCGCCCAACCGCTCCTTCAGCCGCTCGCAGGCGTTCCGGGCCAGGGCGCGGGTCGGTTCGGGATCGCGCAGGGGATGGTCGTGAATGGCGCAGGCGATCGCGGCCTCCAGCAGGGGGAAGGCTTCGTCGTCGGCCTCCCCGGCCGCCGTCAGGATACGTTCGGCCTCCTCGCGGGTCATGCCGTTCCTTCAACCGCCTCGTTCGACGCCGCGAAGATGACGCGGAAAGCGCCAGGGAGCCAGCGCCACAATATCAATTCTCAAGTCCAGCCGTTGCAGGGTCGGGCGATTGCGCCGGATCGCCTCGCCCGCCGCGACCAGCCGGTCGAACTGGGCGGGCTTTAGCGCCAGTCGCGCCGACTGAATGGTGGCGCGTCGTTTGACCTCCACGACCGCCAGCACCCGGCCGCGACAGGCCAGAAGATCGATCTCGCCGGCCCGGCTCCTCAGGCGAAAACCCAGGATTCGATAGCCGCGCAGCATCAACCAGAAGGCCGCGACCCATTCCGCCGCATGGCCCGCCCGGAACGCCGTCCCGCCCTTCGCCTGACGCCACGCCGCCTTGGGACGACGAACCGGCGCGGGGCGGGCCAGCCGCTTCACTTGCCCTTCAGCTCCAGCGCGCGGCGATACAGGGTCTTGCGGTTCAGCCTCAGGGCCTTGGCGACCTGGGAGGCGGCGTCGCCGGTGGACAGGGTCTGCAGGGCGTCGATCAGGGCGGCGTCGGCGTCGGCTTCGGTGGCCTGAACCGCCTCGCCGGGGCCGACGATCACGACGATCTCGCCCTTGGGCGCATCCAGGCGCGGATCGACGGCCAATTCGTCAAGCGGGCCACGCACGCATTCCTCGTAGAGTTTGGTCAGTTCGCGGGCGACAGCCGCGGGACGCGGCCCGAGGACGGCGGCCATGTCGGTCAGGCTGTCCTTCAGGCGCGGCCCGCTTTCGAAGAAGACCAGGGTCTGGCGCTGGATCTTCAACGTCTCAAGCGCGGCGGTGCGCCCGGCGGTCTTGGGCGGCAGGAAGCCGGCGAACAGCACCCGGTCGGCGGGCAAGCCCGCGATGCACAGGGCGGCCAGCAGGCTGGACGGGCCGGGGATGGGATGGACAGGCAGACCCTCCGCAATCACCGCGCGGGCCACGACGAAGCCGGGGTCGCTGACGAGGGGCGTGCCGGCGTCCGACACCAGGGCCACGACCTGTCCCTCGCGCAGCCGGTCGATGGCCTGTTCGGCGGCGCGGCCCGACGCATGGTCGTCGCAGCGTTCCAGCCTGGCTTTCAGCCCATAGGCTGACAACAGTTTGGCGGTGACGCGGGTGTCCTCGGCCAGCACCAGATCGGCGGCGGCCAGAACGTCCAGCGCCCTCAGCGTCATATCGCGCAGGTTCCCGATCGGGGTGGCGACCAGATACAGGCCCGGCTCCACCCGCCGGGGCGGCGGGGCGGCCGGGGGAAAGACCGAGGCTTCGCTCAAGATTCGACCACGGCCGCCGGCGGACGCGGCGCCGAGGTCAGGCCCGATCCCTGGAAGGCGGGACCGGCGTCATAGGCGGCGAAGGTGGCGGCGGTGATGATCTCGCTGACCGAGGCGCCCAGGGACACGATCTGCACCGGCTTCTCCAGGCCGACCAGCAGCGGGCCGATCACGGTCGCGCCGCCCAGGGCCTGGACCAGCTTGGTCGAGATGGCGGCCGAATGGATGGCGGGCATGACCAGCACATTGGCCGGCTTGGTCAGGCGGTTGAAGGCGTAGGCGGGGTGGCCCTTGGGATCCAGCGCGACCTCGGGCGGCATTTCGCCCTCGTATTCGAAATCGACGCCCTTCTTGTCCAGGATGCGGATGGCCTCGCGAACCTTTTCGGCCCGGTCGCCGGGCGGGTTGCCGAAGGTGGAATAGGACAGGAAGCCGACGCGCGGATTGCGGCCCAGCTTGCGCACGGTCTCGGCCGCCTTGATGGCGATGTCGGCCAGTTCCTCGGCGTTCGGCAGTTCGTGGATGGTGGTGTCCGCCACGAACAGGGTCCGCCCCTTGGCCAGCAGGATCGACAGGCCGATCAGCGTGTCCTCGACGTCCAGCACGCGCTGGACCTCCTTCAGCGCCATGTTGAAGTTGCGGGTGACGCCCGCGACCATGGCGTCGGCCCGCCCTTTGGCGACCAGGGTGGCGGCGAAATAGTTGCGGTCCTGATTGATCATCCGCTGCACGTCCCGGCGCAGATAGCCCCGGCGTTGCAGCTTTTCGTACAGCCAGTCGGTGTCCTCGACATTGTTGGGCGAGACGCGGGCGTTGGTGATTTCGATGCCAAGGTCGTCGAAGTTCAGGCCCGCCTCGGCGGCGTTCTGGCGGATCAGATCCTCGCGTCCGACCAGGATCGGCGTGCCCAGCTCGGCCTGTTTGAAGCCCCAGGCGGCGCGGATGACGGCCGGCTCCTCGCCCTCGGCGAAGACGACGCGCTTGTCCGGTCCGCCGCGCACGGCCGAGTTGATCTTCTGCATCAGGGCGGCCGACGGATCGACGCGCGAACGCAGGGCGTTGCGATAGACGTCCATATCCTCGATCTGGACGCGGGCCACGCCCGTATCCATCGCCGCCTGGGCGATGAAGGGCGGGATGTACCAGATCAGGCGCGGATCGAACGGGGTCGGGATGATGTAGTCCGGGCCGAACTTCAGCTTGCGCCCGCGATAGGCGGCGGCCACCTCGTCCGGCACGTCCTCGCGCGCCAGCGCCGCCAAGGCCTGGGCGCAGGCGACCTTCATCTCGTGGTTCACCCGACGCGCGCGCACATCCAGGGCGCCCCGGAACAGATAGGGGAAGGCCAGGACGTTGTTGACCTGGTTCACATAGTCCGAGCGGCCCGTGGCGATGATGGCGTCCGAACGCACCGACTGGACGTCCTCGGGCGTGATCTCGGGATCGGGGTTGGCCATGGCGAAGATGATCGGATTGGGCGCCATGGACGCCACCATCTCCTTGGTGATCGCGCCCTTGGCCGACAGGCCCAGCACCACGTCGGCGCCGACCATGGCCTCGGCCAGGGTGCGGAACGGGGTGTCGGTCGCATGGGCGGCCTTCCACTGGTCCATGCCGTGTTCGCGACCCTTGTAGACCACGCCGTCGCGGTCGCAGATGACGGTGTTCTCGGGCTTGACTCCGGCCGCCTTCATCAGGGCGATGGAGGACAGACCCGCCGCCCCGGCGCCGGCCAGCACCACCTTGACCTCGTCCAGCTTCTTGCCGGCGATATGGACGGCGTTGATCAGGCCGGCGGTCGAGATGATGGCCGTGCCGTGCTGGTCGTCATGAAAGACGGGGATGTCCAGCAGATCCTGAAGTTCGCTTTCGATGACGAAACATTCGGGGGACTTGATGTCCTCCAGATTGATGCCGCCCCAGGTGTCGCCGATGTTCTTGACCACGGTGATGAACTCGTCCGGGTCGGTGGTCTTGACCTCGACGTCGAAGCTGTCGACGTCGGCGAACCGTTTGAACAGGACCGACTTGCCCTCCATCACCGGCTTGGACGCCATATGGCCCAGATTGCCCAGGCCCAGGATGGCGGTGCCGTTCGAGATGACGGCGACCAGATTGCCCTTGGCGGTATAGTCGTAGGCCTTGTCCGCATCCTCGGCGATGGCCAGGACCGGCACGGCTACGCCCGGCGAATAGGCCAGAGACAGGTCGCGCTGGGTCGCCATCGGCTTGGTCGGGGCCATGGAAATCTTGCCCGGCGTCGGGATGTGGTGGAAATCCAGGGCCTCCTGGTCGGAGAAGGTCTGTTTTTCGGTCTGATCGGGCATGGCTTCAGGCGTTTCCGGCGCGTCGTTCTGATTGGCTTTGTCTGTTCCTAAAGCGCGGGCGCAGGCGGGACAACCGGCCAGGCCCCATCGCGCGCCTGCCCGTCCTGACGGGCGACGCCGCCGAAGCCGGGGCCGCGCCGCGTCCAGCCTGTGCGAAAAAGGTGATCGGCGCGCGCCTGTCCGTGCGGATTTCCGCAAAGCGGCGCGTTTCAGAGGGCCAGCACGCCCGTGCGCTCGATCTCGACCGGCCCGGTCATCAGCACGTGATCGGTTTCGGCGTCCCAGTCGATGACCAGTTCGCCGCCGTCCACGACCACGGTCGCCTTGCGCTCGGTCAGGCCTCTACGCGCCGTCGCGACCAGGGCGGCGCAGGCGCCGGTGCCGCACGCCTTGGTCAGGCCCGCCCCCCGCTCCCAGACGCGCAGACGGATGTGATCCCGGTCTAGCACATTGGCGAAGCCGACATTGACCCCTTGCGGGAACAGCGGGTGATGCTCGACCAAAGAGCCCGAGCCGGTGACGAAGCCGTCGTCCTGGCGGTCGGTGAAGAAGACCACGTGGGGATTGCCCATCGAAACGGCGCCCGGCGTGTGCAGGACCGGATCGTCGATGGGGCCGACCTGCAGCTCGATCCCGCGCGTATCCATCTCTTCGGCCAGCGGAACCTGGGTCCAGTCCAGGCGGGGCCTGCCCATGTCCACCGTCACCCTGTGGTCGCCGGCGCGGGTCGCGACGGTCGGGCCGCCCGCCGTATCGATCACCACCCGATCCGCGCCGTTGGCCTGCATCAACAGCCAGCCGACGCAGCGCAGGGCGTTGCCGCAGGTCTCGACCATCGAACCGTCCGCGTTCCAGACCCGCATGAAGGCGTCGGCCGTTTCCGATGGCTCGATGGCGATCAACTGGTCGAAGCCTTCGCCCGTCGCGCGGTCGCCCAGCGCGCGAATCTGGTCCTCAGTGGGAGCGAACGGCTGTTCCAGCGCATTGACGACGACGAAATCGTTGCCGGCGCCGTTCATCTTGACGAAAGGACGGGTCATGCAGGCCATATAGGCGCAATCCCCGCGTCCCGGAAACCAGCGTGCCGCACACCGAAACCGACCCCAAGGACGACGGCCTGCGCCTGCGCGCGCGGCTGCGATACCTGTATCACGGTAGTCGGCCGGCGGCGGTGAAGTTCCGCCTGACGGTGATCGCCGTCGACTTCGCCATCATCGCCTTCTTCCTGGCCTCGCCGATCCTGAAGAACATGGGCTGGGCCTTCTATGCGCTGGACTATCTGGTGGCGACGATCCTGGGGCTGGATCTGGCGGCGCGGGCCTATGCCTATTCCGACATCAAGGACTGGCTGAAGCGACCCATCGTCTGGCTGGATCTGTTCATCCTGGCCACCCTGCTGTTCCCCGCCTGGCTGTTCAACCTGGGTTTCCTGCGGATGATGCGGCTGTGGACGGTGCTGAACTCGGACTTCTTCTGGCGCACCGTCGGGGCGCGGTTCGACGACACGCGGGTCGAGGGGATCGTGCGGGCCCTGTCCAGCCTGGTCACCTTCGTCTTCGTCACGACCGGCTTCGTCTATGCGACCTTCCTGGGGCATGACGGGATCGCCGGCTATGTCGACGCCCTGTATTTCACCGTGGCGACCCTGACCACGACCGGGTTCGGCGACGTGACCCTGCCCGGATCGATGGGCAAGCTGTTGTCCATCGCCATCATGCTGGTCGGCATCACCCTCTTCCTGCGTCTGGCCCAGGCCCTGATCAAGCCGCACAAGGTCCGCTATCCGTGCGAGGCCTGCGGGCTTCAGACCCACGATCAGGACGCGGTCCACTGCAAGGCGTGCGGCAATCTGCTGTGCATTCCCGACGAGGACTGAGCGCCCAGGCCGGGCCGGTGTGACAAAAGGGTTGGGCCGCCTGACTTGCCGCCGCCCGCGCCGCCGCTAAGGTGCCGGCTTCGTTCTCGGGGACTGTCCATGATCCGCTCTTCCGCCGTCGCGCTCGCGGCCCTTCTCGCCTCCACCAGCCTGACCTCGGTATCCATGGCCCAGACCCCCGCTGTTTCTCCCGCACCTGCTCCGGCTTCTGGCGGCTTCGCCTCCAGCGAGGCGACCGACCCCTACGTCTGGCTGGAGGATGTCGAGGGCGAGCGGGCCATGGCCTGGGTGCGCGAACACAACGCCCATTCGCTGGGCGTGCTTCAGGGCGATCCGCGCTACGAGACCCTGCACCAGCAGGCGCTGGAGATCGTGCAGTCGCGCGATCGCATCCCGTCGCCCGGCTTCACCCACGACGGCCATATCGACAACTTCTGGCAGGACGCGGACCATGTGCGCGGCATCTGGCGTCGCACCACGCTGGACAGCTATCGCACCGCGACGCCCGAATGGACGACGATCCTGGATGTCGACGCCCTGGCCGCCGCCGAGGGCCAGAACTGGGTCTATAAAGGCTCCACCTGCCTTCAGCCCGAAGAACGCTATTGTCTGATCAGCCTTTCCAACGGCGGCAAGGATGCGGTGACCCTGCGCGAGTTCGACAGCGTCGAGCGCAAGTTCGTCGAGGGCGGCATCGTCCTGCCGGAATCCAAGGGCGGCGCAGACTGGATCGACAAGGATACGCTTCTGGTGTCGCGCGACTTCGGCCCCGGCACCCTGACCGACTCCGGCTATCCGATGGTGGTCAAACGCCTGAAGCGCGGTCAGACCCTGGACCAGGCCGAAACCCTGTTCACCGGTGAACCGAGCGATGTTTCGGTGTCCGCCTACACCCTGCGCGACGCCGACGGGGTGCTGAAGGCCACCCTGATCAACCGTTCGGTGGACTTCTATTCGTCCGAGACCTGGCGGGTGGAGAATGACGGAACCCTGGTTCGCCTGCCGCTTCCGGCCAAGTCGGACATCGACGGCCTGGTCGACGGCCGCCTGATCGTGACGGTCAAGGAAAACTGGACCGCGCCCTCAGGCCAGGTCTTCCAGACCGGCGATGTCGTCTCCTGGCCGCTGGACGCCTGGCTGGCCGATCCCAAGACCATGGGTCAGGTGGTGCTGCGTCCCACCGAACGTCAGTCGGTCGAATCCATCCGCGCGACACGCCATCATCTGGTGGTCGCCCTTTATGAGAATGTGCGCGGATCGGTGCGCGTCTATCAGCCCGGCGACTGGTCCTATTCGACCCTGGCCCTGCCCCAGAACGTCTCGGTCGGCGTCGGCTCGGCGTCCGAGAAGGACGACCGCGTCTTCGTCAGCGTCACCGGCTATCTCAACCCGTCCAGCCTGTGGCTGGCGGATGCCGCGACCGGCGCGGTCGAGCAGGTCAAGTCCATGCCCGCCAAGTTCGACGCGGCCGGCATGACGGTGGACCAGCACGAGGCCCGCTCGGCCGATGGCACGATGATCCCCTATTTCGTGGTGCATAAGGCGGCCATGCCGCTGGACGGGTCGAACCCCACGCTGCTGTACGGCTATGGCGGGTTCCAGAACTCGCTGCTGCCCGGCTATTCGGCGACGGTGGGCAAGCTGTGGCTGGAGCGGGGCGGCGTCTATGTGATCGCCAATACGCGCGGCGGCGGCGAGTTCGGCCCCCGCTGGCACGAAGCCGCCCTGCAACAGAACCGCCAGCGCGCCCACGAAGACTTCCAGGCCGTGGCCCTGGACCTGATCGCCCGCAACATCACCAGCCAGCCCAAGCTGGGCGTCATGGGCGGCTCGCAAGGCGGCCTGTTCATGGGGGCGATGCTGACCCAGCGGCCCGATCTGATCAACGCCGCCGTCATCCAGGTGCCCCTGTTCGACATGCTGCGCTTCCACAAGCTGTTGGCCGGCGCCTCGTGGATCGGCGAATACGGCAATCCGGACATCCCCGAACAGCGCGCCTGGATCGAGCAGTATTCGCCCTACCAGAACCTGCGCGCGGGCCAGCCCTATCCGGAAGTCTTCATCCACACCTCGACCAAGGACGACCGCGTCCACCCCGGCCATGCCAGAAAGGCGGCGGCGCGGCTTGAGGAACTGGGCTATCCGGTCCTGTTCTATGAGAACGTCGATGGCGGCCACGCGGCCGGGGCGAACCTGCGTGAGACCGCACGTCGCCTTGCGCTGGAATACACCTATCTGTCACGTCGCCTGATGGACACGCCGGCGCAGCAGTAAGTCCGATCCTCCCCCGTGAGCGCTTGCGAACGGGGGAGGGGGACCACGAAGTGGTGGAGGGGGCTACCCCGCGCACCGCAACTGGTTCCGCCCCCTCCACCGCCTGACGGCGGTCCCCCTCCCCCGCGCCGCGGGGGAGGATCAGATTTTCGGAGTTCAAGCCATGCGTCACCTGATCCTGTCCGCCGCCATTCCGGCCCTTCTGCTGGGAGCGACGCCCGTGCTTGCACAGAACGCCACTCGCGAAGCTCAAGACAAGCCCGTCTGTTATGACTGTTCTGGACCAGATGGCGCTGCCTTGACCATGCAACTGCCCCCGCCCCACTTCCCCCGCGACCTGACCCCGGCCGGGGTCGCGGCCGCCGACGATCATCTGGCGCTGGAGCAGGTGGACGGGGCCGAGGCCATGGCCTTCGTCGCCGAGGAGAACAGAAAGTCGCTGGCCGTCCTGACCGGCGATCCGCGCTACGAGACCTTCCGAGCCGAGGCCGAGGCCATCCTGACCGCGACTGACCGCATCCCCACGCCCCGTTTCCTGGGTTCTGGCGTCGCCAACTTCTGGCAGGACGCCGCCAATCCCAAGGGCGTCTGGCGTCGCACGACGCTGGACAGCTATCGCACCGCGGCGCCGCAGTGGGAGACGCTGCTGGACATCGACGCCCTGTCCAAGGCCGAGGGCAAGGACTGGGTGTTCAAGGGCGCCGACTGCCTGGCGCCCGACGATGCGCGCTGCCTGATCATGCTGTCCGACGGCGGCAAGGACGCGGTGGTGGTGCGCGAGTTCGACATCCCGACCAAGCGGTTCGTGGACGGCGGCTTCAACCTGCCCGAGGGCAAGCACCGCATCGAATGGCTGGACCGCGACACCCTTCTGGTCGCCACCGACTTCGGCTCAGAGAACGGCAAGCCGACGATGACCGAGTCCGGCTACCCCTTCATCGTCAAGGCGCTGAAGCGCGGCCAGACCCTGGCCCAGGCGAGCGAGGTCTATCGCGGCGACCAGTCGGACGGCGGCTACGGCGTCAGCCCCGCCGTCTATCGCGACAAGGACGGCAAGGTCACGGCCGTCATCATCACCCGCCCGCTGGACACCTTCCGGTCGGAGACGTGGCAACTGACGGGGGACGGCAAGACCCAGAAGCTGACCCTGCCCGAGCGGGTCGGGATTTCAGGTGTAATCGACGGCCGTCTCGTGTTCTCGCCAGACCAGGCTTGGCGCTTTGACGGTCAGGACTACGCCGCCGGGTCGCTGCTCGCCTTGCCGATAGCTGTCTTGGGCGAGACGCGGATCGACATTCTGATCGACCGCGACCGCGCTGTCGTCTTCGAGCCGACCGCCCGTCAAGCGCTTCAGGGCGTCGCCGTCCTGTCCGACACCGTTGTTGCGGCCATTACGGACAATGTGGCCGGACGACTGATGAAATTCCGACCCGGTGCAACCGGTTGGACGGGGGCGTCAATCGCGGTTCCCGACAATCTCGCCGTCAGCCTGGGCGATAGCTCCAAATCGCGCGGCGAAGTCTTCGTTTCGACCCAGGGCTTCCTGGTGCCGCCGACCCTCAGTCTGGCCAATGTCGGCGCGGCGACCCTGGCCGAACTGAAATCCGCCCCGGCCAAGTTCGACGCCTCGCGCGACATCACCGAACAGTATGAGGCCACCTCGGCCGACGGGACCAAGATCCCCTATTTCATCACCCGTCCGCGCGACATGAAGCTGGACGGATCCAACCCGACCATCATGCTGGGTTACGGCGGTTTCCAGGTCAGTTTGAACCCGGCCTACAAGCCCGAGATGGGCAAGCTGTGGCTGGAACGGGGCGGCGTCTTCGTCCAGGCCAACATTCGTGGCGGCGGCGAGTTCGGCCCCGACTGGCACCAGGCGGCGCTGAAGGAAAACCGCCAGCGCGCCTTCGACGACTTCGCCGCCGTGGCCCGCGACCTGGAGCAGCGCGGCGTCACCAGCCCGCGTCGCCTGGGCATCTACGGCCGCTCGAACGGCGGGGTTCTGACCTCGGTATCCATCACCCAACACCCGGAACTGTTCAATGCGGCGGTGATCGAAAGCCCGCTGGTGGACATGCTGCGCTATCAGGACCTGCCCGCAGGCGCCTCGTGGATCGGCGAATACGGCGACCCGCGCATCCCGGCCGACGCCGACTTCATCGCCCGCTATTCGGCCTATCAGCAGCTTCGTCCCGGCGCCGCCTATCCGCGCGTCTATCTGACCACCAACACCCGCGACGACCGTGTCCACCCCGGCCATGCCCGCAAGTTCGCCGCGCGCCTGGGCGACCTGGGCTATGATCACATCTACTACGAGGACACGGCCGGCGGTCACTCCAACGACGCCGATCCGGTCGCCAACGCCCGCCGCTGGGCCCGCCACTATGTCTATCTCTCGCAGCAGTTGATGGATTGAGGCGGCCTCACGCACTTATGAGGCGCGGTCGCAGGCGGCGGGGATTAAGAACGAAGCCATGAAGACCAGGGGCTGGGTGATTTCGGCGACCATGACGGCCAGCGCATTGCTGGTCATGAGTTCGGCCGCCCAGTCTTCGGGCGCGACGGCGCATGGCGCGCGGGCCGAGCGCCTTCGCCCCTCCGCCGTCCGCAACGCCGCCCCGGTGGTGGTCGAACTGTTCACGGCCCAAGGCTGCGGCGGCTGTATCGAGGCCAATACGGCGGTGGAACGGGCGGCGACCGAGCCGGGCGTGATCGCCCTGACCTATGGCGTCGATTATTGGGACTATCTGGGCTGGACCGACACCTTCGCCCGGCCCGAATTTTCTCAACGCCAGCCAGCCTATCGGGCCGCCCTGCGCCAGCGTGGGGTCTCGACGCCCCAGGTGGTGATCGACGGCCGACGTCAGGTTTCCGGCGCCCACGGGCTGGAGCTGGAAGGCGCCATCGTCGAGGAAACCGCCCGCCAGTCCTGGCCGCCCCAGATCGAGTTCCGCGAGACCGGCGACCGCGTCGGCGTCGGCTCTGGCCGCGCGCCCGTCGGCGGGGCCGATGTCGTCGCCGTCACCTATACGCCGGGCGTCCAGACGGTGGAGGTCGCGCGCGGCGAGAACCGCGGCCGCGAAGTCCGTCACGTCAATGTCGTGCGCGAGGTGCGCCGGCTGGGCGAATGGCGCGGCCGTCCGGTCCTCTACGCCCTGCCTCCGGCGCGCGGGGGCGATGCGGTCGCGGTATTGATCCAGGGCAAGACCGACCGCCGCATCCTGGGCGCCGCCGTCCGCGACTAGGTTCAATCGACATTCAGTCGGTCGAACTATCAGATCGTCATTCCGGGGCTGAGCGAAGCGAAGAACCCGGAACCCAGGGCTGCGGTCGCGGTGCTGAACGCATCCGACGCCGGATGCGCGCCCCCTGGGTTCCGGGTTCGTCCTTCGGACGCCCCGGAATGACGATTTAAATTTGAATGTCGATTAGCCTTAGGCGCCGGCCTTCTTCGCAAAGGCCCAGGCCGCGTCGCTGAGCGGACCGACCTGGGCGGCCATGCTCCGGGCGTGGGCGCTGGCGGCCGTGCCATCGCGGACCCGGCCTGCGATGCCCTGACAGATGGCCGCCAGACGGAACAGGTTATAGGCGTACAGCCAGTCCAGGTTAGCCGGTTTCAGGCCCGTTCTGGCGGCATAGCGTTCGACCGTCTCCTCGACGGACGGAATGCCCAACGCCTCAAGATCGGCCCCCGCCAGACCGTTGCGCAGGCTCGCCGGAATGGCCCAGGCGATCAGCAGATAGGAAAAATCCGCCATCGGATCGCCCAGGGTCGACAGCTCCCAGTCCAGCACGGCGCGGACCTCGGCGCGGTCCGGCGCCAGGATCATATTGTCCAGTCGGAAGTCGCCGTGGACGATCCGGCTGGGCCCTTCGGGCGGCAGGCTGTCGGGCAGGAAGGCGATCAGACGATCCATAGCCGCGACGGGTTCGATCTCCGACGCCCGGTACTGTTTGGTCCAGCGCCCTACCTGCCGCGCGAAATAGTTTCCGGCCTTGCCATAGTCCGCCAGACCGATGGCGGCGGGATCGAAGGCGTGCAGCCGGGCCAGCGCATCCGTCTGGGCCTCATAGACGGCGCGCCGCTCGGGCGGCGTCAGGCCGGGCAGTTTCAGGTCCCAGAAGATGCGACCCTCGACCTTGTCCATCACATAGAAGATCGAGCCGATGACGCCTTCGTCCAGACAAAGGGCGTGGGGTTTGGCCACGGGGAACCCTTGGGCGGCCAGGGCGGAAATGACCTGATACTCGCGGTCCACCGCATGGGCGCTGGGCAACAGCACGCCGGGCGGCTTGCGTCGCAGGACATAGGCGGCGGTCGGGGTGGTCAGCTCATAGGTCGGGTTGGACTGTCCGCCCTTGAACTGGCGCACCGTCAGCGGACCGGCGTAGCCGGGGACGTGTTCGGTCATCCAGCCGTCCAGCGCGGCGTCGTCCAGTCGGTAGCGGGGATCGACCTCTCGCGTGCCGGAAAAGGCGGTCTGGGCGTCGAGGGTGGTAGCGTCGGTCATGGGCGGCCCAGTCAGTCCTGTTCGCGTTTCCTGTCGCCGTCCGGGTCTCAGGCCCGGTTCGGTGCGGCGATGATGGCGGCCTTCACCGCGCGACGCCAGCCGGAAAGCAGCCGCTCGCGCTCGGCCTTATCCATGCGTGGAGACCAGCGGGCCGGCGCCTCGGCCGGACGCGCCTTCAGATCAGGAACCAGATCGACGCCCAGGGCCGCCAGTCGCGCGGCGCCCAGAGCGGTCATCTCCTGAAAGGCCGGGCGTTCGACCTCGACCTGACAGATGTCGGCGACGAACTGCATGGCGAAACTGTTGGCGGTGACGCCGCCGTCCACCTTCAGCGTCTTCAGCGGCGGGGCGCCGTCCTCGGCCAGGGCGTCCAGCAGGTCGCGCGTCTGATAGGCCAGGGCCTCCAGCGCCGCGCGGACGAAATGGGCTGGGCCGGAATCTCGCGTCAGGCCGATGATGGTCCCGCGCGCTTCCGGCTCCCACCACGGGGCGCCCAGGCCGGTGAAACCGGGGACCAGATAGACGCCGCCGTTGTCCGGCAGGTCCTGGGCCATCGCTTCCGACTGGCGCGATTGCGAAATCATGCCCACCCCGTCCCTCAACCACTGGATCGCCGACCCGGCCGAGAAGATGGAGCCCTCCAGCGCATAGGCCGCGCGTCGGCCGGCCTGATAGCCCAGCGTGCCGAGCAGACGCCGTGTGGAGGCGACGGGCCGGTCTCCGACATTGGCGACCAGGAAGGCGCCGGTGCCGTAGGTGATCTTGGCGTCGCCGGGTTTCAACGCGCCGTGACCGACCAGAGCCGCCTGTTGGTCGCCCGCCGATCCGGCGATGGGCAAGGGGCGGCCGAACAGGGTCGCGTCGGTCTCGGCCATGACGCCCGCGCAGGGAACGATGGTCGGAAG
This sequence comes from Brevundimonas sp., assembly GCF_032017145.1. GTDB lineage: Bacteria > Pseudomonadota > Alphaproteobacteria > Caulobacterales > Caulobacteraceae > Brevundimonas. The sequence goes on from NZ_DALZQC010000075.1 coordinate 14,249, forward strand.
GGCCATGCACGGCACGTCGAACAGGGCGCAGAGGTCGTCGCGCCACGCGACCGTCTCCAGGTCCATCAGGGCGGTGCGCGAGGCATTGGTGGCGTCGGTCGCATGAACCCTACCGCCCGTCAGTTTCCAGATCAGCCAGGCGTCGATGGTCCCCAGCTTGACCTCGCCCCGCGCCGCCCGCTCACGCCCGTCCGGAACGGCGTCCAGCAGCCAGGCGAACTTGGTCGCTGAAAAGTAGGGGTCCAGGATCAGGCCGGTCGCCGCCTGCACATGAGGCTCATGGCCTTGGGCGGTCAGGTGGGCGGTCACGTCGGCTGTGCGGCGGTCCTGCCAGACGATGGCGCGGTGCAGGGGCTCGCCGCTCGCCGCGTCCCAGATCACCGCCGTCTCGCGCTGATTGGTGATGCCGATGGCGGCGAAGCGGGCCACGCCGCCGGCCTTGCGGACGACCTCGCGGCAGATCTGAAGCGTCGCCGTCCAGATTTCGCCGGCGTCATGCTCGACCCAGCCGGAGCGTGGGAAATGCTGGGCCAGTTCGATCTGGCTGACGGCGACGGGACGCAGGTCGCCTGTCTCGCCCGACGCGGCGTTCGCCCCGATCTCGAAGGCGATCGCCCGCGTCGAGGTCGTGCCCTGGTCGATGGCGAGGATCAGACTCATGGATTTTCTCCCTGCGGCGGCTTGGGCGACGCCGACGTTGCGGTTTATGGGAGCATATGACCACGCACCGGCCCAGCTATGAAGGCGTTCTGGACGCCGCCCGCCAGATCCAGGGCGTCGCCGTCCGCACGCCCCTGATCGAGAACCCCGCCCTGAACGCCGCCGTGGGCGGCCGGGTTCTGATGAAGGCCGAGACGCTGCAACAGTCCGGCGCCTTCAAGTTTCGCGGCGCCTACAATCGCATCAGCCGGCTGACGTCGGATGAGAAAAGACGCGGCGTTGTGGCCTTCTCCTCCGGCAATCACGCGCAAGGCGTCGCCGCCGCCGCCGCCATGGTTGGCGCACCGGCCCTCATCGTCATGCCGTCGGACTCGCCCCGGGTGAAGGTCGATGGGGTGATCGCCTTGGGCGGCGAGGTGCGGATGTATGATCGCTGGACCGAAAGCCGCGAAGCCATCGGCGCCGCCATCGCCTCTGATCGCGGGGCCGTTCTGGTTCCGCCCTTCGACGACCCCTTCGTCATCGAAGGCCAGGGCACGGTCGCCCTGGAGGTTCTGGATCAGGCGGATGGGCCGCTGGACCAGCTGCTCTGCGGGGCGTCGGGTGGCGGACTGATGGCCGGGATCAATCTGGTGATGGCCGAACGCAGCCCCGCGACCTCTGTCCTGGTGGTGGAGCCGGAAGCTTTCGACGACACCGCCCGATCCCTGGCCGCGGGCGAACGGGTCGGACATCCCCAAGGGAGGCCGTCGATCTGCGACGCCCTGATGGCGCCGATGCCGGGCGAACTGACCTGGCCGATCAACCGGCGTCTCGCCGGCGCCGTCACCGTGTCGGACGCCGAGGTCGCCGAGGCCATGCGCTTCGCCTTCCGCCACCTGAAACTGGTGATCGAGCCGGGCGGCGCGGTGTCCCTGGCGGCGCTTCTGGCCGGCAAGGTCGAGACCCGGGGGCGCACGACCGCCATCGTCCTGTCCGGCGGTAACGTCGATCCATGTCTTTACGCCCAGATCATCGAAGGTCGTTTCGCCATCTGAGGGGTTTTCTTCGTCTCGCCGCTGGGTCAACCTCCCGCAAAACCAAAAAGGGAGCGAGGACACGATGACGCAGGCCAGTGAACTTCAGGCGCTGATCGGCCGTGAGGTGGGGCTGTCGAAATGGTTCGAGGTCGATCAGGCCCGGATCGACGCCTTCGCCGACTGCACCGAGGATCACCAGTTCATCCACATCGATCCCGAGGCCGCCAAGGCGACGCCGTTCGGCGGAACCATCGCCCACGGGTTCCTGACGCTGAGCCTGGCCTCGGCCATGAGCTATGACGCGGTGGCGCCCCTGGACGGGGTGATGATGGGCGTCAACTACGGCTTCGACAAGCTGCGGTTCCTGGCTCCCGTGCGCGCCGGATCGCGCATTCGCGGCCGGTTCAAGCTCCTTTCCGCTGAAGACAAGGGCGGCGGCCGCTGGCTGCTCAAGCACGAGCTGACGGTCGAGATCGAGGGCGAGGACAAGCCGGCCCTGATCGCCGAATGGCTGGGCATGCAGATGGTCCGGGCCTAAAAGGCCGCCGCCAGATGTCGCCAATGCTCGCTCAAGTTGGATGTGCCGGGGGGCGAAGATTGTGACGTTGGGGGGATCATAAGTCAGCGAAACTTCGACCAAGTTCCAAATTCGTCTGTAGCATCAACGTCACGGTGGCCGCAGAAACACCGATATCGGTCACGTTTCCGCCTCGACCTTCCAAGGCAAGGCTGGTAAGACCCGCCTAGGCGGTAGACCCGCCCCCTTATAAACAGAGGCGGAGGGATACCCCCTTATGCGTATGAAGACTTTCGTGCTGGCTTCCAGCGCAGCGGCCGCCCTGGCCCTGTCGGCTGGCGCCGCATCGGCGGAACCCAATGGTTGGTACGGCGCCATCGACGCCGGTTATCACACCATGGACGACATCACGGCCGAGTCGTCCACCACCGGCGCAAGCTGGAAGTATGAAGTGAACAACGGCTGGGCCGCCTTTGCGCGCCTGGGCTATCGCTTCAACCCCAATTGGCGTGTCGAGCTCGAAGGCGGTTACCGCTCGGGCGACATCGGCAAGATCCGCGCCGTTTCCGGCACGCAAGGTCTGTGCAACCTGACTCCGGCGACGGGCGGCTGCTTCTCGCCGGAAGGCGACATCGAATCCGCCACCCTGATGGCCAACGTCATCTATGACTTCGGCTACGAAGCCTGGGGCGTCCGTCCGTTCGTGGGTCTGGGCGCCGGTGTGAACCGCGTCAACGTCGACACGATCGGCTCTCTGCGCGCCAACCGTCTGGCCGGCTTCGCCATCGACGACACCTCGACCAAGTTCGCCGCTCAGGCGATCGCCGGTCTGGCCTGGGCGATCGGCGACCGCGCCAACATCGACCTCACCTACCGCTATCTGACGGGCGACGCCTCGTGGGATTCGACCACGGCCGGCACAGGCGTGGGCGCCACGCAGTTCGGCACCTGGGACGGCGACTACGACCAGTCGCACACCGTGACCCTGGGTCTGCGCTACAGCTTCGGCGCCGAAGACGCGCCGCCCCC
>NZ_DALZQC010000076.1:0-17169 GCF_032017145.1 Brevundimonas sp.
CTCAGATCACCAAAGGACTCTCGTTATGGCTGGATGAGAAATGGGGGTCACGTCACTCTGTTCTCGCTGACCACGTCGAGCGCCTGGCGCCCCTCGCCATCCACGACCGCAAGCGCCGCCGATCGATAGGACGGCGGTGTGCGTGTAAAGGCGGCGAGTTGGACCGTCCGCGTAGGATTGTCGTCCGCCAGAACGTCGGCGAAAGAGTAGTTGGAGACAACTGCTTCGACGCGGTATCCGGCGTCCCGAACCGCGCTGGCGATTTGCTTAACGGCGTTCACGACCGCCCCCCCCGGGAGGCGGTCGCGACCGACACCCTTACCGGCGGGAATCGCAGAGACGGTTGTTCATCGCTCTCGCTTGCTGCCAACAGCTGCTGACGTAGACCCGCGATGACGGGTGCCAGTGGAACCGTGATGAAGGGCCTTGAGGTCGGAGTTTCGGAGAACTCGCCCCGCAGCAGCAGTAAACAGAAGACGCCTTCAAGATCGACGAAGGCACCCACGCACCAAGCGCCTCGGCTTAGGCGTGTGGCGCTGGCGATAAGCTTCGGTCTGGACCACTCGTGGTTCAGGGCGCGGCGAACGTGGCTCTCGCGCACGTCCAGCCACATCGGCTTCGAACGGCGGATTGCAGAGGATAACGTTGGCGGCGCTCATCCGGTCCGCCAAGGTGTTCCCGACGAAGAGATCGGCCTCTTTGACGTGCCAGCCGTTGTGATTAGCCGGCCTGGTAAGCGACCATGTGCTGGTCGTTCAGGCGGGCACGGGCGCCTATGCTGGCAAGCAGCGGTTTGTCTGGGTTGATGGTGGAAGCATTCAGTTTGAGTCGGACGCGGATCCTGCAAAGTTCCCAGATCTCAATCCGGAGGCTGCCAACGCCAGTCTGTGCATGTTCAATGAGAGTTTTGATCAATGCAAAAGTGATGGACCGACACTTGGTTCGTCATCTTGCCTACTGCCGCTCACCTCATCGTCAGTCAAATAGCCTAATGCACATGCAAAAGGCCGCAAGTTACTGGAATATATGATGATATAGTCGCTCCATCATAAATATGGAGCGACTATGACGATCTTCAATCTCATCACGATGTTGGGTGAGCAAGTCTCCGGTATCGAGCCGATTATATGCGGTGACCAGCAGGACGCCGTCGCCTACTCGTGCGGTGTCCTGACTGAGCGGACCAAGGCTCACGCAGAGATGTATGCGAACCTCAGCGTTCATTGGTCGCTGGAAGAAGGTGAGCGCTCTCTTGGCGATGCAACGGTCCCAGCCGGTCGGAAAGTTGGCACGTGGCAACTGGTATTTTCGGGTGGACAGCCGAAGCTCGTTTGGGCCGATTACGTGGGCCAGAAACGGCTGAAGCCGAGTCAGGGGTAAGGGCTTCAAAGCCTTGTGTCCCACACCTCAAGCGAACATTTTTTGCGACACATAAGTGCGACACAAACTGCAGCACACTCCCCAGTGGGGATGGGCTAACTGTTTGTTTCTAAGGCCCAAATAGGCCGGTGGCGGAGAGGGTGGGATGCTCCGCCATGAAGGTCAGGTGTCTTGAATCCTGAATGGTGCCCCTGCGAAAAAGCCGTCCTGAGGAAACGTAGTGCTGGTGCCAACCCAGAAACCTGTCTCGCCGGTCAGCCCCACGATCTGCTCAAGGACAGGCTTGCTATCGACGGATGTCGATGAGGACCAATCCTTCAGGAGGCTCTGCATCACATCGATGCGAGCCGCAATGTCGTCGCCTCCCCGCGTCTTAAGAAACGCTAGCGTTGTGCTTCTCTTCCTTTCATCTGCGGCACCCCCTGGAGCCAGAGGAGTAAGAGCAAGCGACAACCAACCCGCTATTGAGAGAGGCTTCTTCTTCGCCTTCTCGACATTCGTGCGGACCCGCGCGAACGCGCTTACGTCATCGTCGCCATAGAACTGATCGGCTTCAAAGCCAGCGCTGATGAACCGATCAAAGATGCGATGATGCTGTAACTCGTTGTCGAGAGCTTCCAGGAAGCCAGTTTTCAACGCCACGCCCCGGCGGGCCAGGAATATCAGGTGTTGTTGGAAGCCTTGGATCTTGAACTCGGCATGCAACAACTCGTGGTAGAGCGCGGCTTCCGGGTGTCGGCCTCGTCCGACGGCCACCGTTGTCACGCCCCCTCGTGTCTGAGATGACCAGCTATCGTCTTCAGATGGAATGATTTGGATGGGCGTCGCAGACTCAACCTGAACGTAGAGTTTATCGACAGCAGCATTACGCCGAGCGTCCCCGACGATTTTAGCGGCATCAATATCGCTGACAAAGCTGCCCATCGATGATGACTCGATCGTTGTAAAAACTGCTGGAAATAGCTCCAGCCGCCATTTTCAAGTCATTGAAAAATAACGACTTGAAAAGACTGGCGCACCCGACAGGATTCGAACCTGTGACCTCTGCCTTCGGAGGGCAGCACTCTATCCAGCTGAGCTACGGGTGCGTGCGCGGCGTGACGCCGGAAAGGGCCGCTTACAGCATGCGGCGGGCGGCCTCAATCCTGAATAAGCGTCCGGCGGGCTTATTGCGCCGTCATGCCGCCGTCGATCTTGAACTCCGACCCGGTGACGAACTTGGATTCGTCCGACGCCAGATAGAGGACGCAGTAGGCGACGTCGTCGGGTTCGCCGATCCGCTTCAGCGGAATGCCGCGCGCAAGGCGCTCGTGCGCCTTGTCCTCGTCCCCGCCGGCCATGGCGATGAAGGGGTCCAGGATGGGGGTCTTGATGAAGACCGGGTGGACCGAGTTGCAGCGCACGTTCCAGTCGGCCTTGGCCGCCTCCAGCGCCAGGGTCTTGGTGTACATCCAAACGGCGGCCTTGGTGGCGTTGTAGGCGCCCATTCCGGGGGCGGCGGCCAAGCCGGCGATGGAGGAGATGTTGACGATCGAGGCGGGGGCGGAGGCGCGCAGATGCGGCATGGCGTGTTTGGCGCCCAGCATGATCGAGCGCAGATTGATCTCGTACTGACGTCGCCAGTTCTCGACCGTGTCCTGTTCGACGAAGGCCAGCGGGCCGCCGACGCCGGCGTTGTTGACCAGAACCGACAAGCCGCCGAGGTCGGCGACGGCGGCGGTGATGACCCGTTCCCACTCGGTTTCGCTGGCCACATCGTGAGCATAGGCGAAGGCCGCGCCGGCGATTTCTGCATTGATCCGCGCGGCCAGGGCCTCGGCGCGGGGGCCGTCGATGTCGGTCACGGCGACGCGCGCGCCCTCTCGGGCCATCATCAGGGCCATGGCCTCGCCCAGACCGCCGGCGGCGCCGGTGATCAGGACGGTCTTGCCGGCGACGCGGCCGGGGCGATGCGCGCTCACGACCGCACCCCCATGCCGGCGGCTGCGGCGTCGATGAAGCGGGCCAAGGTCACGTCGCGGTCGGTGACGCCGTCTACGTCGTGGGTGGTCAGCAGGATGTCGACGCGATTGTAGACATTGGACCATTCGGGGTGATGGTCCATCCTGTCCGCCATCAAGGCCACGCGCGCCATGAAGCCGAATGCGGCGTTGAAATCGTCGAAGGCGAGACTGCGCTGAATGGCCGGGCGATCCCCGTCCGCTGCGCGCCAGGCGGGCAGGTCATGCAGGATTTCCCCAACGTCAAGGCGGGTGTCTGTCATCGCGTTTCCTCTTTTTCCTTGGCGTACGGCGCCCGCAGGCGGGCGGCAAGCACCGGGAACATCTGGTCAAGCTTAAGCGTTGGGTTCCCAGTTCAAGCGTGACCGTGCGACGCCGAGGGTTCGGCGCAGGCCGGTTTCGCTTTTCGCCGCCAGGAGACGACGATGGACAATTTGTGGATCGCCGCCCTGAACGCGGCCGACCGGAAGCGGATCGAACCCCACCTGAATCAGGACCAGATCACGCGCGGCCAGATGCTGTACGACGCCGGCGAGGCCGTCGACCGCGTGTGGTTCCCGATCAAGGGGGTGGTGTCGCTGATGACCGTCCTGCCCGACGACAAGATGGTGGAGACCGCCGCCGTCGGCCGTGAAGGTCTGATCGGCGTGACGTGCGGCCCCTTCAACGCCCGCGCCGCCAGCCGCGCCATTTCGCAGCGCGACGGCCTGGCCGCCTATTGTTCGTCCGAGGTGTTCGGCGAGGCGCTGGACAAGAGCGAAAGCCTGCGCCTGGCCCTGTCGCGGTTCACCGAGGGGCTGATGGCCCAGGTCCAGCAGGCGGCGGCCTGCAACGCCCAGCACCGGCTGGACGAGCGACTGGCGCGCTGGCTGCTGACGCTGCACGACCGGGCCGAGGACGACCGTTTCGACCTGACCCAGGCCGATATCGCCGGCATGTTGGGCGTGCGGCGCGCCACCGTGTCCGAGGTCGGTTCGGTGCTGGAGGCCAAGTCGTTGATCCAGCGCGGCCGGGGCTGGGTCAAGGTTCTGGATCGCGACGGATTGGAGGCCGCCTCGTGCGGTTGTTACGGCCTGATGCGCGACGTGATGAAGGATCTGGAGTTGCCTCAGCCCGAAGCCGCCTGATCGCCCGTCTGATCGGGTGACGGCGGCGCGGCGACGCGCTAGACGATGCGCATGACCGACGCCTCCTCCCACGGCCCGCATTCGCAGGGTGATCGTTCCTCCTTCGGCTTTCGCGATGTTGATGCGCGCGAGAAGGTGAAGATGGTGCGCGGGGTCTTCGATTCCGTGGCCTCCAACTACGACGTGATGAACGACCTGATGAGCGTGGGCGTCCACCGTATCTGGAAGGACATCGCCGCCGCCAAGCTGAACCCGCGTCCGGGCGAAACCATTCTGGACGTGGCGGGCGGCACCGGCGACATGGCCCGTCGCTATTCGAAGATGGCCCGCGCGGCGCAGGAACGGCGCGGCGGCGACGACGCCAATGTCATCGTCATGGACTACAACGCCGAAATGATCCTGGCGGGCGTCCACAAGGGCGGCGAGCCGGAGATGAGCTGGTCGGTCGGGGACGCCATGAACCTGCCTCTGCCGGACGCCTCGGTGGACGCCTATTCGATCAGCTTCGGCATTCGCAACGTGGCCCATATCGACAAGGCCCTGGCCGAGGCGCGGCGCGTGCTGAAGCCGGGCGGGCGGTTCCTGTGCCTGGAGTTTTCGCGCCCCACGACCACGCCGATCCGCAAGGTCTATGACGCCTGGTCCTTCCACGCCATTCCGCGCATCGGCGGCTGGGTGGCCAAGGATCGCGACAGCTATCAATATCTGGTCGAGAGCATCCGCCGCTTCCCCGACCAGCAGGCGTTCAAGGGCCTGATCGAGGACGCCGGGTTCCGCCGCGTGTCCGTGACCAATCTGTCGGGCGGAATCGCCGCCATCCACCACGGGTGGGCGATCTGACCAGCCGCCTCTATCGCACGGCCCCGCCGCCGCCCGCGACCGTGGCGGTGCAGAACCCGGTCGCTGCCTTCCTGCGGCTGATGGGATGGTTGTGGGTCCTGGCGCGCCATGACGCCCTGGTCCCGCGCGAAGTCACGCCCTTGCTGCCCGCCTGGACGCGGCCGTTCGCGCGGTTCTTGCAGATGTTTTCCGGCCGCGCCGGACGTCAGGGGCGGCCGGGCCAGAGGCTGGGCAAGGCGTTCGAGCATCTGGGACCGGTGGCGATCAAACTGGGTCAGGTTCTGGCCACGCGCGCGGACATCTTCGGGCTGGAGTTCGCGCGCGACCTGGGGCGTCTGAAGGACGCCCTGCCCCCCTTCCCGGAAGCCGAAGCCCGCCGCGAGATCGAGAAGTCGCTAGGTCGGCCGGTCGAAAGCCTGTTCACCGACCTGGGGCCGGCGGTCGCCGCCGCCTCCCTGGCCCAGGCGCACCGCGCCACCCTGGCCGACGGGCGAGCCGTCGCGGTCAAGGTGCTGCGGCCGGGGGTGGAGCGCCGGGTCGCCAACGGGCTGGATTCCATGCGGCTGGCCGCGCGGCTGGTCTGGCGGCTGGTTCCGATGGCGCGCCGACTGGAGCCGTCCGCCTTTGTCGAGACCATCGCCAACTCGCTGGACCTGGAGCTGGACATGCGGCTGGAGGCCGCCGCCGCCAGCGAGATGGCCGAGGTCATGGCCAAGGACGGCTATATGTCGGCCCCCGCCGTGATCTGGGACGGGGTGGGCAAGCGGGTGCTGACGCTGGAATGGGCGCAAGGCGTGCCCATGACCGACCCGGCCCTGATGGACCTGCCCGGCATCGACAAGGACCAGTTGGCCGACAATGTGGTGCGCGCCTTCCTGGTGCAGGCCCTGGACCACGGCGCCTTCCACGCCGATCTGCACGAGGGCAATCTGTTCGCCAGCGCGCCGGCCCATCTGACGGCCATCGACTTCGGCATCGTCGGGCGGCTGGGGCCGGCCGAGCGGCGCTATCTGGCGGAAATCCTGTGGGGTTTCATCAGCCGGGACTACGACCGCATCGCCCGCGTCCATTTCGAGGCCGGATACGTTCCCGCCCATCATTCGGTCGAAACCTTCGCCCAGGCCCTGCGCGCGGTGGGCGAGCCGGTGATCGGCCGCGCCGCCAGCCAGGTGTCGATGGGCCGGCTCTTGGGCCAGCTGTTCGAGATCACAGCCCTGTTCGACATGCGGCTGCGGCCGGAACTGATCCTGCTGCAGAAGACCATGGTCTCGGTCGAGGGCGTGGCGCGCCGCCTGCAACCCGACCACGACCTTTGGAAGGCGGCCCAGCCGGTGGTCGAACGCTGGATCCGACGCGAACTGGGGCCGCAGGCCCAGGCCCGCGACGCCCTGAACGACATGATCGCGGCGGCGCGCGCCATCTCGCGTCTGGTGCAGGAACCGCCGCGTCCGACCATAGTGGTCATGGAAAAGTCGGGAACTCCGGCTTGGCTGACGGCTTCCGTCACCGTCGCGGTCATCGCGGCCCTGACGGCTTTGGGCCTTTCGCTCTGGCCCTATCTGACCTGACCGGAGCCCTTATCATGACGACGATCCTGACCAAGACCCTGCTGGGCGCCGCCCTGATCCTGACGCCCGCGCCGGCCCTGGCCCAGGCGGCCGCGGCCTCGGTGCCGAACGCCTTCGACCGCCCCGCCCAAACCCAATCCCAGCCGCAGGTCGCCTCCGCGCGCCCGGCGCAGGCTGCGCCGCCGACGACTTCGGCGACGTCCGCCGCCGCGCCGGACATCGCCCGGGCCGAAGAGGCGCTTCGCGGCGTGATCGCCGACGTTCAGGGAGGCGGCTTCGACTATGCCGACTTCACGCCCAATCTGGCGGCCCAGATCCGCCAGCAGGCCGAACAGGTGAGCTCCCTGATAAAGAGCTTCGGCGCGGTGAAGACGGTCGAATACGAACGTCAGGAAGGCGAGGCCCAGATGTTCAAGGTCACCTTCGACAATCAGGCGACCGAATGGATGATCGGCTTCGATGCCGACGACAAGATCGCCGCCCTGCTGTTCCGCCCGGCCGAAAGCTGATCCCTAGGCCTCCGTCGCGGGCGGCGCGTCGTCGTCCGGGATGGGGCCGGTCTGGTGGTACAGGCGCGCCGCCGCATAGCAGGGCGCCACGGTGCAGGTCTTCATGATCACCCGCGCGGTGTAGGTTCCGTCGATGGCCGGCCGGATGTTTATGACGGGCGCCGAGTCCGGCAGGGTGTCGCGTTCGACGATCTTGCCCGCCGGATCGACCAGTTCCATGTCCAGGTCCGAGCATTCGGCATCGCATTCGGCGATGATGCGATAGGTCTCGCCGCGTTTGAGGGGCACGGACCAGGGGTGAACCTGGGTGGGCTGGAGGGCGACCACGATGTCCTGCACGCCCGGCATGGGCGAGAAGCCCTTGGCCAGTTCCTTGGCGGCGTCATCCAGATAGTTGCGGGCCACTTCCTCGATCTGCCGCCGATCCTTTTCCGAAAGCGAGACCTGGGGCGTGGCGGCGATGACGGCCTTGTCCTGCTCGGACTGAGCCGGCGCAGGCGCCGGAGCCGCCGGGGCGGGTTCGGCGTCGTCCTTCTTGCGGATTTCGTACTGGCCGCAGGCGCCGAGCATCCCGGCAACCGCCAGCCCCATCGTCATCGCCCGAAATCGCTGCATCCGCGCCTCACCCAACCGTTGCCATAAGGGGTGAACGATAGCGCACAGAAGATGTTCCCCGCGCGTCAGTCGTCGTGGCGGGGCCTTCCCCGGCCGGACTTGATGGCGCCGCGGCTGGTCTTGGCCTTCAGCCGTCGTTCCTTGGACGCCTTGGTGGGGCGGGTCGGCACGCGAAAGACAGGTCGGACCGCGGCGGCGTCTACCATCTCCTGAAGCCGGGCCATGGCGTCGGCGCGGTTGCGCTCCTGGGTGCGGAACCGCACGGCGTTGATCAGGATCACGCCTTCCTGGGTCAGGCGGTTGCCCGCCAGCTTCATCAGCCGCGTCTTGACCGGCTCGGTCAGGGAAGGCGAGTTTCTGACGTCGAACCGCATCTGGACGGCGGTGGCGACCTTGTTGACGTTCTGCCCGCCCGGACCCCCGGCGCGATAGAAGTGAAACTCCAGCTCGTCCGCGGGGATGACGGTGGTCATGGGGCGGCCTTGCGCGCCTTGACCACGGCCTGGTCCAGCGCCTGAAGGAAACGCGAACGGTCGGCGGCCGAGAAGGGCGGCGGACCGGACGTCGCGACGCCCATCGACCGAAGATGCTCGCCCACCATCCGCCCAGCCAGGGCCGAACCGATCGAATCCGGCGTGAAGGGCTGGCCATTGGATTTCAGCGCCTGGGCGCCCGACTTCAGGCAGCGGTCGGCCAGGGGGATGTCGGCGGTGATCACCACATCGCCCACGGTCGCCCGCTCAGCGATCCAGTCGTCGGCGATGTCCGGGCCGGCGTCCACCACCACCTGTTCGATCAGCGCCTCGCGCGGGACCTGCATCCAGGTGTTGGAGACGACATAGGTCTTCAGCCCGTAGCGGCGGGCGACGCGATAGACTTCTTCCTTCACAGGGCAGGCGTCGGCGTCGATGTAGAGCATCGTGGGCATGGGCGTGACCTAGCGCGGACCGGGATGGGCGTCACCTGTCTGGCGTATTTCCCCGGACCACTCCCACACCGTCATCCCAGGGCTTGTCCCTGGGATCCATACGCCCGGTGTCTGGATGCGGCGCACCTGCGGATGAACCGGGCGCATGGATCCTCGGCACGAGGCCGAGGATGACGGGGGAGGAAGTACAAAAAAGGCGGGACCGCTAGGCCCCGCCCTTTCCGTTTCAACCAAAGCGGTCGTCAGTTCCGATAGGCCGGCGGCATCGGCGTCTGCTGGCGATAGCGGTCGCGCAGCAGCAGCGGGCGGCTGGTCAGCGGCTGTTCGACGCCGTTGACGAAGACGGCCGAGGGCTGGCTCAGCGGCTCCAGCGGGTCGCCGGACCAGACCACCACATCGCCGGCGGCGCCCGGCGCGATCTGGCCGAACTGTCCCGCCATGCCGAAGATCCTGGCGGGATTGACCGTCAGGGCGGCGATGGCGGCCTGGTAGGGCAGGCCGTGCGACACCGCATTGCCGGCGTTGTAGCGGGCGTCGCGGGCGCGGTGGGTCGAGCCTTCGTTGCCCTTGATGGCGATCAGCACGCCGGCCGCGTTCAGGGCCGCCGCATTCTCCATCCGCGCCGCCCGCATCTCGAAGTCGGAGGGCAGGTTGTCGATGGGATTCAGCAGCACCGGCACGCCGGCCGAGGCGATGTCGCCCGCCACCAGCCAGCCTTCCTCGGCGCCGTCCAGGATCAGCTTGATCCCCTCCTCGCGCGCAAGACGCAGCACCTGCTGGATGTCCGACGCCCGGTGGACGGTGACGATCAGCGGCAGGCTTCCGTTCGCCACCGGGATCAGAGCCTCCAGGTCCGCGCGCGACAGGCTGAGGTTGCGAAGGGCCGCCCGGTCGTAGGCGGCCTTGTTGCGGGCATAGAGCCGAACCTCGGCCATCGTCTCCTTGAACAGGACGAACTGCGCCCCGCGCGCGCCGCCGGCGACCGCCGCCCCTGCCTCGCCGAACGGGGCGACCATGGCTACGCGCGGCCTGACCAGGATGTCGGATCCGCCGCCGGCCAGATTGGGACCCAGGTTGATGATGGCCGCCTGGCCGGCGAACAGGCCGGGCGTCTGATAGCCGCCGTCGCCGGCGCCGGCCGTCTCGTCCTCATGGACGTGACCGCCCGACGAGCCGGGATGCTGGGGCACGACGACGGCGCGGGTGATGCCGCCCAGCCGCGCGACCGGCAGGGTGAAGGACCAGGGGTCCAGCCCATAGGAAATGTCGAAGGCGGCGCTGAGCGTATTGGCGCTGTTCCTCAGTTCGTTGGTGCCGCGCACCGATCCGACCTCTGTGCCCGCCAGGCCGGAATCCACGGCCACGAAGCCGGGCGCCACGGTCTTGCCGGCCGCGTCGATGATGCGCGCGCCCGATGGGGCGGCGCCGGCGCCGACCGAGACGATCTTGCCGTCGCGCAGGACGACCGTGCCGCTTTCGATCACCGAGGTCCCGGTCAGGATGCGGCCGCCGACGATGGCCACCGTATCCTGGGCGAAGGCGGGCGCGGCGAGCGCCAGGGCCGCTGCGGCGCCGGCGAGAATGGACGAGAGACGCATCAGCGGGCTCCTTCCCGAACGTTGGCGGCCGTCAGACCATAGCCGGGCTGGCCCAGTTCGAAGTCGCTGGTCGGCTGATAGGCGGGATCGGCGCGATCGAAGGTCAGGGCGCCGTCGATGAAGACCTGGTCGGCGCGGGCGTAGATGGAGAAGGGATCGGCGCTCCAGATCACCACATCGGCGCGCAGGCCGGGCGTCAGCGACCCGGTCTGGTCGGCGATGCCGATGGCCTTGGCGGCGTTGGAGGTGAACCAGCCGATGGCGTGTTCTTCCGAAATGTTCAGCCCGGCGCGGCGGCCTGCCGACAGGGCGGCGGCGGCCTCCTGGTTCAGGCGCTGGGTCAGCAGGGCGTCGTCGGAGTGGATGACGGCGCACGATCCGGGTTGCGCGTCGACCAGGGCGGCGTTCTCCTCGATGGCGTCCAGCGCCTCCATCTTGAAGCCCCACCAGCCGGTCCACATGGCCGCGCATATGCCGTTCCGGGCCAGTTGCGGCGCCAGTTTGTAGGCTTCGGTGGCGTGGTGGAAGGTGGCGATGCGGTAGCCGAACTCCTTGGCCATATCCATCATCAGCGCCATCTCGTCGGCGCGGTAGCAGTGGTTCTGGATCAGGACCGAACCGTCCAGCACGCCCGCCAACGTCTCGTTCTGCAGGTTGCGGGTCGGGGCCGTTCCCTCGCCGGTCTGATGCCACTTGTCCCACTTGGCCTTGTATTCACGCGCGGCGATGAAGGCGGCGCGATAGCCGGCCATATTGCCCATGCCGGTCGCCGGGCTCTGGTTCCTGCCGCCATAGACGCGCGAAGGATTCTCGCCGCAGGCCATCTTGACCGTATAGGGGGCGGCCGGGAACTTCATGCCCTGCATGGTGATCGAGGGCACGTTGCGGATGGTCACGCCGCGCCCGCCGAACAGATTGGCCGAGCCGGGCAGGATGTGCATCGTCGTCACGCCGCCCGCGCGGGCGGTGTTGAAGCCGGGGTCCTGGGGCCAGAGGGAGTGTTCGGCCCAGACCTGGGCGGTGTTCGGATTGGTCGCCTCGTTGCCGTCGCTCATGCCCGAAACGCCGGGCGACGGATAGACGCCCAGGTGGCTGTGCACGTCGATGACGCCGGGGGTGACGTATCGGCCGCGCGCGTCCACCACCTTGTAGCCGGCCGGCACGGGGGTCGAGGCGTCGCCGACGGCGGCGATCTTGCCGTCCGTGACCACGACCACGCCATTGTCGATCTTGCGGTCCGTGCCGGTCAGGACGGTGGCGCCGACCACGGCGAAGTTCTCGCGCGGCAAGGGTTGATACGTGGAAGGATAGGGGTCCAGCGTCGTCGCCGGGTCCAGGCCCGCATCCAGCGCGCGATCCCGCGCGGGCTTGGCGGCCGCGTTCTGGTCCGACGGCTGGTCGGTGGTCGCGCAGGCCGACAGGCCCAGCACCGCGCACGTTATGGCCGCGAGGCTGACGCCCCGCAGATGATGTCCGATCATCGTTTCCCCTTTTCCCGGTGACGCGACAGCCCGACGCGTCTTGCGGCCGTCATAGAAGGGTGTTCGGCCCGCACCGTCAAAAGGTTTTCCGCCTTCGCCGGACGGCTCGCCTAGACGCTCGGCGCCGCGACCGGTAACGGCAGGCGCATGAGCGCCGACCTGCCCCCCGAAGACGACAATCCGCATCTGGACCGCCCGCTGCGGTCGTTCGGCCGCATTAAGGCCCGCCCGATCAAACCGCGTCAGGCGGCCCTGATGGACACCCTGCTGCCCGCCATCGCCGTGCCGGATCCCAAGGCCGGGCCGCTGGACCCCAGGGCGATGATGCCCGAGGCGGCCGAGGTCTGGCTGGAGATCGGCTTCGGCGGCGGCGAGCATATGGCGGCCCAGGCGGCGAGGCGGCCCGACGCCCTGGTCATCGGCTGCGAACCCTTCCTGAACGGCGTGGCCTCGGCCCTGCGCCATGTCGAGGAGGGCGATCTGAAGAATGTCCGCATCCACGCCGACGATGCGCGCGACGTTGTGGACGCCCTGCCGGACGCCTCGGTGGACCGGGTGCTGATCCTGTTCCCCGACCCCTGGCACAAGGCGCGCCACAACAAGCGCCGCCTGCTGCAGGACGAGACGGCCCAGGCCTTCGCCCGCATCCTGAAGCCGGGCGGGACCCTGCGTTTCGTCACCGACTGGCTGGATTACGCCGAATGGGCGCTTGAGCGGCTGGAGCGGACGCCGGGTCTGAAACGCATCGGCCCGGCTGACCAGGACTGGTTCGTCCCGCCCACGGATCACGTCGTGACCCGCTATGAAGAAAAGAGGTTGGGCGACACCACCCCGGTCTTCCTTGAGTATCGGCGCGTGTGATCTCCGTCACGATTGACACGCCTCCGTCAGGGCGGGCAAGTATCTTCGGTTGAACCGATAAGGGCGTTCAGGAGGGGGCATGAAGGCGTCTGGCGGTGGGATCCGTCTGTCCGGCCTTTGTCTCAGCGCTTTGTGCGCCCCGGGTCTGTCCCTGATCCTTGTTCTGGTCTGGGCGCTGGCGGGCGCGCTTTTCGATACTGCGTCGCCTGCGAATGAAATCACGGCGTCATTGGGGTTTGCAATCCAGACCCTGGTCGCTCTGCTGGCGCTGATCGCCATGGTGACCCTATGGGGTCTGATCCCGTCGCTGCTGTTCGGTGCGATGGGGTGTTGGCTGGCCGAGCGCACCCTGCGGTCGGGCGGATGGTGGATGTGGGGTCTGGCCGGTCTGCTGACGGCGGGCGCCTATGTGGTGACGGCCGTCGTCGTCAGTCGTGTGTCTGGCGCGTTCAGCCTTCTGTTTTCACCCTGGCTGTTTCTGATGGAGCAGGGGCGGGCCTGTGACGAGGCGCCCGGCTGGCCTTGGGATCCGACCCTTGGCGGCGTCGTGGCGGCTATTCTGGGGGCGGGTTTCCTGGCGGGGTCCCTCCATTTTTGCCTCAGGCGGGGAGGGCGCCCGTCAAAGAGGGCTGACAAGCGCGCTTGAAACCCCTATATGGCCCCTCACATCGTTAGACCGGCGTCCAACGGCGTCGTTCCAAGCGGCGGCCCGGACGGACCGCCGCTTTTGTTTTGGATATTCGACGCTTGCGCGCAAAAACCGCCCAGGACCGCCAACTGCTCGAGCTGATCGACCCCATCGCGGAATCGCTCGGCCTCGACGTCGTGCGCGTGCGTCTGATGTCCGGCTCCAAGCGCCAGCGCCTGCAGATCATGGCCGAGCGGCCGACGGATCACGACATTTCCGTCGAACAATGCGCCAAGCTGAGCCGCGCGGTGTCGGAGGTGTTCGACGCCTCTGACCCCATCCCCGGCGAATATCTGCTGGAGGTTTCGTCGCCCGGCATCGACCGGCCGCTGACCCGTCCCGTCGACTTTGAACTGTTCGAAGGCGAGGAGGCGCGCCTTGAGACCGACCGGATGATCGAGGGCCGCAAGCGGTTCAAGGGCGTGCTGGCCGGGTTCGAGGACGGCAACGTCCTGATCGACCTGGACGGCGAGGAGGACACCGCCCTGATCCCGTTCGACTGGGTCAGCGACGCCAAACTGGTTCTGACCGACGCCCTGATGAAACGGGGCGCCGCCATCCGCGCCGCACGCGGCGAACCTGAAGACGACGGCCTGCCGGAAGGTGACGCCGTCCAAGCAACAACCGACACCACGACCCCTTCTGAGGACAACGCCTGATGGCCGTCACCGGTATTTCCGCCAACCGCCTCGAACTGCTGCAGATCGCCGATGCGGTCGCCCGCGAGAAGAACATCGACCGCGAAATCGTGATCGAGGCGATCGAGGAGGCGATCCAGAAGGGCGCCAAGTCGCGTTACGGCGCCCACCACGACATCCGCGCCAAGATCGACCACAAGACCGGCGAACTGTCGCTGACGCGCCACGTCACCATCGTCGCCGACGACTGGATGCCGGAAGACGAACTGGAAGAGTTCAACGACAGCGCCATGGTGCGTCTGCGCGACGCCCAGAAGCGCGACCCGGAAGCCGAGGTCGGCAAGGAATACGTCGAACACCTGCCGCCGTTCGAGTTCGGCCGCGTCCAGACCCAGATGGCCCGCCAGGTCGTGACCGGAAAGGTCCGCGAAGCCGAACGCGCCAATCAGTACGAAGAGTTCAAGGACCGCGTCGGCGAGATCGTCAACGGCACGGTCAAGCGCGTCGAATACGGCAACACCATCGTCGATCTGGGCCGGGGCGAGGGCGTCATGCGCCGCGACCAGTCCATCCCGCGCGAAGTGTTCAACATCGGCGACCGCATCCGCACCTACATCTATGACGTCCGTCCCGAGGCCAAGGGCCCGCAGGTCATGCTGTCGCGCGCCCATCCGGGCTTCATGGCCAAGCTGTTCGCCCAGGAAGTGCCGGAAGTCTACGACGGCGTGATCGAAATCCGCGCCGCCGCCCGTGACTCGGGCTCGCGCGCCAAGATGGCCGTCCTGTCCAACGACAGCTCCATCGACCCCGTCGGCGCCTGCGTCGGCATGCGCGGCTCGCGCGTTCAGGCGGTGGTCGCCGAACTGCAGGGCGAGAAGATCGACATCATCCAGTGGAACCCGGACGAGCCGACCTTCATCGTCAACGCCTTGGCCCCGGCCGAAGTCTCCAAGGTGGTGCTGGACGAAGAAGCCGGCCGCGTGGAAGTGGTCGTGCCGGACGAGCAGCTGTCGCTGGCCATCGGCCGTCGTGGCCAGAACGTGCGCCTGGCCTCGCAGCTGACCGGCTGGCAGATCGACATCATCACCGAAAGCCAGGACTCCGAGCGCCGCCAGCGCGAGTTCGCCGAGCGCACCGCCCTGTTCCAGGAAGCCCTGGACGTGGACGAGGTCATCGCCCAGCTGCTGGTCACCGAAGGCTTCGCCACCGTCGAAGACCTGGCCTATGTCGACGCCTATGAAGTCTCCGAGATCGAAGGCTTCGACGAGGAGACCGCCGAGGAACTGCAGACCCGCGCCCGCGAATTCCTGGACAAGAAGGCTGCCGAACTGGACGCCAAGCGCGTCGAACTGGGCGTCGAGGACGCGGTTCTGGACGTGCCGGGCGTGACCCTGGCCATGGCCGTCGCCCTGGGCGAAGGCGGCGTCAAGACGGTCGAGGATCTGGCCGATCTGGCCACCGACGAAATCCGCGGCGGCTATGAAGTGAGGAACGGCGAACGGGTGAAGGTCCCGGGCGTGCTGGAAAGCTTCAACCTGGCCCAGGAAGACGCCGAACTGCTTATCCTGCAGGCGCGCGTCGCCGCCGGCTGGATCGACGCCTCGGAACTGCCCCAGCCCGAGCCGGAAGAATATGAGGAAGACGGCGACTACGAGGGCGAATACGATCCCGACCAGGTCTTCGGCGATGCGCCGGAAGCCGACGCCGACACGGCCGCCGAGGACGATGCTTCGTCCGACGCCGACCAGTCGCGCGACGCGTGATGAAGGACCTGGCCGTACATGAGCTTGCGCGACGCGACGATCGATAGGGAACGCCGGGACCTGGTTTCGCACCAGGTCATGGATGAATCTCGTCTGATCCGTTTCGTCGCCGGGCCTGACGGCCAGGTGGTTCCCGACCTGGGCAGGAAGCTGCCCGGTCGCGGCCTGTGGGTCGAAGCCAGCCGCGCCTCCGTCGAGGCGGCGGTCAAGAAAAACGGCTTCACCCGCGCCGCCAAGATGAAACTGACCGCCCCGGCCGATCTGGCCGATGTCGTCGAACGGCTGCTGGTGAAGCGCTGTCTCGACCAGCTGGGTCTTGCCCGGCGCGAAGGCGTGCTTATATCCGGCTTCGAAAAGTCCGCCGCCAGCATCCGTTCCGGAAAGGCCGCCTGGGTGTTGGAAGCCGCCGACGGCTCGGCTGACGGGCGTGGCAAAATCCTCGCATTGGCCCGTCATCAGACCTCCAAGATCTGCGGCGCATTCACGGCGGACGATTTGAGTTTGGCCCTTGGGCTGGAAAATGCGATACACGCCGTCCTGCTTGCGGGCGGAAGGGCCGATCGGTGGACCATTGAGGTCGAACGACTGGCCGGATTTCGGCCGCTTCGCCCTTCTCACTGGGATGCTCCCGGTGGCGAGGACGGATCGGCGGGAGCAACCCCGATAGGGGCGAGCTGAGGATTTTGACGGCCGAGGGCCTGTCTCCAAGGGCGGAGACGGGCTCACGGTCGTTCATGGGTATTGAGACGACGGCGGGCTTTTCCGCCCCTAGTAAAGCGACCGGATGAGCGACGAAAACGACAAGACCAACCAGGGCCAAGGCGCGGGACAAGGCAATGCGGGGGGCACGCCCTCCCAGTCGGGGCCGCGCGCCCCGCTGAGCCTGAAGCCGCGCGCCGCAGGCTCGGTTTCGACGGGCACGGTGAAACAGAGCTTCAGTCACGGGCGCTCCAAGACGGTGGTGGTCGAGACCAAACGTCGCGCCGGCGCCGGCGGTCCGCAACGGCCGCAGGGCTTCGACGTCGCGCGTCCGCAACAGAACGCCCCGGCGCCGCGTCCGCAGGGCCAGCGTCCGTCGCAACCGGCCGGCGGGGCTCTGTCGGCCGAGGAGCAGGAAGCGCGTCGCCGCGCCATCGCCCTGGCAACCCAGGCCAACGCCGCCAAGGCTGCGGC
>NZ_DALZQC010000077.1:0-17004 GCF_032017145.1 Brevundimonas sp.
GCCGAGGCCGAACGCAGAGCGGCTTAACCCCGTCCACTTTCTCGGGGGAAGATCACGGCCAATTTGAACCAGATCGGTCGGTACTTGCCGGCTGCGTCTCGGCCCGGCTCGCTGAAGGCTGTGAAAGGGACAAGGCAACGCGACGCCGGCGACAGGTGCGGGCGCCAGTGGCTGGAGCTGGTGTTGCGGACGTTGGTCGTGCCGCTGTCGGGCTCAAACTCTAAGATTTTCTGGAAGTCCACTTCACCGCCCTTGGCCCGCAGCTTGTCGGCGCGCTTCGTCGCATTGTCGAAGATCATCTTCTTGGACGACGGCATGCCCCAGCGCGCCAGAGCCAGTTCGCGCACGCCGTTCGCATCGCTTCGAACGATCGGCGCTGCGTAGTCGGGATAGACGTCGCCCGGCGCGAGATTGCCGACCGTCGAGCGCATGGCGCCGGCCATGTCCATAATGGCCTGCGGGCCGGATCGCTGGCGGTAGAGGTTGCACATGGTGTGAGGCTCGCATAGCGAACCAAGTTTGTGGAGTCGCTGACAGAATGTCGCAGCTATTAGGCACGATTGTGGATTGCGATCCACACAATCGTGTGACGCCATCCCAACGGGAGATTGGCTCCCCGGAGGATTGAATGATGATCAAGACCCTGATGGTTGTCGCCGGCATGGCTGCATTCGCCGGCGCCGGGACATTCGTGGCGCCGGAGCGCGCTCAGGCTGCGCCACCTGTGTCTCGAAGCCTCATCATTGACATCGAAAGCGCCATGACCGCCAATCTGGATGCCTGCCAGCTGAAGCAATACGGCTCGTGCATGCAGAAGTTCAACGACCATGGGTTCTGCTACGCATCGGCGGAAACCTATGAATGCCCACCTGAGTGATCGTCTGAGTTTATCCAGGGACGAAGGCCCGCCCTCTCTTGAGGGCGGGCCGCCTGTCACCAATTTTCGGGCAGGGTCGGCCCGTTGCCGCCGCACACATAGATCGGCGTTGCATCATAGTACGGCGAGGGCACATTCGCGCGGAGCACATAGCTGTAGCTGCCGCTGCGACCGCAGCCTCGATCAGAGATTTCACCGAGGTATTCGGTCTTCGCCGCGTCGGCATAATAGACGTAGTGGTAGGCGGTCAGATCCGTCTGGGCGACGGCCGAGGTGACGCCGGCGGCGGCGACCAAAGCGGCGCCGACAAGCATGGCTTTAACGCGGATTTTCATCGTGTTTACTCCCATGTGCACGCCTATCGCGTGCTCTCCAAGGAGCGCGCCTGAGCGGAAGTAAATCAACTCACAGGCGTGTCATAAACCATGATTGTAAGCTTCACAGGGGAATTGCTGCGTTGACAGAGCAACTCTGAGATGCCGCTATAAGGGCACCTTCGCTTCGGAAGGAATGGAGTATGTGATGAAGAACTCGCTACGCCTTGTCCATCTAGCGCTTGCTGCTGCAATGTTGACGTCTTCGGCCGTCGGCGCAGCGACATTGGCCCCCACACAAGCCGAAGCGGCCGAACGGCCGTGGTTGATCATCACCTATCTGAGGAACGGTCAGAACGTCGGCAACACTCAGGTCTTCTGCAACAGCCCTGACGTAAATTTTGGCGACACCACCAACTACGACAACACGCACTACGACTACTATTTCATGTGTCCGTGACTGCCGGCCCCTAGCGGTAGCTGGCCAAAAACGGATGGGCCGTCATCCTTCGGGGTGGCGGCCTTTTCATAGTCGACCACAGGGACGGCTTAAGGACAGAATGTCGCAGCCGTTAATGACGATTTCAGATTGCTGGGAATGCAATCTCGTGACGCAGTAGCAACGGGAGATTGGCTCCCTTCGGAGAAGACTATGATCAAAACGCTTCTTTCAGGCGCCGCATTGGCGGCAGTTATGGCGGTCGTGACGGTGGCCCCCGCTACGCCCGCAAAGGCCAATCCCAACTGCGACTGCACCTGGATGGCCACCGGCTACAGCGAGGCGACTGGTGAGTTCACCTATGAGTGGGTGTGTCCGACGGTGGAAACCTGCGTGGACACCAAGGTTCCAGAAGGGTGACAGCTGCCCGCCCGCTTTCTTCGGAGGGCGGGCTTTCGTCGTTTCAGCACTCTGCGAGAAAGTCGGCCTCAGTCTCGGTGCCGATCCGCGTCCGGCTGCTGATCCAAACGTCCAGACCTCGATAGTTCAGTCCGCCGTTGTTGCGCGTCTTTAGGTGCTGAACAGCCTGTTCTATCTCGACCCGCCGTATTGGGGCGGCGAAGGCGACTACGGCGCCGATATGTTCAGCCGCGACCAGTTCGCGGCGATGGCCGGTCAGCTGGCCAGCATCAAGGGACGATTCGTCCTGTCGCTGAACGACCGCCCTGAGGTCAGGGAAGTCTTCGCCGGGTTCGACATCGCGGCGGCGGCGACGACCTACAGCATTCAGGGCGGCGGCCAGACGGCTGGCGAGGTAATCATCACTCGTCGGCCCACGGCGGCGGAAGCTGGCCTGCCTTGAATAGGATAGTGGGGTTCTCGTCGTAATCGCCCATCTCCGTGTCTGCCGACGCGGAATAGGCGACCACCCCCAGCCGCAGCGGAGCCAGGCGCTCGGCCTTCCGCGCGGCTTCCTCGGCGGTCTTGCAGCCCACGGGCTGTTCCGCCTTCAGCGCGCGGCCTTTGCCCTGGACGTAAGCCTGGACGATGTGAACGGTCTCGACGGCCATGGATGCCCTCCGCTGCTATTGATGGCCTGTTCGCAGATCAATGCGACAGGTTCGGTCGTGTCAGCCCGCCAGCGCGCGCCGCACGGCCTCCGGCTCATGCTGGATGACCTTCAGCAGCAGGCGGCTGCCGGTGTCAGGTTCGCGACGATGCTGCTCCCAGTCGCGCACGGTGGCGACCGGCAGGCCGTAGGCGCTGGCGAAGCCTTCCTGCGTCAGCTTCTGGCCCTTGCGGATCGCAGCCACGTCCACCGATTCGGGGGCGTGAACGCGAACGCCCGCGCCTTCCGGGCGACCCTCGGCGTGGGCGACAGCCTCGTCGAGGCCAGCCATGATCCCCGCGAAATCGCTGTCGCGGGTCTCTTGGGGCGTGATGCTCTTGCTCATTACATGATCCTCCGTGATCGGTGAGCGGTTACGGGGTGGTGGTCAGGCCCCTCGGAGCCTGTCCATCATCGTCTTGAGGGCCTTGATCTGCTCGGCTGTGAAGTTTGCCGCCCGGCCCTTGGAAAGCACGAACAGCAGATAGACCGGCCGCTCGCTGTTGAGGTGAGCGGTGGCGACCCGATAGCCGCCCGACTTACCCTTGCCGCGCCCGGCGACGCGGACCTTCCGAATGCCGCCCGATCCGACGATCAGGTTTCCGGCCGTAGGATCGGCGGCGATTTGCTGGACGGCGGCGGCGCGTTCGGCGTCCGTCATGCCAGCCTTATCGGCCGAGGCGATGAAGGCGGCGGTTTCGGCGACGGTGTGCAGCGGCGTTTCCATGAGCAAGATATACGGCAATGCCGTATCATCATCAAGCGGAAAGGGCGGCAGTGCCGTAGTCTATCGCCACAATCTGGAAACCATTCTGGCAACAAGCAAGGCGCGCCGAATCATCGGATCGCATCAAACCCAGCAATGACGGGGAAAAAGGATGGTGGATGCGACAGGGATTGAACCTGTGACCCCCTCGGTGTGAACGAGGTGCTCTCCCGCTGAGCTACGCATCCATGCCTTGCGGAGGCGGCGACATAGCCCGGTCGCCCGCCGCGCGCAAGCGTCCGTTTCAGATTCCGGCGGCGCGCACGGTTTCCGGCGTCTCGGCTTCCGGGTCGCCGGGCAGCCAGGCCACGTGGCCGTCGTAGATGTCCTGGTTCAATATGCCCTCTTCCCTGGCCACCAGCACCGGCACCAGCATCTGGCCGGTCACGTTCGTCGCGGTCCGCATCATGTCGATGACCCGGTCGATGGCGACGATATAGCCGATGCCTTCCAGCGGCAGGCCGGCGGTCGACAGGGTCAGGGTCAGCATGACGATCGAGGTTCCCGGCACCCCCGCCGTGCCCAGCGACCCCAACACCGCCGTCATGCCGATCAGGACATACTGGGTCAGGGTCAGGTCGATCTTGAAATACTGGGCGATGAAGATGGAGGCGATGGCCGGATAGATGGCGCCGCAACCGTCCATCTTCACATTGGCGCCCAGAGGCACGGCGAAGGCCGCATAGGCCTGGGGCACGCCCAGACGTTCCACCGTCTGACGCAGGGTGATCGGCAGGGTGCCCAGCGACGACGATGTCGCAAACGCCGTCTGCTGGGCCGCGAAGGCGCCGCGGAAGAAGCTGGTCACCTTCAGCCCATGCACCTTCAGCAGGCCCGAATAGACGATCAGGATGTGGAACAGGCAGGCCGCATAGATGGCGGCGATGAACTTCAACAGCGGCAGCAGGGCCTCCCAGCCATAGCCGCCGACCACCGCGCCGATCAGGCCGAACACGCCGATGGGCGTCAGTTGGATCACCCAGCGGGTGATGCGGAAGATGATGGCCGCGCCCTCGTCCACCAGCCGGCGCGCGCCTTGCGCCCGGTCGCCCAGCGCCACCAGCGCCATGCCGACCAGGGCGGAGAAGAAGATGATCTGCAGCACCTTGCCCTCGGCCAGGGCGGCGAACGGATTGGTCGGCACGACGCCGATCAGCACCTCAAGCGGCGTCGGGATCACCCGTTCCTTGACCTCGCCCAGCGGCAGGTTCGACAGGCCGACGCCCGGATTGATGATGTGCCCGAAGGCGAAACCGACCAGCACGGCCAGCAGCGAAGTGATCGCGAACCAGACGATGGTGCGCACGCCCAGCCGGACGGCGCCCGCCCCCTCGCCCAGCTTGGCGATGGAGCTTGCGATGGTGAACAGCACCAAGGGCGCCACCACCATGCGGATCAGGTTCAGATAGACGTCGCCGATCGGTTGCAGCCAGACCTCGGCCCGCTCCCGCAGGATCAGCCCGGCGATTATGCCCAGGACGAAGCCGGCGGCGGTGCGTTGCCACAGCGGGATTTTCAGGAAGCGAGCGAACATGAGGGGCACTTTCGACGGGGTGCGCCAATCTGTCCATCGCCAGGGCGATCCGCAACCGCGTCGGCGATCATTCGTCGAGAGATTTACTGACGCCCGGCTTCAGAATTTCAGCGCTTTCGAGACGTAGAAGTCGGACAAGAGGCCGTCCACGGCCTCCTCCACATCCTCGAAATCGTCGATCAGAACATCGGCCCCGAGGGTCTCGACCGGAACCGGGGTGAAGCCGAAGGTGACCAGGATGCAAGGCATGCCGGCGTCCCTGGCCGCGCCTGCGTCGGGGGCGGCGTCGCCGACCATGATCGCCCGGTCGGGATCGCCGCCGGCCAGTGTCACGGCCTCCTTAAGATGCGCGCCCGACGGCTTGCGCGCGCTGACGCGATCGGGGCCGACGATGGCCGCGAAATGACGGGCGAGGTCCAGCTTCTGCAGCAGCAGTTCGGAGAGGTCCGAACGCTTGTTGGTCGCCACGACCAGAAGGGCGCCACGCGCCGCCAGCCGCTCCAACGTCTCGACCACCCCTTCGAACGGCTGTGAGCCGTCCGCGATATGGGCGGCGTAATCGGCCAGGAAGCGCTCGAACAGCTCGTCCGACTGCGCCCGCTCGACCGACGCGCCCGCCGCCTCGAACCCATGAACCAGCAGCGCCCGCGCGCCCGAACCGATCAGGGTGGAGGCGGACTCCATCGACACCGGCGGCAGACCTTCTTCGACCAGCAGCCGATTCAGGGTTCCGATCAGATCCGGCGCGGAATCGACCAGCGTGCCATCCAGATCGAAGGCGATGGTCCAGCCTTCCAGGTCGCGATCGGTCATGGGCGGTCTCTTTCCATTCGTCATCCTCGGGCTTGACCCCAGGACCGGGCGCCGCCCCGCACGTGCGAAACGGCGGCGCGCCAGCGCTGGCCAAATCCGATCCTCGGGTCAAGCCCGAGGATGACGGAACGGCGGGGTCGCTGTAGACGGCGAAAGACGACTAGCCTTCGGGACGATTCATGACCAGCCAGACGCGCGCTCGCGCCGCCATCATTCTCGCCGCCGGCCAGGGAACGCGCATGAAGTCGCCCCTGCCCAAGGTGCTGCATCCCGTCGCCCACCGCGCCATGCTGGATCACGCCATCGACGCGGCCGAGGGGCTGGGCTGCGAGCGGATCGTGGTCGTGGTCGGAAATCACTCCCCGGAAGTTCGCGCCCACGTCGTCAAACGGCTGGGCGAGGCCGCAATCGCGGTTCAGGACCCGCCGCTGGGCACCGGCCACGCCGTCCGCGCCGCCGAACAGGCCCTGGCCGGGTTCGACGGCGAGGTGGTCGTCACCTATGGCGACGTGCCCCTGCTGAAGGCCGGCGACATCGCGCCGGTGTTCAACGCCGAGGGCGTGACCGTGATCGGCTTCGAGGCCCGCGATCCCGGCGCCTATGGCCGGCTGATCCTGGACGGCGACACATTGACCGCCATCACCGAGGCCAAGGAGGCGTCCGCCGAGGTGCTGGCGATCACCGCCTGCAACTCCGGCGTCATGGCCGCCCCGGCCGCCCTGCTCTTCTCGCTGCTGGCCGATGTGACGAACGACAACGCCAAGGGCGAATACTATCTGACCGATGTGGTCGAGCTGGCGCGCAAGGGCGGTCATCCGACCCGCGCCGTCTTCGCCGCCGAGGACGCGGTGATGGGCGTCAACTCCCAGGCCGAACTGGCCCAGGCCGAGGCCCTGTTCCAACAGGTTCAGCGCGAGACCTTCCAAGCCGCCGGCGTGACCATGAGCGCGCCCGACACCGTCCACTTCGCCTGGGACACCCGGGTCGGCGGCGGAACCGTGATCGAACCCTTCGTGGTGTTCGGGCCCGGCGCGGTGATCGACGGCGGCGCGCGCATCCGCAGCTTCAGCCATGTCGAAGGCGCCCGCGTCGGCCCCGGCGCCGAGATCGGCCCCTACGCCCGCCTGCGTCCCGGCGCGGACCTGGCCGAAGGGGTCAAGATCGGCAATTTCGTCGAGGTGAAGAACGTCGCCATGGCCAAGGGCGCCAAGGCCAACCACCTGTCCTATCTGGGCGACGGAGCCGTGGGCGCGGGCGCCAACATCGGCGCCGGGACGATCTTCTGCAACTACGACGGCTTCAACAAGGCCCGGACCGAGATCGGCGCCGGGGCCTTCGTGGGTTCGAACTCCAGCCTGGTGGCGCCGGTCCACATCGGCGACGGCGCCCTGATCGCCTCGGGCTCGGTCGTGACCGAGGACGTGCCGGCCGACGCCCTGGCCTTCGGCCGGGCGCGCCAAACCATCAAGACCGACGCCGCCGCCGCCTTCCGCGAGACGGCCAAGGCCAGGAAGGCGGCCGCCAAGGCCGCCCAGTCCAGGAGCGATCCGTCCAAATGAGCGATATCCAGAAGAAGAACGCCGGCGAGGCGGCGGCCGCCCATGTCGAGGCGGGGATGATCGTGGGCCTGGGCACCGGCTCCACCGCCGCCTGGTTCGTCAAGGCGCTGGCGGCGCGCAACCTGTCCGGTCTGCGCTGCGTGCCGACCTCGGAAAAGACCGCCGACCTGGCGCGTGAACTGGGCCTGACGCTGTCCACGCTGGAGGACACGCCGCGCATCGACCTGACCGTGGACGGCGCCGACGAGGTGGGGCCGGGCCTGGCCCTGATCAAGGGCGGCGGCGCGGCCCTGCTGCGCGAAAAACTGGTGTGGGAGGCGTCCAGCCGCTGCATCGTCATCGCCGACGCGGCCAAGGTGGTGCCGGTGCTGGGCGCCTTTCCCCTGCCGATCGAGGTCGTGGCCTTCGGTCACAAGACCACGGCAAACCGCATCGCCGACGTCCTGATCGACCACGACATCAACCAGCCCGCCCGGGTGCGTCAGGCGGATCGCGGCCTGGTCCGCACCGATGGCGGCAATCTGATCTATGATGCGGCGTGCAAGGCGATCAGCGACCCGGTGAGGCTAGCCGACGACCTGAAGCTGATCACCGGCGTGGTCGAACACGGCCTGTTCCTGGACCTGGCCGATCTGGCCATCATCGGGACCGACGACGGCTTCGAGGAACGCCTGCCCTAACAGACGCCGCGTCGGCTCAGCACGGCGGGCAGGGTCCGCGCGAGGATGGCGAAGTAGACGCCGAGCGTCAGGTTCCGAACCAGCCAGACATCCATCGCGACGCGACGGCGATAGGGCACGTCATTGCGGCCGGACACCTGCCACAGCCCCGTCAATCCGGGGCGCACGGCGCAGTAGTCGGCCAAGCGCCGCCCATACAGCGCCGCCTCGTCCATCACGATCGGCCGGGGTCCGACCAACGCCATCTGGCCGCCCAGCACATTGAGCAACTGGGGCAGTTCATCGATGCTGGAGCGGCGCAAGAAGCCGCCGAGCCGTGTCACGCGCACGTCGTGGCGAAACTTGCGCGACGCCCGCCATTCCGCATCGATCAGGCCGGAAAGCCGCGCCTCCGCATCGGTCGCCATGGTGCGGAACTTCAGACAGTCGAACAGACGCCCGCCCTGCCCGATCCTTGGCTGCCGGAACAGCACGGGACCGCCGCCCTGGGTCCAGATCGCCAAGGCGATCAGCACCATCAGAGGCGCGAAGACGAGCAGCCCGCCCCCCGCCAGAACGATATCCAGCCGCCGAATGACGGCGGCGCCGCGCCATTGGACAGCGGGCGCGCCGATGCCGCAGTCCGCCGGCGGCGCGGATATCGCCTCCACACTCGACATCGAACCGCTTCCCCATGCCGATCATCGCCCTGGGTTGTGGTTGATGCAACCTTTGGCGAAGCGGCCAAAGCGGGATGTATTGACGGCATAGAAGCAAACCACCATAGGTTGCGAATGCAGCCATCGTCCACCCCTGGCGATCAGACGCCCTCGACGGGTAAGAGAAGCGCCCGCGTTCAAGCCGTCGAAACGCGTGGGTCGGGACGGCTGACGGTGGCGATGCTGGCGGGGCTCAGCATCCTGCTCTGGGCGCTGATCGCGGGCGGCGTCTATCTGATCGTCCGCATCCTGCTTTAGTCAGTCGCCGTTCCAGGCCGTCAGGGCGACAGGTGATCTCCGGCCGCCGGCCTGCACAGTCCCTGAAATGACGACGGTCCGGTCGCCCAGGTTTCGGCGGGCGGTCGCCAGCGCGCCCTGGTCGATGCGCGCTTCAAGCTCGACCTGGCCCTCTGGCGTCGCGCCGGTCATCCGCACGGATGCATCGGTGATGCGATAGGTCTCGGGCAGAACCCGCACCTCGCCCTCAGGCGCGTTCAGCGTCAAGATCAGCGGCGGCGCGCGACGATCCCCGGCCTCCCAGGCCGCGAACGCCGTGGCCTGACCGATGAACAGCGAGGCGACGGCGGGTCCAGTGGCTTCAGTCGGCCGGTACTCGCCCGACACATCGCCGGTGAGGTCGTGACGAAACACGACGGAATCCCTGCTGCTCTGCGGCCGGGCATGGTCTTCGCGCCGTTCACAGGGGCCGACGGCCAGCAGCCCCAGCACGGTGACCGCCCCGAGCAGACGCCTCATCGGTCCAGCGCCTTGTCCAGGGCGTGAAAGCCCGCGATGGCCAGGTCGGTCGCATTGGTGAAGACCGCCGGATCGATCCGCTCGAAGGTGTCGCTGGGCCGGTGGTAATCGGGATGATAGTCGACGCCCATGTAGAGGAACGGCACGCCCGCCGCGTGGAAGGCGGCGTGATCCGACGCCTCGACCCAGTTGTTCTCGCCCGTGTCCTGCGGCGTGTCCTTGCCGAAGGCGAAGGACACCGCCCCTTGCGCCGGGGTCGGCTCCAGGATGCGGCGGAGATCGGGGTGCTGATAGCCGCCCGTGACCCACAGATGTCCATCGGTCTCCGCGCGCGCCGTCATGTCGAAGTTCAGGTTCAGGCTGACGGACGACAGCGGCACGGGCGGCGCCTTGACGAACTCCCGCGCGCCCAGAAGCCCCCGCTCCTCTCCGTCCAGGGCCACGATCAGCACGCTGTGCTCCGGCGGATCGGCTTTCAGCCGCCGCGCCAACTCCAGCATCGTCGCCACGCCCGACGCATTGTCGTCCGCGCCGTGATAGATCTGGCCGTCGTTCATGCCGACATGATCGTAGTGGGCCGTCACCACGATATAGCGATCCGCCACGCGCGTTCCGGGGATCAGGCCGACGATGTTGACGCCGCTGAACCGCTTCACGCCCTCGCGCGTGCGGCCCGGCGCCTCGAAGGGTTGAAGCCGACCGAAGGATGCGGGCTGAACCCCCATCGCCTCCAGCCGCGACACGATATAGGCCCGCGCCCGCTCGCCACCCGCCGATCCGGTGTCGCGTCCCTGCATGTCGTCGCCGGACAGGATACGCACATCCTCCAGCAAGGGACTGTTGACGATGGGCGCCGGCGGCGCGCTGGCGACGGTTGCCGGCGGAACCGGGGTGCAGCCGCCGATCAGCAGGGCGGCCGATAAAAGGAAGCAGGCGGTCGGGCGGATCATGCGAACTCCGTAAGGGCAGGCCGACCCTAGCGGCAGCCGAACCCCGCGTCAGCCGTTCGTTCGCAGTCACGACGATGCACGCGACCGCCGACAGATGATAAGGCACACCCATGGCCCCGACGAATCCTTCGCCCCCCGCCGCTGAAGACCTGACGCCCGATGCGGCGGCGGACGAACTGGCCTGGCTGGCCGCGGAAATGGCGCGTCACGACGCCCTCTACGCCGAGGCTGCGCCCGAGATTTCCGATGCGGACTATGACGCCCTGCGCGCCCGCAACGCCGCCATCGAGGCCGCCTTCCCCGATCTGATCCGCCCCGATTCGCCGTCGAACAAGGTGGGCGCCGCCGCCTCCAGCCAGTTCGCCGAGGTGCGCCATGGCGTGCCCATGCTGTCGCTGGACAACGCCTTCGACGAGGGCGAGGTGCGCGATTTCGTGGCCCGGATCGCCCGCTTCCTGAAACTTCCGGCCGACGAACCCATCGCCTTCGTCGCCGAACCCAAGATCGACGGCCTGTCCGCCAACCTGCTCTATATCGACGGCACGCTCAGCGTCGGCGCCACGCGCGGCGACGGCCGCACCGGCGAGGACGTCACCGCCAATCTGAAGACCATTGCGGCGGTGCGCCAGACCCTGGACGGCGACGACTGGCCCGACCGGATCGAGGTGCGCGGCGAGGTTTACGCCCCCAACGCCGCCTTCGACGCCTTCAATGCGGCGGCCGAGGCCGAGGGCCGCCGCACCTACGCCAATCCCCGCAACTTCGCCGCCGGGTCCCTGCGCCAGAAGAATGCGGAGATCACGGCCAAGCGCCCCCTGACCTTCTTCGCCTACGCCTGGGGCGAACACTCCAGCGACTTCGCCGAGACCCAGTGGGAGGCCCTGCAGGCACTCGAGGCGTGGGGCTTTCCCGTCAACGACCGTTCCCGCCGGGTCGAGGGCGCCGAGGGACTGATCGCCGTCTATCGGGAGTTGGAACGGGACCGCGCGACCTTGGGCTATGACATCGACGGCGTAGTGTACAAGGTCGACCGGCTGGACTGGCAGCGCCGCCTGGGCTTCGTCGCCCGCAGCCCCCGCTGGGCCGTCGCCCACAAGTTCCCGGCCCAGCAGGCGACCACGGTGCTGGAAGGCATCGACATCCAGGTCGGCCGCACAGGCTCCCTGACACCCGTCGCCCGGCTGCATCCGGTGACCGTTGGCGGCGTGGTCGTGCGCAACGCCACCCTGCACAACGAGGATGAAATCCAGCGTCTGGATGTCCGCATTGGCGACACGGTGCGCCTGCAACGCGCCGGCGACGTGATCCCTCAGATCCTGGGCGTCCAGTTGGATCAGCGACCGGCCGACGCCGTTCCCTATGTCTTCCCCGATCACTGCCCGGTCTGCGGTTCGGAAGCGGTGCGCGAGGGGGACGAGGTCAAGCGGCGCTGCACCGGCGGCCTGATCTGCGACGCCCAGATCGTGGAGCGGCTGAAGCATTTCGTCGGCCGCCGCGCCTTCGACATCGAGGGACTGGGCGAGAAGCAGTTGGTCGCCTTCCATGCGCGCGGCTGGATCAAGGAGCCCGCCGACATCTTCCGCCTGGCGCGCGACGCGGATCGGCTGGCCGAGCTGGAGCGGGACGACGGATACGGCGAGACCAGCATCCGCAACCTGGTCGCCGGCATCGAGGCCCGGCGCGTGATCTCGCTGGACCGGTTCCTGTTCGGCCTGGGCGTGCGCGACATCGGCGAACAGACCTCCATCGTTCTGGCCCGCGCGTTCGAAAGCTGGTCGGCGCTGAAGGCCGCCTGTCTTCAGGCCGCATCGGGCATTCCATCCCCTGCCTGGCGCGCGCTGGCCGGCGCCCACGCCATCTCGCCGCGCGTCCTGGCCCTGATGGCCGAGGCGACGCCGCCCGCCGCCGATCCCTGGCCAGAAGCCACCCTGGACATGAAGATCGCCCAGGCCTTTCCCGGCATGGCCGCCCCGGCCCGACGCGCGTTGGCGACCCTGACCGATGACTGGTCGGGCCTGGTCGAACTGGCCCGCGTAGCGCGCCAGGAAGGCCCCTCCGAAATGCTGAACCAGATCGCGGGCGTCACCGGCGTCGGCCCCGTCGCCGCCGAGGCCCTGGCCCACTTCTTCCACGAGCCGCACAATCTGGAGGTCGTCGCCGCTCTTGAGGCCGAACTGAACCAGATCGTCGACGCCGAACGGCCCAAGTCCGACACCGCCGTGGCCGGCAAGACCGTGGTCTTCACCGGCGCGCTGGAACGCTTCACGCGCGACGAGGCCAAGGCTCGCGCCGAGAGCCTGGGGGCCAAGGTGTCGGGATCGGTGTCAAAGAAGACCGACTACCTCGTCGCAGGTCCCGGCGCGGGCTCCAAGCTGAAAGACGCCGAAAAACACGGCGTTCAGGTGCTGACCGAAGACGAATGGCTGGCGCTGATCGGGTGATCTCTAAGCTGCTCCAACGCCGTTCGGTATCGCCGCGACAGCGGCGCCTCGGTCGCGCCAAGCTCCACCGTCCAGTCGCCCGATCCATCGGGACGCAGGCCCCGCGCGCGTTCGGTCGTTGGACGGGCCTTATTGGGCGTCTAACCCCTCGCCGGCTCGGCGAGAGGTGAGTCAGCGACGCGACCATGCCGCCAAGCCTCTGAAAACTTGACGTAACGTCGCCCATATTCACATTTTCCGGCCGCGATTTCCGACTTGTTTTCGACGGAAATCAGGATCAGCGTGTTCTTCAAGAGGACCGTCCCCAAGCGGCCTGACGACAAAGGAGACGACCCATGAAGATCAAGATTCTGCTGGCCGCCGCAGCCCTGACCGGCTCGCTCGCCACGCCCGCCCTGGCCAGCGACCCCACGGGCCTGTGGCAGACCCCGACCAATGGCGGGCAGGTTCGCATCGCGCGGTGCGGTCAGGCCCTGTGCGGCACGCTGGTGACGTCCGACCACATCCGCAACGACGCCAACGCGCGCGATGAGCGCAACCGCGACGCCGCCCAGCGGAACCGCACCCTGCGCAACCTGCCCATGTTGACCGGCTTCACCGGCGGGCCGACGGAATGGCGCAACGGCTCGGTCTATAATCCGGCCGACGGCGGCACCTATCGCGGCACCATCACCATGACCAACGACAATACCCTGCGCCTGCGCGGCTGCATCGTCGCCCCGCTTTGCAAGACCCAGACTTGGACTCGCATTCAGTAGGTCGTCGCCAGACGGATGAAAGGCCCGGCCGGAGCGATCCGACCGGGCCTTTTGCATTTCAGACGCCTGGCGCTCAGCGATTCAGGGCTGCCCTCGCCGCCTCGGCATAGCGGTGTCCGCTGGCCGCGCCCTTGGGGAAGACGGCGTCGATGCGGGCCAGGTCTTCCGGCGACAGCACGAGGTCAACGGCGCCCGCATTCTGCTCCAACGTCGCGATGCGGCGCGTGCCGGGAATGGGGACCAGATCATCGCCCTGCGCCAACACCCAGGCCAGGGCCAGTTGGGCGGCGGTTACCCCCCTATCGGCCGCGATGGCCTTGACCGCCTCGACCAGATCCAGGTTCTTCTGGAAGTTCTCGCCCATGAAGCGGGGATTGCTGCGTCGGAAGTCATCGGCGTCCAGATCATCGACAGACTTGATGTCTCCGGACAGGAAACCGCGTCCCAGCGGGCTGTAGGGCACGAAGCCGATGCCCAGTTCGCGGGTCACGGCGAACAGTTCGTCCTCCGGTTCACGGCTCCACAGAGAATATTCCGTTTGAAGGGCCGTGATCGGATGAGTCGCGTGAGCCTTGCGAAGGGTGTCCGGCGCCGCCTCAGACAGCCCAAGGAAGCGAACCTTGCCCTCCCTGACCAGTTCGGCCATCGCCCCGACCGTCTCCTCGATCGGCGTGTTCGGGTCGACGCGGTGCAGATAGTAGAGATCGACGTGATCGACGCCCAGACGCTGCAGGCTGCCCTCGATGGCGCGCCTGACGTTGGCGGGGCTGCCGTCCGTCATCAGGCGACTGCGGTCGTCGTTGTAATTGATGCCGAACTTGGTGGCGATGAACGCCTGGTCCCGGCGGTCCTTAAGGGCCTTGCCGACCAGCATCTCGTTCGTGTGCGGCCCATACATTTCCGCCGTATCGAAAAGGGTGATCCCCAGATCGAGCGCACGGTGAATGACAGACACCGACTGGGCCTCGTCCGCGCCGCCATAGAAGGCGCTCATGCCCATACAGCCCAGGCCGATGGCTGAAACCTCGGGTCCGTTCGGGCCCAGCTTGCGCATCTTCATTCGCGCTCTCCTGTCGATGTGGGGGATCGGCCAATGCGCCGATGATCAGGAGATGGTCGCTGCGCTGGCTGGCTTCAAGCCCGGCCGCGCTCTGCGATGGTACCGCCTCTCAGGCTTGAACTGAGGACCTCCGGTTCCACAAACCGGCGCTCTAACCAACTGAGCTAAGGCGGCCCGCTCATCGCGAGGCGCGTTCTCTACCGGGCCTTACCGATGCGATCAAGCGACTTCGTGCGATTTCATCAGCAGATTTCCGTTGGTTCCGGCCAAAGGAAAACGCCCCGGAGATGGCTCTCCGGGGCGTCTCGTCTTGATCGCTTCTTGGCTCAACCGAGGTTGAA
Source organism: Brevundimonas sp. (assembly GCF_032017145.1). Taxonomy (GTDB): domain Bacteria; phylum Pseudomonadota; class Alphaproteobacteria; order Caulobacterales; family Caulobacteraceae; genus Brevundimonas. The sequence goes on from NZ_DALZQC010000077.1 coordinate 15,095, forward strand.
CGGCACGCGAACGCGGAAGGTCGCATCCTGGGCGGCGCCATCGACGGTGCGCGGGGACAGTTGTCCACGCTGAACCACCCGAATGGCGGCGCGGCCGAAGCCCATGCCGGCGGGCTCTTCCGAGATCACCTGGCAGTTCGCCGGAGACCCGTTGGAGCGCGCGGTGCACTCCACGGTGGCCGATCCGCTGATCTCACGTTCCAGCGCGCGCGCTGGGAAGTCGTCCGCGGTCGGACGCGGCTGGCGCGCCCATTGGACGTTCGTGATCGTCGACGGACGCGGCGGAGCCGGCGGAGCGGGCGGCGGCGGCGGTCCGGGAATGTTCACGGGCGGACCCGTGTATTCCACCCGGTCTTCCTTCTTCGTCGGCGTGATGTTCACCGGCGGAGGAGGCGTGACGTTCGGAACCGGCGCCGGCACGCGCACCTGAAGCTTAGGCGGCGGCGGCTGATCCGTCGGCGGAGGCGGCGGGGGCGGAGGCGGCGGAGGCGGCGGAACCGGCTCGACCAACTCGACCTCGACGGACTCGTCGACGTAGTTGAATTCCTTCAGCTTAAACTTCGACTGCTGCAGGAAGAAGATCAGCAAGGCGAACAGGATGGAGACGACCAGCAGGCACACGATCAGCACGGGGTAGGAAACCCCCATGAAGCCCTTGGCCTTGGGTACGTCGTAACGACTGCGATGATATTCGACGTCTGTCATACTATCTCCGCGCTCTAGCTCGTCGCCTGGTCTTCGCCGACCAGTGCAACGCTGTAGAAGCCGTTATCCTGCAGCGCATTCATGACCTGCATGAAGTCGCCGTAACGGGTGTTCTGGTCGCCCCGAATGAAGATCCGCTCATCGGCCGGGTTCCGCGATCCGATCTGCTTCAGCAGATCTTCACCGAGGGAGCCGACGTCGGTCCTGAAGTCGCCCACATAGACGTCACCGTCGTTCTGGATCGAAATATAGACCGGCTTGGGCGGGTTCGGGGCCGCCTTGGCGACGGCGATTGGCAACTCGACGGGCACCGACACGGAAGCTAGCGGAGCCGCCACCATGAAGATGATGAGCAAGACCAGCATGATATCAACGAAAGGCGTAACGTTGATATCGCTGTTGGCCTCGACCACATTGCCAGCGCCGCCCGATTTAATCTTGGCGGCCATCCGTCTTACGCCCCCTTGTCGAGCTGACGCGAGATGCCGTTCAGCAGCTCAGCGGCGAAACCGTCGGCGCGCGTGCCGTAACCGGCGATGCGGGTGTTGAAGTAGTTGTAGAACACAACGGCCGGGATAGCGGCGAACAGGCCGATACCGGTGGCCAGCAGGGCCTCGGCGATACCCGGAGCAACGACGGCCAGGTTGGTCGTGTTGGATTCCGCGATGCCGATGAAGGAGTTCATGATGCCGTAAACGGTGCCGAACAGACCGACGAACGGCCCGATGGACCCGACGGACGCCAGGAACTGCTGACCGCCCGACAGGCGCTTGGCCAGACCGGCTTGAACGGCCGAGACGGCGGCGGTGGCGCGGCCCATGGCCGAGTCCAGGTGATCGCCGGTGACCGACAGGCCCGACTGACGCGACAGTTCGATTTCCTCGGTGGCGGCGGCGGCCATGTCGGCCAGCGGGTTGCCGTCGAACTCTTCCTGGGTGGCGACGGCGCGCATATCGGCGATGGTGCGGGCGCCGCGGAAGTTTTCGAGGAAGGTGTCCGTCTTGCGGTTCAGCGAACCGAACTCGAACAGTTTGATCAGCAGAAGCGTCCAGGACAGGATCGAGGCCAGCAGCAGGCCGGCCATGACGACCTTAACGACCACCGTGGCTTCCATGAACATGGAGATCGGGGTGATGCCGCCGCCGTGGTGACCGCCGCCGACGGCTTCGTTCACCGTCGCGGGATCGGCCGGGGTCGCCGGGGCT
>NZ_DALZQC010000078.1:0-16971 GCF_032017145.1 Brevundimonas sp.
GCGAGACGCCGCGCCCGACCGAGCGGGTGGTGGAACGGGTGGTCGAGCGCGAGCGCGCCCGCCGCAAACTGCCCGACCGCCGCAAGGGCTATATCCAGAAGGCCGCCGTGGGGGGCCACAAGGTCTATATCCACACCGGCGAATACGAGGACGGCGAACTGGGCGAGATCTTCATCGACATGCACAAGGAAGGCGCCGCCTTCCGCAGCCTGATGAACAACTTCGCCATCGCGATCAGCATCGGCCTGCAATACGGCGTGCCGCTGGACGAGTTCGTGGACGCCTTCGTCTTCACCCGGTTCGAACCGGCGGGCCGCGTGACGGGCAACGATTCCATCCGCTCGGCCACCTCGATCCTGGACTACATCTTCCGCGAGCTGGGCGTCTCCTATCTGGACCGGCACGAACTGGCCAATGGCGAGGCCGAGGCGATGGACGGCGACGGGCTGGAGGGCGCCGCGCCGCAGGGCCAGGCCGTGCCCGCCGCCCGCTTCATCTCCAAGGGGTTCGCGCGCGGGTCCGCGCCCGACAATCTGGTGGTCCTGCCGTTCGGCAAGAAGGCAGAGCCGGAGGCCCGCGCCTCGACGTCGGGCGAAGCCGTCGCCTGCCCCGCCTGCGGCGACTTCACCCTGCAACAGCGCGGCGGCGGCTGGACCTGCGACACCTGCGGAGCCGCGCCGATGCTGAAGGGCGGGGATCAGGGGTAGGTTAAGGGTTATGGCCTAGGGTTTGCTTCAGGACGATCAAACGTCGGAGCCCGGTCCATGAAACGCACACTCTCTCTCGGCCTGATCGCAACCGCCTTCGTGGCCGCCGCGACGCCCGTCCTGGCCCAGAATGCGGGCCAGATCGCCAGCGTCCGGCGCGGGGCCTCCTGCGCCGGCTGCAACCTGTTCCAGGGCGATTTCTCGGGCCTGGAGGCGCGCGGGCTGAACCTGGCCGGGTCGCGCCTGCGTCAATCGGACATGAGCCTGAGCGTGATGAACCGCACCCGCTTCTCCGGCGCCGATCTGCGCGACGTGGAGGGCTATGGCGGGGTCTTCTCCGGCTCCAACTTCACGCGCGCCAACCTGACCAACGCCAGTTTCGTGGGCGCCTATCTGGAAGGCGCGAACTTCTCGGGCGCGACCCTGTCGGGCACGAACCTGTCGGGCGCCCAACTGGCGCGGGCCACGGGCCTGACGCAGGGCCAGCTGAACCAGGCGTGCGGCGACGGCTCCACCGTCCTGCCCCGCGGCCTTCGCATTCCCGCCTGCTGAGGGCCGCCGACCTTGCCGCGATTTAACGAAGTTACCTCGATTTAAGTAGGTGGCGCAGGGGTTTCGGGGCATTCAGGTCTCGTGAGACAGATCGCCGAACATATCCGGTTTCGACCCGCCCTGGCCCTGCTGGCGCTGGGCGCCGCCCTGATGGCGTCTCCCGCCATGGCCGGGGTCGAGATGTCGATGCAGGACCGGGACGTGGCCCGAACCGTGTCGCTGGGCGGATCGTGCAACCGCTGCGAACTGTCGGGTCGCAACCTGTCGGGCGCCACCTTCACCGGCGCCAGCTTCATGAACGCCACCCTGGTCGGGGCCAATCTGCGCGGCGCCGAGATGATGGGCTCCAACTTCTCGGGCAGCGACTTCAGCCGCGCCAATCTGTCGGGCGTCCAGATTATCGGAGCCAACTTCGGCTCGACCAACTTCACCAGCGCGGTCCTGACCGGGGCCGAAGCCCAGGGGGCCGGCTTCGTGCGCGCCAATATGAGCCGAGCCGAAATCTCGGGCGCCCAAATGCACGGGGTCAACTTCAACGGCGCAACCCTGTCCGGCGCCAAGTTCATCGGCGCGGAACTGTTCGGCGCGACCCTGGCCAATGTCGTCGCCGTGGGCGCCGACTTCACCGGCGCCGAAATCCATGCCTCCAACCTGTCGTCCGGCGATTTCAGCAATGCCCGCTTCACCGGATCGACGCTGGACGGCGCCCGTCTGACCGGCGGACGTTTCTCCCGGACAGACTTTTCCGAGGCGTCGATGCACCGGACGGACATTCGCGGCGCCGACCTGTCCGGCGCGCGCGGCCTGACCCAGGATCAGATCAGGACGGCGTGCGGCGACGGCTCGACCCGCCTGCCCGGCGGGCTGACGGCCCAGGCCTGCCGCAGCAGTTCGATCCGGGTGATCCGCACCCCGCCGGCCCCGCCCGCGCCGCCTCGGGTCAGGAACTTCGTCTCGGTCGCCGAGAACTGAACAGCAAAAAAGGGGAGCCGGGCGGGCGTCCCCTTCTTCTTTTCGGCGATGACCGCGCCGATCAGACCTTGATCGGCAAGGCGGTGCGGATGTGGACGTCCTTCAGCTGCCGCTCCTCGGCCTCGGTCGGGGCGTTCATCAGCAGGTCCTCGCCCTGCTGGTTCAGCGGGAAGGCGATGACCTCGCGGATGGCCGTCTCGCCGGCCAGCAGCATGACGATGCGGTCGATGCCGGGGGCCAGGCCGCCGTGCGGCGGGGCGCCGAAGCGGAAGGCGTTCAACATGCCGCCGAACTGCTCCTCGACCACCGAGGCGTCGTAGCCGGCGATCTCGAAGGCCCTCAGCATGATCTCGGCCTTGTGGTTCCGAATGGCGCCCGAGCACAGCTCATAGCCGTTGCAGACGATGTCGTACTGATAGGCCCGGATGGTCAGCGGATCCTGGTTCTCCAGGGCCTCCAGCCCGCCCTGCGGCATGGAGAAGGGGTTGTGGCTGAAGTCGACCTTCTTCTCCTCTTCCGACCATTCGAACATGGGGAAGTCGACGATCCAGCAGAACTTGAACTGGTTCTCGTCGACCAGCTTCAGCTCGGTGCTCACGCGAGTGCGAGCCAGGCCGGCGAACTTGGCGAAGGTCGCCGGCAGGCCAGCGACGAAGAAGGCGGCGTCGCCCTGGCCCAGGCCCAGCGACGACATCAGGGCCTCGGTCGGCTCCTGGCCCAGGTTCTTGGCGATGGGGCCGCCCCAGGCGCCCTGATCCTCGGACCAGAAGATATAGCCCAGGCCGGGCTGGCCCTCGCCCTGCGCCCAGCTGTTCATGCGGTCGCAGAAGGCGCGGCTGCCGCCGGTCGGCGCCGGGATGGCCCAGACGGCGTTCTTGTCGTCCGCGCCCAGGATCTTGGCGAACAAGCCGAAGCCGCCGTCGCGGAAGTGGTCAGACACCACCTGCATCTTGATCGGGTTACGCAGGTCCGGCTTGTCCGAACCGTACCAGGCCATCGACTGGGCGTAGGTCAGGCGCTCGAAGCCCTCGTGCTCGAACGTCTCGCCGAAGTCGTTGGTGAAGACGTGCGGCTGGTCGATGGGCGAAACCGGCTTTCCCTCGCCGAACTCCTCGAACACGCCGTGCATCAGCGGCTCGATGGCGGCGAAGACGTCTTCCTGGGTCACGAAGCTCATCTCGACGTCGAGTTGGTAGAACTCCAGCGAACGGTCGGCGCGCAGGTCCTCGTCGCGGAAGCAGGGCGCGATCTGGAAATAACGGTCGAAGCCCGAGACCATCAGCAGCTGCTTGAACTGCTGGGGCGCCTGAGGCAGCGCATAGAACTTGCCCGGATGCAGGCGCGACGGCACCAGGAAGTCGCGGGCGCCTTCCGGCGACGAGGCCGTCAGGATCGGGGTCTGATATTCCAGGAAGCCCTGGCCGACCATGCGCTGACGGATCGAGGAGATCACACGCGAACGCAGGACGATGTTCTTGTGCAGACGCTCGCGGCGCAGGTCCAGGAAGCGGTTGGCCAGACGGATGTCCTCGGGATATTCCTGATCGCCGAAGACCGGCATCGGCAGTTCGGCTGCTTCGGACAGGACCTCGACGCCCTGGACGCGCACCTCGATCTCGCCGGTCGGAAGGTTGGGGTTCACCACCGAGGCGTCACGGGCCACGACCTCGCCGTCCACCTTGATGACGCTCTCTGCGCGCAGGCGCTCGACGGCGGCGAAGCCCGGCGTCTCGGGGTGCAGAACCAGCTGGGTCAGGCCGTAGTGGTCGCGCAGGTCGATGAACAGCAGGCCGCCGTGGTCGCGCTTCCTGTGCACCCAGCCGGACAGGCGGACGGCGGAACCGGCGTCGGAGGCGCGAAGCGCGCCGCAGGTGTGAGAGCGATAGGCGTGCATGGAACGAACCGTCTGGAGACTTTGGCGGTGGAATCCGTCGCCGTCGGCGCCGGAAATCGAAGCGGCGTAGGGCGCATCATCGCCCCGGAAAGTCAAGGTTTCAGCCGTTGCAAAGCCCCGCGCCGCGAACGATATCTGGTGCCCATCGCGTTGAAGAGGCCGCCATGTTCATCGTCACCATCACCTACACCCAGCCGATCGAAGCCATCGAGGCGCGGACGCTCGAGCATCGCGAATGGCTGGACCAGCACGTGGCCAGCGGGCTGGTCATCGCCGCGGGGCCGATGGTTCCGCGCACCGGCGGGGTGTTGGTCGTCGCCAGCCGGGGCACGAAGGAAGAGTTGGAGACCCTGCTGAAGGACGACCCGTTCCAGGTCCACGGTCTGGCCGACTATGCGGTGACGGAGTTCAAGGCCGGCAAGCTGAACCCCGCCCTGGCCCCGTTCGCCTGATTTCATCCACAGCGACGCGGCTTCCCTCCCCGGAACCAACAGAGGGGCGCCGACGCGGTTAATCCCGGCCTCTGCTATGACGGGGTCATGACCGCGCTGAGCGCCCCGTCCCGTCCCGCCTCCGAACAGCTGCGTCTGCCGCTGGAGCGTCATGCCGTGGGCGAAGCCTTCGTGGTGTCGGACAGCAACGCCGAGGCGGCCGCCGTGCTGGGCCGCTGGCCGGACGGGGTCGGGGCGGTTCTGGCGCTGCATGGGCCGGCCGGATCGGGCAAGAGCCGCCTGGCCGCCGACTGGGCCGAAAGGGTCGGGGCCGCGCCGCTGACCGGCGCGGAGGCGGCCCTGATCGACCCGCAGGAGTTGGAGGGCCGGCCGGTGCTGCTGGATGACGCCGACCACGCCGACGACGAGAGCCTGTTTCACCTGATCAACCTGGCCAGTTCTGGCGGGGGGGCGCTGCTGATGACGTCGCGCCTGGCCCCGCGCCGGTGGTCGGTCGCCCTGCCCGACCTGCGCTCGCGGCTGGATGCGATGCGGACCGTGGCGGTTCAGGCGCCCGACGACGCGGTGCTGTCGGCCATCCTGCGCGCGCGCTTCTCGGAGCGCAGCATCACCCCGGCCGACGAGGTGGTCGACTATCTGGTGCGCCGTCTGGACCGATCCGGCGACGCCGCCGCCACGGTGGTCGAGCGGCTGGACGCCCTGCACCGCCCGGTCACGCGCGTCCTGGCCCGACAGGTGCTGGACGCGATGGACGCCGGCTGACGTCCCGACATGCGGGATATGCACACCTTCGCAGTGGGAATCGTGGCTGAACTTTGAACGCTTAGCTTTGCCTTGGCGTTGAGCCGCCGGAGCGACCTTGCGCTCCAGCAAACGGGAAACGTCCAAATGCGTGTTCAGCTTGTCATGATCTCCGCCGTCGCCCTGCTCGCGGCCTGTTCCAACGGCGACGACGCCAAGACGGCCAAGGGCGAAACCGCCGCGCCGGAAACCGCCGCCATGCCCGCGCCGCAGCCGGGCCTGTGGCAGCAGACCGTATCGGGCCCGCAGATGCCGCAGCCGACGACGATGAAGATCTGCATCGGCGAGACCGCGCCCGGCTCCAACCCCTTCAACGCCCCCCAGCAAGGTGTGACCTGCAGCGAGAACAGCGTCAAATCGGCGCCGGGCGGGGCCGAGTTCCACGCCGTCTGCAACGCCCAGGGCATGACGGTGACGTCGGACGGCAAGGTGTCCGGCGACATGCGCTCGGCCTATAAGGTGGACATCACCACCAAGACCACCGGCCCCAATGTCCCGCCGGCCATGGCCGAAATGAAGATGACCATCGACGCCAAACGCCTGGGCGACTGTCCGGCCGGCACGGCGCCGAACACCATCGTTCAGTAACCGCGACCGCCGGGGCGGCCGCTGCGTCGCCCCGGCGCTTCACGATTTTCGCCGCGCCCGCTTGCGGCCGTCACACACGCGCGCGAGAACCGGCACATGACCGACGCCGCGATCCACGACGACACCCGAGGCGAAGAGGTTCCCGCCTCTCGCGCCCCTCAGTTGGCCCTCAGCGAAGAGCTGATGGCCTCGCCCAGCCGGTTCTTCAATCGCGAGACCTCCTGGCTGGCCTTCAACGAGCGGGTGCTGGAGGAAGCGGCCAACCCCAACCATCCGCTGCTGGAGCGGCTGCGGTTCCTGTCCATCTCGGCCAATAATCTGGACGAGTTCTTCATGACCCGCGTCGCCGGCCTGAAAGGACAGTTGCGCGAACGGGTGCGGGTGCTGTCCGCCGACGGCCTGACGCCGGCCGAGCAGCTGGAACGGATCAATGTCGCCGCCGGCGAACTGATGGCCGAACAACAACTGCGCTGGCGCCAGCTGAAGAAGGAGCTGACCGTCGCCGGCATCGAGGTGGTCGACCGCCAGCGCATCACCAAGACCGAGCGTGAGCGGCTGGAGCCCGAGTTCCTGAACCAGCTGTTCGCGGTGCTGACGCCGCTGGCCATCGACCCGGCGCACCCCTTCCCCTTCCTGCCGAACCTGGGCTTCTCGCTGGCGCTGAAGCTGAAGCGCAAGGGCGAGACAAAGACCTTCTACGCCCTGGTGCCTGTGCCGACCCAGGTGCGCCGGTTCTGGGAGCTGCCGACCGACGGCCGGTCCACGCCGGGGCACAAGCGGTTCATCACGCTGGAAAACGTGCTGCTGCTGTTCATCGACCACCTGTTCCCCGGCTGCGAGGTTCAGGAAAAGGGCGTGCTGCGCCTGATCCGCGATTCGGACATCGAGATCGAGGAAGAGGCCGAGGACCTGGTGCTGGAGTTCGAGGAGGCGCTGAAGCAGCGGCGCCTGGGCTCGGTCGTTCGGGTCAAGATCGAGGCGTCCATGCCCGCCGACCTGCGCGACTTCATCGTCGGCGAACTGGAGGCGGCGCCCCAGGACGTGGTTCTGGTGGACGGTATGCTGGGTCTGGCCCAGCTGTCGGACCTGATCGGCGGCGGCCATCCCGACCTGAAGTTCAAGGGCTATGAGCCGCGCTATCCCGAGCGGGTTCGCGACAACGGCGGCGACGTCTTCGCCGCCATCCGCGAAAAGGACATGCTGATCCACCATCCGTTCGAGAGTTTCGACGTGGTGGTGCAGTTCCTGCGTCAGGCGGCGCGGGACCCCAACGTCATCGCGATCAAACAGACCCTTTACCGCACCTCCAAGGACAGCCCCATCGTCGCCGCCCTGATCGAGGCGGCCGAGAACGGCAAGAACGTCACCGCCCTGGTCGAACTGAAGGCCCGCTTCGACGAGGAGGCCAATCTGCGCTGGGCGCGGGCGATGGAGCGAGCCGGCGTCCACGTCGTCTTCGGCTTCGTCGAATACAAGACCCACGCCAAGGTCAGCGTCGTGGTGCGACGCGAAGGCGATGCGCTGAAAACCTATTGCCACTTCGGCACCGGCAACTATCACCCGGTCACGGCCAAGATTTACACCGACCTGTCGCTGTTCTCCTGCGATCCCGTCCTGGGACGCGATGCGACCAAGGTGTTTAACTACATCACCGGCTATGCGACGCCCGACCATCTGGAAGCCCTGGTGGTGTCGCCGCTGAACATGAAGGCCACCCTGATCGAACTGATCGGCAAGGAGATGTCGGCCGCCGCCATGGGCAAGCCCGCCGCCATCTGGGTCAAGCTGAACGCCCTGGTGGACGTGGAGATCATCGACGCCCTTTACCGCGCCAGCCAGTGGGGGGTGCGGATCGACCTGGTGGTGCGCGGCATCTGCTGCCTGCGGCCCGGCGTGCCGGGTCTGTCGGAGAACATCCGGGTCAAGTCCATCGTCGGCCGCTTCCTGGAACACAGCCGCATCGTCTGTTTCGCCAACGGCAAGGATCTGCCGCACGACAAGGCCAAGGTCTTCATCTCCTCGGCCGACTGGATGACCCGCAACCTGGACCGCCGGGTCGAGCTGATGACGCCGATCCGCAACGCCACCGTCCACGACCAGGTGCTGGACCAGATCATGGTCGCAAACCTGAAGGACGACGCCCAAAGCTGGGTGCTGGACGCCGAAGGGCGCTATACCCGCGTCACGCCCGCCGATCCCGAGCGGCCCTTCTCGGCCCACAAATATTTCATGACCAATCCCAGCCTTTCGGGACGCGGCCGCAAGGCCAAGAGCCTGCCCGCCGTGCTTCGTTACGAGCGTCCCGGCCGCTGATGCCCGACGCCGTGCTGACCGACCGCGACATCGCGGCCATCGACATCGGCTCCAACTCGGTGCGGCTGGTGCTGTACCGGCTGGAAGGCCGTGCGATCTGGACCGTCTATAACGAGAAGGTGCTGGCCGGCCTGGGCCGCGACCTGCCGACGACGCGCAAACTGTCGCCGGAAGGGGTGGTCATGGCCATGACGGCGCTGCGCCGCTTCGCCGCCGTGCTGGAGGGGGTGCGGCCGGACGCGACCCTGATCGCCGCCACCGCCGCCGTGCGCGAGGCGCTGGACGGGCCGGAGTTCTGCGAGCGTGTCGCCGCAGAAACCGGGCTGAACATCCGCGTCCTGTCGGGCGAGGAGGAGGCCAAATACGCCGCCATGGGCGTGCTGGCCGGCGCGCCTCAGGCCCACGGCGTCTCGGCCGACATGGGCGGCGCCAGTCTGGAGTTGACCCGGCTGAACGGAGACGGGGTGGAGCATGGTCTGACCCTGCCGCTGGGGCCGTTCGCCCTGGCCGAGGGCAAGGGGTTTGACGCCGCCCGCGTCAAGGCCCGCATCGACCAGGCGCTGAAACCGGTGGCGGCCCAGTTCAGAAGCAACCGCCTCTATGCCGTGGGCGGCGCCTGGCGCACCCTGGCCCAGGTGCAGATGGCGCTGAAATCCTATCCGCTGCGGGTCGTGCATCAGTATCAGATGTCGGCCGAGGACGCGCTTGAGACGGCCCGTCTGGTGGCGCAGCAGTCGGTCGCCGGCCTGGCCAAACTGCCCGGCGTGTCCAAGAAACGCGCCGAGACCCTGCCCTACGCCGGCCTGGTGCTGGAAGGGCTGATCAAACATCTGGGTCTGAAACAGATCGAGATGTCGGCCTGGGGCGTGCGCGAAGGGCTGTTGTTCGAGACGCTGGACGAGGCGACGCGGACCGCTGATCCGCTGCTGGCGGGCTGTTCGGCTCTGGGCGGCCGCCAGGGCGTGGCCCCCGCCCTGCCCGGCGCGCTGAACGGCTGGATTTCCGAGATCGTCGCCGCCCTGCCGCAGGTGTTCGGGGCGGAACGCGACGCGGTCCTGGTCGGCGCCGCCTGCCGCCTGGCCGACCTGGGCGCGCGGCTGCATCCCGACCACCGGTTGGAGCTTGTGTTCGACCAGGTGCTGCGCGCCCCGGTCGCCGGCATCAGCCACGTCGAGCGCGCCTTCCTGGCCAGCGCGATGAACGCCCGCTACGGCGGCGCGCCCGCCACGCCCCAGCCCGAGGTCATCGACCGGCTGCTGGACGGGGATGCGGCCAAACGCGCCCGCGCCCTGGGCCTGGCCATACGCCTGGCCTGCGACCTGTCCGGCCGCTCGCCGCAACTGCTGGCCAACGCCACGGCGCGCGTAAAGGGCGGCGACCTGCGCCTGACCGCGACGGAAGGCTACGCCGACGTCCTGCTGGGCGAACAGACCAAGAAGCGCGCCAAGGCGCTGGCCGAGGCGATGGACCTGGGGCTGAAGATATAAGTCAAACCGTCTCCTCCCCACTCTGTGGGGAGGTGGCGCGGCGCTTCTTCAGCGCCGTGACGGAGGGGTTCTTCAGCGCATCGCAGGCGCCTGTGGGACTTAAAAGAGCCCCTCCACCGCTTCGCGGTCCCCCTCCCCCCAAAGCAGGGAGGAGACGTTCTGGCTACTCGATCTCAACGACCTCGACCCGTGCGCCGTTCAGGACCAGGGCGATTTCGCCGCGCTTCAGCTTCAGCGCATCCTCGCCGAAGATCTGGCGGCGCCAGCCCTTCATGGCGTCGATGTCGGCGTCGTCGCTGATGGCGATCTTCTCCAGGTCCGCGACCGTGGCGATCAGTTTGGAGGCCACGCCGGCGTTGTCGCTCTTGGCCTTCAGCAGCACCTTCAGCAGTTCCACCACCGACGGCGGGGCCGGCTGGCGGTGGGCTGGGCGCGCCATCTCGGGCGCGAAGGCTTCGGGATCGGCCAGGACGCGCTTCAGCTCCTCGGCCAGCTCCAGCCCCAGGCGCGAACCGCCAAAGCCCTTGGGCACAGACCGCAGACGGTTGAAGGCGTCCGGGTCGGTCGGGGTCTGCTGGGCGATCTCGTCCACGCCCTCGTCCTTCAGGATGCGGCCGCGCGGCTGGTCGCGCTCCTGCGCCGCGCGCTCGCGCCAGACGGCGACGGCCTTGAACGCCGCCAGATATTTGGCCGAGAATTTCTTGGGCTTCAGACGCTTCCAGGCGTTCTCGGGATTGGTGTCATACAGGGCCGGATCGGTCAGGCTTTCCATCTCCGACATCACCCAGTCCAGCCGCCCTTCCTTCTGCAGCCGGTCGCGCAGCTTGGGATACAGGGCCGCCAGATGGGTCACGTCGCCCAGCGCATAGACCAGCTGGCTGTCGGACAGCGGCCGGCGCGCCCAGTCGGTGAAGCGGCTGCCCTTGTCCACCTCGATCCGCAGCGTCTGCCGCACCAGCGAATCATAGGCCACCTGTTCGCCGAATCCGGCGGCCATGGCCGCGACCTGGGTGTCGAACAGGGGTTTGGGCATGGCGCCCAGCCGCACGAAGATCTCCACGTCCTGACGGCAGGCGTGGAAGACCTTGACGATCTTCTCGTCGCGCAACAGGTCCAGGAACGGCTCCAGGTCCAGCCCCTCGGCCATCGGGTCGATGATGGCCGCATGGTCGGCCGAGGCCGCCTGGATCAGGCACAGCCGGGGCCAATAGGTCGTCTCCCGCATGAACTCGGTGTCGACCGTGATGAAGGGGGCGGAGGATACGCGGGCGCAGAACTCGGCCAGCGCCTCATTGGTGGTGATCGGCGTCATTCCGGTGCTATAGCCCCCCGCAACCCATGTGTGGCAAGACCCGCGCTGCATTTCCGCCCCGATTCCAGGCCCAAGATCCATGAGCGACACCCAAAAGCCTCTCGAAAACGGCCTGACCTACGCCGATGCCGGCGTGGACATCGACGCCGGCGAAATGCTGGTCGAACACATCAAGCCGCTGGCCAAGTCCACGGCGCGGCCGGGATCGGAGCCGTCGCTGGGCGGTTTCGGCGCCCTGTTCGACCTCAAGGCCGCAGGGTTCGAGGATCCGCTGATCGTCTCCACGACGGACGGCGTGGGCACCAAGCTGAAGATCGCCATCGAGACCGGCCGTCACGACGGCGTCGGCGTCGATCTGGTCGCCATGTGCGTCAACGACCTGCTGGCCCAGGGCGCCGAGCCGCTGCTGTTCCTCGACTATTACGCCACCGGCCGGCTTGAGATCGACGCCGCCCGCCGCGTCGTCGCCGGCATCGCCGAGGGCTGTCGCCAGGCCGGGGCCGCCCTGGTCGGCGGCGAGACCGCCGAAATGCCGGGCATGTACACCGAAGGCGACTATGACCTGGCGGGCTTCAGCCTGGGCGCCGTCGAGCGCGGTCACGCCCTGCCCTATATGGATCGTCAGGCGGCGGGCGACGTCATCATCGGCCTGGCCTCCACCGGCCCGCACTCCAACGGCTATTCGCTGGTCCGCAAGGTGGTCGAGAAGTCCGGCCTGGCCTGGGGCGACGACGCCCCCTTCGCCAAGGACCGCTCGCTGGCCCAGGCCCTGATGGAGCCGACCCGCATCTATGTGAAGCCGGTGCTGCCGATCATGAAGGCGGGCCTGGTCAAGGGCGCAGCCCACATCACCGGCGGCGGCCTGATCGAAAACCCGCCCCGCTGCATCGCCGAGGGTCTGCAGGCCAAGTTCGACTGGGACGCCTGGCCCATGCCCGCCGTGTTCCAGTGGCTGGCCGAAACCGGGGGCATCAGCGACCACGAGATGCGCCGCACCTTCAACTGCGGCGTCGGCTTCATCCTGATCGTCTCGCCCGAGAACGCCGAGCCTGTCCTGGCCGCCCTCCTCAACGCCGGCGAGGTCGCCTTCGTCTGCGGACAGTTGGAAGCGGCCTGAGCCGCTTCCTAACCTTCCTAACCTTCCTAATCTACCGCGCGCCGCCGTTCGCCGTCTCGGCGTAGAAGCGCGACAGATCGGTGTGCAGCTTCACCAGGGCGTCGTGGCTCAGATACATCATGTGCCCGCCCTCGTAGTAGGTGAACTCAAGGCTCGGCCGGATGCTGGGCTCCAGCATCATCTGCGCCAGGTCGAACTCGGTCGAGAAGAAGGGCGTGGCGGCGTCGTAATAGCCGTTCAGCGACATGACCTTGAGATAAGGATTGCGCCGCATCGCCGTGGCCAGATCGATGGCTGTGTTCGGCGTCGTCTGCGGCCCGCCCACCGGCGGACGGTGGCTCCAGTTCCAGTTGAAGCCCGGCAGGCCCCGCGCCGACATCCGGTATTCCACGTCGGTCTTGTAGTTCAGCTGATTGGCTACATAGTCGCGGAAGATGCCGAAATAGGCCCCGGTGACGGCCGAGCTGGACGGATCGTCCTCGGGCTCGCCGCCCGAGGCGTCCTCGTCCAGGCCCAGGTATCGGGTGTCCAGCCGGCCGATGGTCTGGCGCCGGTCGCGCAGCAGTTCCTTGCGGAAGCTGCTCAGGTCCACGCGCATATTGGCGTTGTCGATGAAGGTGGTCGACAGGCCGGTCAGTTCGCTCATCTGGCGCACGATGTCGGCGCGCTCGGCTTGAGAGATCATATGCCCCTTGGCCAGGGCGGAGGCGTAGGGCCCCAGCGCGAAGTCGCGCGCCCGCTGAACCTGTTCATCGACCGTCGCGGCCGGATTGGCCAGCTTCCTGTGATACCAGGCCGTCGCCGCATAGGTCGGCAGCAGGGTGACGAAGTTCTGCGGATAGCCCGGCTGGCGCACGCCGTAGTTCATGATCGACGACAGCAGAACGACCCCGTTCAGCGACATCCCGCGGTCTTCCAACTGGAAGGCCACGGCCCCGGTGCGCAGCGTGCCGTAGGATTCGCCGATGATGTATTTCGGACTGGACCAGCGGCTGAACTTGGTCGTGTAGCGCATGATGGCGCGGGCGAAGGCGTCGGCGTCGCCGTCCACGCCCCAGAAGGTCGAACCGGGCGTCTCGCCCAGCGGCCGCGAGAAACCGGCCCCGACCATGTCGATGAAGACCAGATCGGTCTGGTCCAGCAGGGTCTGGTCGTTGGGGCCGAAGGCGAAGGGCGCGGGGCGGACTACGGTCGGCTCGTCGGTCTGAACCCGCATCGGCCCGAACGAGCCCATATGCAGCCACACGGTCGGAGAGCCTGGCCCGCCGTTGTATAGATAGGTCACCGGCCGCGTGCCGACCGGCTGACCATCCAGCGTATAGGCGGTGTAGAACAGGCTGGCGGTCGGCATCCCCGCATCGTCGCGAATGGTCAGGGTGCCGGCCGTCGCGTGATAGCGCAGGGTCTTGCCGTGGGCGTTGACCGAATGGGCGGTGACGACCTAGGTCTCCTGCACCGGGGGGCGGGCCCAGTCCTTCTCGATGGCCTCGGCGTTGGCGTTGCGGAATCGGTCGGTCGCCGAGCGCATCGACGCGCCCCCGCCGTTGGCGCTGCTGCTGTTGTTGGCGCCGCTGTCCTGCGCCCGCGCCGCCACGGGCGCGCCCAGCATCGCGGCGATGGCCGCGAGGCAGATCAGTCTGTTCATGCGATGGTCCCCTGTACGCGCCGGCCCGCAACCCCTCGCCGCGCGGCCGACGTTACACGCTAACGTTCCGATGCGTCCGACGACAAGGGGCATTCGCCTTTCGTCTTGCCAACCGCCCTCCACCCGGCCAAGGCGGGGCCATGTCGCCCTCCACTCTCCCTCCCGCCCGCGTCGCCGTCCTGATCTCGGGGGCGGGCTCCAACATGGCCGCGCTGATCGACGCGGGGCATTCGCCGGACAGCGGCTACGAAGTCGCGCTGGTGCTATCGAACATCGAAAGCGCGGGCGGTCTTTCCATCGCGGCGGCCAAGGGCGTGGCGACCGCGAGCGTGGCCCACAAGCCGTTCGGCAAGGACCGCGAGGCGCATGAGCGGGCGGTGGACGCCGTGCTGCGCGACGCCGGGATCGAGGTCGTGGCCCTGGCCGGCTATATGCGGGTGCTGACGCCCTGGCTGGTCGGCGGCTGGCGCGGGCGAATGCTGAACATCCATCCCAGCCTTCTGCCGCTGTATCCAGGTCTCGACACCCACGCCCGCGCCATCGCCGCCGGCGACGCCGAGGCGGGCTGCACCGTGCATCTGGTGACGGAAGGCGTCGATGAAGGCCCGATCCTGGGCCAGGCCCGCGTGCCGATCATCGCGGACGATACGCCGGAGGCTTTGGCCGAACGGGTCAAGACGGCGGAGCATGGGCTATATCCGCAGGTGCTGGGCGCGTTCTGCCGAGGTTTGAGGCGGGGTTAAGGCCCCTTCCTCCTCCCCATCCGTCATCCTGGGCCTTGTGCCTAGGATGACGGATTAACAAGTGGGCTGCGCTTCCCGATCGACCCGCCCTAAAGATTACAAAAACGTCATGCGACAGACCGCCGCACCGGCGCGATGGTGCCGCCGATCAAAATCGGGACCCTGTCTTCCATGAACCGCATTCGTCTGATGGCCGCCTGTTCGGCCTGTATCGTCGTCGCCTTGACCGGCGGCGCGGCCTCGGCCCAGGAGCATTCGCACGGTCTGCCGGGCGCGCCGTCGCCGTTCGGAACCTGGGGCTTCGATCTGGCCGGGCGAGATACGGCTGTAAAGCCGGGTGACGACTTCAACGAATACGCCAACGGGACCTATCTGCGCACCACCGAGATTCCGGCGGACAAGGCCCGCTTCGGCCCGTTCGACGTGCTGTACGAGAACGCCCAGGCGCAACTGAAGGCCATCATCGAGGCCAGCGCGTCCAATCCGGTCAACGCCAACGCCCAGAAGGTCGGCGCCCTTTACGCCAGCTTCATGGACGAGGCCCGCGTCAATCAGTTGGCCGCGACGCCGCTGGCCGCCGATCTGGCGGCGGTCAAGGCCGTCACCGACCACGCCGGCATGGCCCGCCTGATGGGTCAGAGCCACGAAGGCTTCGGCGCCTCCCTGTTCGGCATCGACGTGTTCGAGGACCTGCAGAAGCCGGACATGAACTCGGCCTATCTGGGTCAGGGCGGCCTGGGCTTGCCGGACCGCGACTACTATCTGAAGCCCGACTTCGCCGCTCAGCGCGAGGCCTATCTGGCCTATCTGACCCGCACCCTGACGGCCATCGGCTGGACCGATCCGGCCAAGTCCGCCGCCGACATCCTGGCCTTCGAGACCAGGGTGGCCGAAAAGCACTGGACCACGGTCGAACGTCGCCAGATCGACAAGCTGTACAATCCGGCCAAGGCGGCGGACCTGCCGACCCTCGCCCCCGGCGTCGACTGGGCCGCCTTCCTGTCCGGCGCCAAGGTGTCGGACGTCGAGACCCTGGTGCTGATGGAGAACACCGCCATCCCCGGCATCGCCCAGGTGTTCGCCGACACCCCCATCGAGACGCTGAAGGCCTGGCAGGCGTTCAACGTGGTCGACCAGGCCAGCCCCTATCTGTCGCAGACCTTCGTTGACAGCCGCTTCGATTTCCGGGGCAAGGCGCTGCGCGGCCAGCCCGAGAACCGACCGCGCTGGAACCGGGGCGTGGCCCTGGTCGACGGTCAGCTGGGCGAGGTCCTGGCCCAGGAGTACGTCCGTCTGCACTTCCCCGCCTCGTCCAAGGCGCAGATGGAGGCCCTGGTCGGCAACATCCGCGACGCCATGACCGAGCGGCTGAAGCACGTCGACTGGATGAGCGAGCCGACGCGCCAACAGGCGCTGTACAAGATGTCCAAGTTCGGGGTGAAGATCGGCTATCCCGACAAATGGCGCAGCTATGACGGACTGGAGCTGAAGCCCGACGATCTGTACGGCAACGTCGAACGCTCGGCCGCCTTCGAATGGGATTACAAGCGCGGCAAGATCGGCAAGCCCGTCGATCCGCTGGAATGGGGCATGACGCCCCAGACGGTGAACGCCTATTACAACCCGCCGCGCAACGAGATCGTCTTCCCGGCCGCCATCCTGCAGGCGCCCTTCTTCGATCCCAACGCGGACCCGGCCGTCAACTATGGCGGCATCGGCGCGGTGATCGGACACGAGATCACCCACGGCTTCGACGACCAGGGCAGGAAGTCGGACGGCGACGGGGTGTTGCGCGACTGGTGGACGCCGGAAGACGCCGCCCGCTTCGAGGAACGCGCCAAGGTGCTGGGCTCCATCTACGACAAGCTGGAGCCGATCCCCGGCGTGCACGTCAACGGCGAGCTGACCATGGGCGAGAACATCGCCGACCTGGGCGGCCTGCTGCTGGCGCTGGACGCCTATCACAAGTCGCTGAACGGCCAGCCGGCGCCGGTGATCGACGGCCTGACGGGCGATCAGCGCGTCTTCCTGGGCTGGGCCCAGGTCTGGCGCGAGAAGTCGCGCGAGGCGGCGCTGAAGGAGCAGTTGACCACCGATCCCCACTCGCCCGGCCCGGTGCGCGCCGCCACCTCGCCGCGCAACATCGACGCCTGGTACGCCGCCTTCGGCGTCTCGCCGGACCAGAAGGAATATATCGCGCCGGACGCCCGCGCGCGCATCTGGTAAGCGCGCCCGACGTCGGACGCAGAAAAGGCCCGGAGCGGACGCTCCGGGCCTTTTTGTCATCCGGGCCTTGGGCCCTGGATTTAGCGGGGCTTGGTCGCCGCGCCGGCGACGGCGCCGATGGCGGCGCCCGCCACGGTCGAGCCGGTGTTGCCGCCGATGGCC
>NZ_DALZQC010000079.1:0-16612 GCF_032017145.1 Brevundimonas sp.
CGGGGTCGTCGCCGAGGCGCCCGGCGCCGTCTGGGCCTCGACCGGTTGAGGGTCGGCGGCCGGCTGGCAGGCGCCCAAGGTGATCGCCGCTGCGGCGGCTAGGATCGGGACTCTCATGTGACAAGCTCCTGAAAGAAAAGGGCGATGATCGGGTCGATTTCCCGCGACGCCCTCATACTAGAATACGCGGACGGGCGCCGCATCCCTCGCCGCCTGGAGGTCGATCGACGGAGCGCCGCTGCGGCCCGAGCGGGGCTAAGGCGCGACGAAGGTTCCGAGGACCCTCGAGCTGATCACTCAAGAGCGGCCCGGACAGCGGGCGTGTCGTCCAGCGCCTCGGACAGCTTGCGACGAGCCCGCGCCACGCGGGTCTCCACGGTCTTGATGGAGACACCCAGCATCCCGGCCGTTTCCGCCTGACTGCGCCCCTCGATCGCCGTCAGCAGAAGCGGAGCCTTGAGGTGCGGCGGCAGATGGCTCACAGCCTCGTTCAACCGCGCCAGCCTTGCGCTGGCATCCATCCGGTCATCCACCGCCTCGGCCCCGTCCGGCACGGACATGGCTTCCGGCGACGACAGGTCGACGCCGCCCCGGATGAGCCGCCGAACGAAGCGGCGACGGCTCCAGTCCCGGCATTTATTGAGTGCGATGGTCCGGATCCAGGCCTCGAAGGGTCGGACCGGGTCGTAGCGGCGAATGTTGATCCAGGCCGCCGCATAGGTGTCCTGCAACAGGTCCCAGGCGTCCTGTTCATCGCCGACATAGCGCCGGACGAAACGGAACAGAGAAGTCTTGGTCTGCCGCATCAACTCGCTGAAGGCCGCCCGGTCCCCGCCGGCGGCGCGGGCTGACAGGTCGTTGGGGCTGTCCACGCGGAACGCTAGCCTTCGTCGGGCGCGAGGGCCTCGACGATACGGTCGTCGAATACCTCGGCCTGGGCCGGCGTCAGAACGGACCGCATCTCGAAGACGTGGGCGATCGTCTCCTTCTGCAAGGCGCCCATGGCGACGTGGAAATGGTCCACCGCCGCCTGGACCTGGGGACCGTCGCCGTCGCTCCGTGCGATCGCGCGCGCCAGTTCCTGATTGGCCGCGCGGACGTCCGCTTCGAGCGCGGGCCGGCGCGCGGCGAACCGGGCTTCGACTGCGTCGATGCGGGTCAGCTGGTCGGGCGAGAGCTTCAGGTCGTGGTGCACGATGTCGTGCAGGGATGGCGGTTCGCGCCGGCTCAGCACCCAGCTGGCGCTGATCCAAGTGCCCGCGCCGCTGGCGACCGCCGCCAGGACGGCCGTCAGGGCGATGGCCTGCCAGCCGCGCTTCATCGGCCGGTTTCCAGTCTCACCAGAGGCGACAGGCCCGCGTCGACCGTGAAAATGGCCATCTCCCCGGCCGGTCTGGGGGCGGCGACCGCGCCGACGCCGCCTGCCGTCAGGCCGGTGACCAGGGCCATGGCGACGGCCCCCAAACGCAGTTGCGACGCGAGCCTTTCGCCGCGAAGCGCGTCGACCCGGCTCCAGACGAGCGGTTCGAGCCCGTCGAGCGACCGGCCCAAGGGCGTCGCCGCCGATCCGGCCAAAAGATCATCCAAATTACGCGCCATCGAACACTCTCCTTGCGCCCCTAATCCCTACTACGCCGAAACAAGCCAAATCCCTCAAACGAGGGGACGGCCTCCCCGGTGCGTAGTTAGCAGAAGGGACGGGATGGGAGAGAACAATGTCGATACGCAAACTTCTGTCGGGGATCGCCCTGGTGGTGGCGCTGTCTGTCAGCGCGCCCGCGTTCGCGCACGAGGATCATGACAAGCAGGCCGCGGCCCGTGCCCAGGCCGCCGCGCCGGCGGGCGCCGTGCCAGAAGGCGGCGTGATGGCCATGCCGGGGATGGCTATGGACATGGACCACGGGGCCATGACGGCGGACGAGGGTCCCAAGCCAATGCCTCAGCGCCTGTATCGCTGGCTCGGCGCCATGCATCCCGCCGCCGTCCATTTCCCGATCGCGCTGTTCCTCGTCGCCGCGCTCCTCGAGATCGCCGCCCTGACGCTGCGTCGGCCGGTCCTGACCCAGGGCACGCGGGTGATCATCGCCCTGGCGGCGATCTCCGCGGTCGCCGCGGTGGCGCTGGGATGGTTCGCTATGGGGCTGCCCGGGAAGGACGATGTGACTCACCTCTACCATCGGTGGCTCGGCACCTCGATCGCCGCGCTCGGCCTGCTGAGCTGGTGGGCGAAGGAACAATGGGTCCGCCGGCCGGGGCGCGGGCGCGAGCTGATCTACATCGGTCTTTTGACCGTGACCGCCGCCGCCGTGGTGGTCAACGGCCTGCTGGGCGGGATGCTGACCCATGGCATGAGGCATCTGATGTTCTGACGGCCTTGGGGTCCGTCGTCGCCCGAACGCCTCGTTCTTCATCTACTTCGCCGGACCGGGTTCTACTGCGGCCGCGGCAAACCAGGAGACTGCACCATGATGTTCCGTTCAGCACTCGCCGGATCGGCGGTCGCCGCCCTCCTCGCGACCTCCGGCCAAGCGCAAGCTCAATCACAGGCGCCGGCCCGCTCCCACGCCCCCGGCTCGGCCCATACGCCAGGCTCGGCGCACGCCCCCGGCGATGCGCAATCCGCTGACGAGGCCCAGGTCCGAGCGGTCGTCACCGCCTACAAGGACGCCATCGAGCGGATGGACGTGTCGCAGACGCCGGCCCTGTTCTGGACCGACTCGGAGATCTTCGAGAACGGCGGCGTGGAGGGATCGTTCGCCTATTATCTGGAGCACCATCTCGGGCCCGAATTCGCCGATCTGGCCGGCTTCGACTTCCGCAACCACGAAATGAAAGTCGAGGTTGACGGCGACACCGCCTTCGTGAGCGAGACCTACACCTTCCACATCACCTTCAAGTACGGAGCCCGGGCCCCCATAGAGCGCCGCGGCGCCGCCACGAGCGTCCTGCGCAAGCGGGGTGACGAGTGGAGGTTCGACGTCTATCACTCCTCGGCCCGGCCCTTCCGCCCCGCCGCCTGATCGCGGCGGCGACCGTCATCGGCGGCCTCCAGATATCGCTCGCCAGAGGGACCCATGAGATCGATGCCCACCCTTTCACGCCGTGCGTTTCTGGCCGCGGGGGCCGGCTCCGTCGCCGTCGCGGCCTGCGCTCCGGGCGCCCGTTCATCGACCGAGCTCGCGGTCTACAAGACCCCGACCTGCGCCTGTTGCACGGCCTGGGTGGATCACATGCGCGCCGCCGGCTTCAAGGCGCGGGTCAACGAACTCCCGAGCCTTCGCTCTATACGCAGCACCCAAGGCGTGCCCGAGGCGCTCGCCTCCTGCCACACGGCCATGATCGGCGGCTATGTCCTCGAGGGCCATGTGCCGGCCGAGGATGTCCGCAAGCTTCTGGCCGAACGTCCCGAGGCCGTGGGCCTCGCAGTGCCGGCGATGCCGCTGGGGTCTCCCGGCATGGAGACGCCAGACGGCCAACGTGAGCCCTATGAGACCCTGCTGATCCTCAAGGGCGGCGGTACGCGCGTCTTCGCGCGTCACGGCTAGGCGAGGCCCAGGGATGAAGGTTCTCAAGCTCTCCACCCAGCTGCACAAATGGATTGCGCTCGTCGTCGGCCTTCAGGTCCTGTTCTGGGTCGGCGGCGGTCTGGTGATGACGGCCATTCCGATCGAGACGGTGCGCGGCGAACATCGGGCGGTTGACCTCAAGCCGAGCCCGCTGGAGCTCGGCGCGCTTCCGGCACTGAGCGAGATCGCGCGCCGAGCGGGCGTCGCGCCTGTCCAGGCGGAGCTTCACACGACGCCGCGGGGGGCGGCCTGGACCTTGAAGCCGGCGTCGGGCGAGCCAGTCGTCGTGTCCGCCGCGACCGGCCGGCCGTTCGGACCGATGTCGGCCGCCGACGCCTCGGCCTTCGCCAAGGGCGCGTACAAGGGCGAGGCGCGGGTTTCCGGCGCGGTTCTTCTGGCGACGGCGCCCGAGGAGACGGGACGCACCGGACCGCTGTGGCGGGTAGACTTCGCCGACCGCGAAAAGACGGCCTTCTACCTGTCGCCAGCGACAGGCGAAGTGGTGACGCGCCGCTCGGGCGTGTGGCGGATCTTCGACTTCTTCTGGCGACTGCACGTCATGGACTGGAACGACGGCGAGGACTTCAATCACCCCCTGATCATCATCACTACCGCCTTGACCCTGAGCATTGTGATTTCGGGCTTCATCCTGCTGTGGATACGGATCTCCCGCGACCTGAAAATGGCGCGTGCGGTTCGCAAGCGGGAGCCATGAGGCAGGCGACGGCTCGATCACAGGAAGCTCTGCCAAGAGACAACGACCGGACTTCACCACCGCGTCTCGCCGCCCTGACCACCGCCTGGCCGCCGCACATCCTGCGGCAAGAGGACGTCGCGGCCAACGGGGCCGAAATGTTCGCCACGACCCACGGCGGTTTCGAGCGGCTGGCGCCTATCTATCGAAACGCCTTGATCGACACACGGCATTCGTGCGTCCCAATGGACTGGTATCTGCAGCCGCACAGCTTCGCGGAGCGGAACGACCTGTTCCTGGAACACGCAGTCGCCCTGATGGCCGAGAGCACGACGAGCGCGCTGGAGCAAGCGGGGTGATCGCGACCTTGGCCGGTTTTGGACCACTCGGATCATCACCTGCCCGGCGCGCCGCTAGTCCGATCCGGCCCTTCCGGGTCATTCGTCATCCCAACTACTGGATCGCATCTCTTGAGATCGCCATGTTGCCGCTGGTTTTCGGCCAGGTCTGGATAGCAGTGGTGTTCACCGCGCTTAATGCCATGCTGATCACCTGGCGGGTGCGGCTGGAGGATCGCGCTCTTGCCTATCAGGCCTGTGAGCCAGAACGACCTGGATGCGAGGCGGGCCAGTCACCGACGATCAGGTCACGCGGTGCGAAATCTCGGTCGGAGCCCTGAGACCGGTTCCGAAGCGGGCGATTGATGCCCGGTGCCGTTCCAGTTCTCCGTAGGGCAGATAGCGCACATTGAGATCGGCGATCCGGCTGAAGGCCGGACGTTGCAACTGCGCCCGCACATCGTTTTCGCGGCTGTCGGGAGCGACCAGGAAAAGGCCGGCGGAGATGTTTAGTTCGCCTGACAGGGCGAGGTCCAGCATTCGCACGACACCGGAGTAGATCGTGGTGGAATGCTCGACCTCGAAGGCGGCCGCCACGCGGTCCGCGTCTCCCTCCAGCCAGAGTACGTCGATCAGCCGGATGGACTCGGCGCCTGGACCGTTCGCCAGCGACGGCGGTAGTTGTTCTAGGCAGCCCTCGCTCAGGCGTGCGCCCTCGTGCTGGCGCCCGCGGTCATTGGACGCGATCCAGACCCTGTAGCCCAGCGCGCGACCCAGATCACGGACCCAGGCCTGGATCTCTGTGTGGGTCCGGTCCGTCTCGCCCTGCTGGAGCGCGGTCTTCTCGAACTTGACCGCTTCGGCGCGCGCTTCGGCCAGCCGCGCGTCCCAGCCGCTGGCGGACAGACTCTCGTCGTCCAGGGGCGGCGCGGGATAACGGCCGGAGCCCACGTCGAACAGGAAGCCCGCGATCGCCCCGAGATCGTTGGACAGAAGATCGCTGTAGCGAGCGTTGAGGGCCAAAATTCCTTGCCGCATCGCAAGGTAGTGCTCCCAGCTCCCGAGCTTGACCTTTGATCCGGTGATCGCGTTGTAGCCGTTGACGATCGCGGTATTGAACGGCGAAACGTGGGTGGGATGGAGAAAATAGATCAGGTTGGCCACTGCAGGCCCGAGTCCCTTGATTCGGAGTTGGTCGATCGTGCGGATGCCCGCGAGAATTTCCGTTGCTGTCGAACAACAGCTGCAGTGATGCAGGAGCCGGCCGAAAGCGCGTTGATTGGCCGGGTTTTCGTAGATGTCCGGGATGCGAAGTTTGGGCTTCCAGAGGAAGGCATGGTCCGCGCCCTTGAAAATCTGCCGTTGTTCGGCCACCGAATGAACGATCGTCTCCAGCGACGACCCGCGATAGGCCACGCCGAACCGGCCTGCTTCGATCTCCTTGACGACCTGGCCGATGCCGCGACGGATGGAGCGGAAATTCTTCAGACGCTCGTCCCACAAGAACCAGGTCTGGTAGGTCGCAGCCGGGTCGCGCCGCCACTGTTCAATAAGATCACGAACTCGATCTGACACGGCGCGCCCCCTCAATTCTTGAGCAGTCTAGGCGGGTCCAGGTCGCTGGGCCAACGGCCATTCGCAGCCGGTCCCAAGAGCGCGTGCGACGCACCTGGCTCCAGCGCGTTCGGCGCGCGCCAACGGCTACATCGCCATTTCCATGGCCGAGACCGGAGCCAGGGTTCCCATGATGGACACCAGGGCCAGCAGCCCCAGGGCGAGGAGGGTCTCCATCACCAAGCTGCGTTTCAGCCGTGAAATGGCGGGGCCAAGATACTCGGGATCGTCCAGGGCGCTGCCGAGGTGGGGCGTCAGATAAAAGCGGTTCGCGGCCGCCAGAACCAGCATGAGCGCGAAGAGCACGAGCTTGCCCGTCAACAGCAGACCGTAGGGCGTGCTCAAGAGGCCAGCGATACGATCGGGTCCGACCATGAACCAGCTGTTCACCAGTCCGCTCAGAACCAGGACGGCGACCGATGCGGATCCGACGCCGGCGAATCCGTGAAGGGCTCGATAGAGGATCCTATCGCCATCGACCGTTTCTGACCGCCGCCGCAACGTCAGGATCAGCAAGGCCGCGAGCGCGCCGAGCCACACCGCCGCCGCCCAGCTGTGCAGGATCGCGGCCGTCAGATGAACATAGCGCCCCGCGCCTTCGGTGGCCGCGCCGTGTCCCGTCCAGGCGAAGCTGGCGCCGACGATAAGACCGGCGACAGCGACGAATTTCCACAGGCCGCGGGACGGCTTGTCTTGAATGAGCGCAAGAAGCGCGAGCAACGCGGCCAGCGTCCGGACGAGAAAGGCGGGTCCGAGGCTCGTGCCCGTGAGCATGAAGCCGAGCGTCGCCGGCTTGAGACCTTCAGTCAGCGAGCCCGCCATCACAGCGGTCTGGGCCGCGAAGGCGGCGGCGGAGCCTATGGCGACCACGGCCGCCGCGCTGACCAGCAAGGATCTCGTCCAGCCGAGGGCCACCGCGTCCGACCCGCGCAACCCGTAGAGGAGGAACAGCGGCGTCCCGAGCAGGACGACCGCGCCGCCGTACTGCGCGAGCCGGAGCAGGATGACCAGAACGTCGAGCACGATGGGTCAGCGTACCGTGAAGGCGATGGCGCCGGTCATACGGTGGCCGTCGGCGGAGGCGGCATGCCAGTTGAGGCTGTAGGCGCCGGCCGCGAGCGGTCGCGCCGTCCGTCCCGAAACGGTCATGCCGTCATCGGAGACGGTGGTCGCGACCGGGAATTTGGCACCGGCGGCGTTCACGACCTCGAGGCCCGAGAAAGCGGGAACGACGCGTTCGCTGAAGGTGACCGTCAGCGAACGCGGCGAGGCGATGCTCGCGCTCGCCGCCGGGTTGGAGGCGACGACGCGCGCGTGGGCGGCAGCCTGCGTCGCCCCCAACAGCAGGGCGCCGACGGCGCCGACGACGGAAAGGATTTTGCGAGTGGTCATAGGGAGGCTCCGAAACCAGAGGGGTTCAATGAGTTATACGGGCGCCGGGGTTGAATCCCTCGTTCGAACTGCGGGCGGGCGCGCGCTGATCCGGAGCATTGCGTTGCGCGCGCCCGACGCCAGCCCGTCGGTCGCTTGACACGGCCGGCCGACGGGCGTGGGATGACCGCGCATGTGGAACCTCGTCCGCACCCTTCTGTTCGCCCTGGCGGTGGCCGGCTTCGTCGGCCAGTCGTCCGCGCACGCCACGCCGTTCCAGGTATTCGAAGCGACGGGCGGCATGGCGGACATGGATTGCGCCGAGATGATGGTGATGGCGGACGGGCCTTCCGGCGGCGCTACTAGCCCTTGCGACGAGATGACGCCCGACTGCATCGCCAAGATGGGCTGCGCCGCCGTCGCGGCGCCCATGCCGCCGGCGCCGACCGTTCAACGGCCTTCGGCTCCGCGGGGACTCCGGTTCGCAGCCGTCGATGTCGTGCGAGAGGGCGCAGGCCCGCTTCCACTGAAGAATCCGCCGAAACGGCTGGCGTAGACCGCTTCCGCTGATCGAAGGCCGTGAGCGCCGTTGCGCGGGCGACCGCCGATCGATCGATCCGAGCCCTTCGCCGATGTCCCGCCCTCAAGGCGGGTCAAGTGGTTTCGAGGAATTCCATGACCATTCGTTTGAGGTCGGCGATACGCGCGTCTGCGTGTCCGCCGCCCCGTGTCCGCCGGCCGCGCGTCCTGACGCGACGCGCCGAGGTTTCGGCGCCGTCCGCGCGCCGTGCTCTGATCGCAAGCTGGGCGATCCTCCCGGCTTCCATTTTGCTCGTGAGCGTCTGGACCGCGCCGGCCCAGGCTGACCCCCAGACGTTCGACGAGGCCCTGGCCCGCGCGGCGTTCAGCGCACCCAGTCTGCGCGCCAGCGCATTGGGTGTCGACGCCGCTCGTGCGGCCGTTCCGGCAGCGGGGCTTCTGCCGGACCCCCGGCTCTCCGTCGGTCTCGACGGATATCCGGTGACCGGGCCGTTCGCGGGGCAATTCGATGAAGACTTCACCATGCTCAGGATCGGCGTCGAGCAGGAGGTGCCCAGCCGCGCGCGTCGTCGCGCCGAGCGAGACATCGCCGAGGCGGCGATCGGCGTCGCCGGCGCTGAGGAGTCCGTCGCGCGACGAGAGGTCCGGGTCGCCGTGGGCCTTGCGTGGATCGACCTGTTCTATGCCGAACGCCGCTTTGCGGCGTTGGAAGAGCTGCTGGCGACGTTGCAACCCCTGTGGGACGCCGCCCCGGCCGGAGTCGCGTCCGGCGCCTATCGGCCCGCCAACGCTCTCGGGCCCGTTCAGCTCAAAGCCGATCTTGACGATCGCCGCAGCAGTCTCGCCGCCGACATCGAGAAGGCGCGAGCCGAACTCGCCCGGTGGACGGGCGACGCCGATCCCGAGACGGTTGGCCCGCCGCCGCAGGACGATCTCGACCTGACCGCCTTGCGGAACGGCATCGCCCAGCTGCCGACCGTGCGGGCCTATGGAGCCGCCGCGCGCCGCGCCGAAGCCGAGGTCGACCTGGCCCGCGCCGGACGTCGCCCGGACTGGTCGTTCCAAGCCAGCTACGCCCGCCGCGATGAGCGGTTCGGCGATCTGTTCTCCGTCGGAGCGAGCGTGCGGCTGCCGATCTTTCCCGGTCGAAGGCAGGATCCCGTCATCGCCGCGCGCGCCGCTGATGCGCTGCGGGTCACCGCCGAGCGTGAGGACGCTGAGCGCGTGTTGACCGCGTCGCTGCGAAGCGTCCTGGCCGAATACGCGACCGCTCACGATCAATGGGTCCGGTCGCGCGACGTCGTTCTGCCCAGTGTCCTTCAGCGTTCCGATCTCGAAACCGCGAGCTATGCGGCGGGTCGGGCGGGCATCGTTGAAGTTCTCGAAGCCTTCACCGCCGTGGCCAACGCCCGGCTCGACACGCTCGATCGCGAGGCCGCCGTGATGCGTCAAGTGGTCGAGATCACTCTCACCTATGGGAACGACGACCGATGAACGCCCTTCGCAACAAACGCCTGGGCATCGCCATGGGCGCGCTTCTTTTGGTCGGGGTCGGCGTCGGGGCCGGCATCGTCGTCGCTCCGCGGCTGGATGGGGCCGGCGGTGAGACCGCCGAGGGGGGAGGGGAGCGCGAGATCCTCTATTGGTACGATCCCATGGTTCCAAACGAACGCTACCCGGGGCCGGGGAAGTCGTCCATGAACATGGAGACCATCCCCAAATATGCCGATGAGGGGGGAACGACCGCCACCCCCGGCGTTCGAATCGATCCGGCGCTGGCCCAGAATTTGGGGGTCCGGTATGCCACGGCTCGCCGTGGCGACCTTGAGGGCGATCTGAGCGCCACGGCGGTGGTCGATTACAATGAACGCGACATCGCCGTGGTCCAGTCGCGGGCCGACGGCTTCGTGCAGCGAGTCTACAACCGCGCGCCGGGCGATGTCATCGCTGCGGGCGCGCCTCTGGTCGATTTGCTCATCCCGACCTGGGGCGGCGCCCAGACGGAATATCTGGCCGTACGGCGCACCGGCAACACGCCCCTGATCCAGGCGGCGCGGCAGCGACTGGTGCTGATGGGCATGTCCGAGAGCCTGATCGCCTCGGTGGAGCGCAGCGGGCGGGCGCGAAACACGATCACGATCTCAACGCCCACTGGCGGCGTGATCAAGACCCTGGGCGTGCGCGCCGGCATGAGCGTGACCCAAGGCATGACCTTGGCCGAGATCAACGGCCTGGCCACCGTCTGGGTCAATGCCGCCATCCCGGAGGCGCTGGGGAGCCGGCTAAGGGTCGGACAGTCCGTCGAGGTGGCTTTGACCGCGTTCCCGGGAGAGCGGTTCACGGGTCGTCTGACCGCCCTGTTGCCGGAACTCGTCGGCGACAGCCGCACGGTCACGGGACGGATCGAAATGGCCAATCGCGGGGGCCGTTTGCGCCCCGGCATGTTCGGCCGGATCACCTTCGGCGGCGGTTCGACGACGGCGTTGCTCGTGCCGACCGAGGCGGTGATCCGAACGGGTGAACGGGACATTGTCATGCTCGCCCGGCCGGAAGGCCGGTATCAACCGGCCGAGGTCCGTGTCGGGCGAGAAGCCGGGGGGCAAACCGAGATCCTCGCCGGTCTCAGGGAAGGCGAACGGATCGTCGCGTCGGGGCAGTTCCTGATCGATTCCGAAGCCAGCCTGTCAGGCGTAACGGCGCGGCCGATCGGCCCGACGTCCCGGCCCGCCACCGCCGCCCCAACGGGCGCATCCATGGCCGCGCCCGCCTCGCGCGGGAGGTCGAGCCAATGATCGCCGCGGTCATTCGCGCCTCGGTCAAGGGGCGCTTCCTCGTCCTTATGGCCGCCGTCGCCCTGCTCGCCGCCGGCCTGTTCGCGGTTCGCAGCACGCCGGTCGACGCCTTGCCGGACCTGTCGGACGTGCAGGTCATCATTCGCACCAGCTACCCGGGGCAGGCGCCCCAGATCGTCGAGAACCAGGTCACCTATCCTCTGGCGACCACCATGCTGTCCGTACCCGGCGCGCGAACGGTTCGAGGCTATTCCTTCTTCGGCGACAGCTTCGTCTATGTGCTGTTCGAAGATGGGACGGACCTCTACTGGGCGCGTTCCCGGGTCCTCGAATACCTCAGCCAGGTGCAGGCGCGGCTTCCCGCGACCGCCCAACCGGCACTTGGTCCGGACGCCACCGGCGTAGGCTGGGTCTATGAATACGCCCTGGTCGATCGCACAGGCCGCAACGATCTGGCGCAATTGCGAAGCCTGCAGGATTGGTTCCTCCGCTACGAGCTGAAGACCGTGCCGGGGGTCGCCGAGGTCGCCAGCCTGGGCGGCATGGTGCGGCAATACCAGGTGGTGCTCGACCCCGTCAGGCTCGCGTCCTACGGCGTCACCCATCAGGCGGTGGTGGACGCTCTCCAGCGCGCCAACGGCGAGACGGGCGGCTCGGTGCTCCAGCTCGCCGAAGCCGAATACATGATCCGCGCCAACGGCTATCTGACCGAGCTCGACGACTTCCGGGCCGTGCCGCTCCGCACGGCGGCTGGAGGCGTGCCGATCAGCCTCGGGGATGTCGCGACCATCCAGATCGGCCCGGAGATGAGACGCGGCATAGCCGAGCTCAACGGCGAAGGCGAGGTCGCGGGCGGCGTCGTCATCCTTCGATCCGGCGCAAACGCCCGCGCCACGATCGCGGCCGTGACCGAGAAACTCGAGACGCTCAAAGCCGGACTGCCCCCGGGAGTCGAAGTGGTGACGACCTACGATCGCTCGCAGCTCATCGACCGGGCGATCGACAATCTGAGCGGCAAGCTGATCGAGGAGTTCATAGTCGTCGCCCTGGTCTGCGGCCTGTTCCTCTGGCACGCCCGGTCGGCGCTGGTCGCCATCCTGACCCTGCCGCTGGGCGTCCTGGCGGCCTTCCTGATCATGAATCTTCAGGGCGTGAACGCCAACATCATGTCGCTGGGCGGCATCGCCATCGCCATCGGCGCCATGGTGGATGCGGCGGTGGTCATGATCGAGAACGCCCACAAACACATCGAACGATGGGAACACGATCACCCGGATGAAAAGCTGGCGGGCGAAGATCGCTGGAAGGTCATCACCGAGGCGGCCGTGGAGGTCGGCCCCGCGCTGTTCCTGAGCCTGCTGATCATCACCCTGTCGTTCATCCCGGTGTTCAGCCTGCAGGCCCAGGAGGGCCGGCTGTTCGCGCCCCTAGCCTTTACCAAGAGCTATGCGATGGCGGCGGCGGCGATCCTGTCCATCACTCTCGTGCCGGTTCTGATGGGCTATCTGATCCGCGGACGGATCCCGGCCGAACAGAGCAATCCGATCAATCGCTGGCTCACGCGCATCTATCGCGGGCCATTGGACTGGGTGCTGCATCATCCCAGAAAGACCTTGGTGGCAGCCTTGCTGATCTTCGCCACCACCGCCTGGCCTCTTAGCCAGCTCGGCGGCGAATTCATGCCGGCGATGGACGAGGGCGACCTGCTGTATATGCCTTCGGCCCAGCCGGGTCTCTCCCCGGCCAAGGCCGCGGAACTGCTGCAACAGACGGACCGGATGATCCGCACCGTGCCCGAAGTGGCGACCGTGTTCGGCAAGGCGGGCCGGGCGGAAACCGCCACGGATCCGGCTCCGCTGGAGATGTTCGAGACCACCATCCAGTTCAAGCCGCGCGATGAATGGCGGCCGGGCATGACCCCGGAAAAACTGATCGAAGAACTCGATCGCGCGGTTCAGGTCCCCGGACTGTCCAACGTCTGGGTCCCTCCCATCCGAAATCGCATCGACATGCTGGCGACGGGCATCAAGAGCCCCGTCGGCGTCAAGGTGTCCGGCTCTGACCTGGCCGCGATGGACCGTATCGCGGCCCAGGTGGCCGATGTCGCCAGGACCGTACCGGGCGTGACCTCCGCCTTGGCCGAACGCCTGACCGGCGGGCGTTATGTCGACATCGACATCGACCGGCGCGCGGCGGCCCGCTACGGCCTGAACATCGCCGATGTCCAATCGATCGTATCGGGCGCCGTGGGCGGCGAGACGATCGGACAGACGGTGGAGGGGCTCGCCCGCTATCCGATCAGCGTCCGTTACCCGAGAGAATTGCGCGACAGTCTGGAGCAACTGCGCGCCCTGCCGATGCTGACGCCGTCGGGCCAGCAGATCACCCTTGGCACGGTCACCAATATCCAGATCGCGGACGGCCCGCCGATGCTCAAGTCCGAGAACGGCAGGCTGACCACCTGGGTCTATGTCGACACTCGGGGGCGCGACCTCGCGTCTGTCGTCGCCGATCTGCGTCAGGCGGTCGCCAGCGAGGTGGATCTCGCGCCGGGCGTCAGCATCGCCTACTCCGGCCAGTTCGAATATCTGGAACGGGCGGCCGAGCGGCTAAAGATCGTGGTTCCGGCCACGCTCGTGATCATCTTCATCCTGCTCTATCTGACCTTCGGGCGCTTCGACGAAGCCCTCCTCATCATGGGCACCCTGCCATTCGCCCTGACCGGCGGCTTCTGGTTGCTCTATCTGATGGGCTTCGATCAGTCGGTCGCGACCGGGGTTGGCTTCATCGCCCTCGCTGGCCTGTCGGCGGAGTTCGGCGTCGTGATGCTGATCTATCTCAAACATGCGCTGAAGGATCGAGGACCTGATCCCGACCGGGAGCAGGTCGAGGAGGCCGTTCGCGAGGGCGCCCTTCTGCGGGTCCGGCCCAAGGCGATGACGGTCGCCGTGATCTTGGGCGGTCTGTTCCCGATCCTGATCGGCCACGGCGCGGGGTCGGAGATCATGACCCGGATCGCGGCGCCAGTCATTGGCGGCATGATCACCGCGCCCCTCCTGTCGATGCTCGTCATCCCAGCCGGCTATCTCCTCCTGAGACGCCGGAAATCACGTCCCACCCAAACCCCCACCCAAGGAGCTACCCTATGAAAAACCTGTTCGTGAAGTCGGCCAGGCTCGCCCTCGGCCTGAGCCTGTCAGCCGGGGCGGTCATTGCCCTGGCGGCCTGCAGTCAGCAGCCGGCGACGGAGACGGAAACCCCAGCCGCCACCGGTTCCGCCGTTGCCCCCGCGGCGCCGGCGGAGATGGACGCCATGTCGTCGGCGGCCGGAGAGGAGTCCGCGACCGCGCGCGGGGTGATTTCGGCCATCGACGCGGAGGGCGGCAAGATCACGATCGAGCACGAGCCGATCGCCAGTCTGGAATGGCCCGCGATGACCATGGGCTTCGCGGCGTCACCCGCCCTGATTGACCAGGCGAAGGTCGGCGACCGGGTCGAGTTTGATCTGGTCGTTACAGGCAGCGCGGGCGAAGTGAAGGCGATTCGGCCGCAGTAATCCCCTGCTGCCGGACTGTCGTCGCACGGGGCGGCGGCGTCCGGGTTGACGACGCGGCGGGGAACCTTTGGCTTCTCCGCCGCGTCGAGCCTTTATGGGTTCAGCAGACGGCTTCAAAGCGGCGTGAAGATGGACAGTGCCGACTGTCCGAGTTGTTTCGGTCCGAACCCGAATGGGCTTCGAGGCGGCGCTCGGCGCGGGGATGTCGTGCGAACAAGCCGAACCGTGGACTGAGGGACCGCAGCGTTGGAACTCGCCTTGGAGTACCCGAGTTCGATCTTGAAGGAGGTGGGTGACATGAGCGACATGAACGGAATGCCCTCAAGGTCGGGCGAGGCACGCCTGTCGTGCCTGCTGAGGTCCATCGATCTGACTCCTCAACGACGGGCGCCCGCGTCGGATCTTCTTGGGCGGTCCCGCCGGGGCTCGGTGGCCGCCGCCCTGCTGCTGGTGCTCCTGGTGGTCGCCGTCGTGAGCTGGCGAACCGGTCCCGCCGGCGTGGCGTCCGGGGCGCGGGAAGAGCGCCTCGAGGACGACGCCGACGAGCCCGCGCGATCCGACCGCCGCGACGAGCGAGATCGCCGCGGCCGATCCGGGGGCCGGGACCGTGACTGACCCCATCCGGCGTCGTTTCCCGCCTGTGGCGCGCCGGTGAGCCCTGACGGCGCCTGGCGCGGGGGTCTGCAGATCGGCCCGGGCTGGGCGCGGTGGCGCGGCGCGGTCGGCGACAACGCGCTTCACCGGCACCTCGCGGCGCAGGCGGTGTTCGCCGACCGGCCGATCGCCGTCGAGACTGCGGGCGGCCGCGTCCTTCGCGCCACGGCGTTTCTCGTCGATCCGCTCGTGGGCCATCGGCTCGGCGCCGCGGCGCAGGCCGAGATCCTGTTTTTCGAGCCGGGAAGTCTGGGCGTGGAGGCGCGCGCGGCGCTTCGGGCCGTGCTCGTCCGCGCGTCCAGCGCCCACGTGCTGGCGGCCGAGGGCCGTCGGCGGTTCTGGTCGGACCAGGCGGGCGGAGCCGGAGGCGAGCCGGCCGCGCCCGCGGTGTCCTGGATGGCCGGCGTCCTGACGTTCATCGACGCCGCGCTCTCGGAAGGCCCCGTGCGGCTCGATGCGGCTGCGGGCCGCGCGGGTTTGTCGGCCGACCGGTTCCGTCACGTCTTCGCCGAAGCGCAAGGCTTGTCGTTCAAGCGGTTCGTCCTCTGGCGGCGGCTGCAGCTTGCGGCGACACTGCTGGCGGGCGGGGTCGACGTGACCACCGCCGCCCATGAGGCCGGCTTCTCCGACGGCGCGCACCTCGCGCGGACGATGAAGGCGATGTTCGGGGTGCAGCCGCGGCGCCTGGTCCCCTCCGGCTGAGCAGCCGCTTCGTTCAAGCGGCGAGCCCGAATCCAGGCGATGCTCGTCGCCATGAACCAGGACAGAGACTTCGTCCCCGCGCTCGGTCGCCACGAGCTCACCGGCGCCTACGACAGGGTGCTGGCCGTCATGACCCGGGAGCGTCGCTGGCGGTGCGCCCTGCTGTCGGAAGCCGATCCGCAGCCTGGCGAGACAATCCTCGACGTCGGCTGCGGCACCGGGACCTTCGCGATCCAGCTCAAGACGGCGTCGCCGGGATCGCGCCTCATCGGCGTCGATCCCGACAAGGCGGTGCTGGAGATCGCGCGCGACAAGGCTCGCCGGGCCGGGGTCCACGTGGAATGGCGAGCCGGCTACGGGGACGCGCTGACCGCGATCCTGCCGGGCGCGGCCGCGGACAAGGTGGTCTCGAGCCTGGTGCTGCATCAATGCCCGATGCCCGTGAAGCGGGCGATCCTCGCCGCCTGCCTGGGCGCGCTTCGACCCGGCGGCCGGCTGCATATGGCCGACGCCGGCCGCCAGGCGAATCCCTTGATGCGCCTGCTCTTCCGGCAGGTTCAGATGCTGGACGGCTTCGAGCACACCGAGCCCAATGCGCTCGGCGTGCTCCCGGACCTCATGCGCGAAGCCGGCTTCGAGGCCGTGAGCGAGACGCGGCGGATTCCCACCCCGACCGGGTCGATCTCCCTCTACGCGGCCGTGCGGCCGTAGGCCGCCGTCGGGGGCGCCGCGACGCCCTCGACAGCGAGCTCCGCCTGCCCGCGATGACGGCGGGCCCGAGCTCG
>NZ_DALZQC010000080.1:0-16460 GCF_032017145.1 Brevundimonas sp.
CGCCGACGACCCCGCGCGCCGAAGACGCCGCGCCTGTGACCGGCCCGACCGCCGTCGACACGCCGCCGGCCGGACCGATCAAGATCGCCGCGCGCGACGTCT
This sequence comes from Brevundimonas sp., assembly GCF_032017145.1. Classification (GTDB taxonomy): domain Bacteria; phylum Pseudomonadota; class Alphaproteobacteria; order Caulobacterales; family Caulobacteraceae; genus Brevundimonas. The sequence goes on from NZ_DALZQC010000080.1 coordinate 103, forward strand.
CGGTCTTCTATGAAGGCAAGCAGGCGCTTTACGACGTCTCGCTGGACATCCCGGACAAGACCGTCACGGCCCTGATCGGCCCGTCGGGCTGCGGCAAGTCGACCTTCCTGCGGACGATGAACCGCATGAACGACACCATCGCCGGGGCCCGCGTCACCGGGCGGATCGCGATGGACGACGAGGACATCAACGACCGCTCCATCGACCCCGTGCTGTTGCGCGCCCGGGTCGGCATGGTGTTCCAGCGCCCGAACCCCTTCCCCAAGTCGATCTACGAAAACGTCGCCTACGGACCCAAGATTCACGGCCTGGTTTCGTCCAAGTCCGAGATGGACGGCGTGGTCGAAAGCGCCCTGAAGCGCGCGGGTCTGTGGGACGAGGTGGCCGACCGCCTGCAATCCTCGGCCATGGGCCTGTCGGGTGGTCAGCAGCAGCGTCTGGTCATCGCCCGCGCCATCGCCGTGAACCCCGAAGTGATCCTGATGGACGAGCCCTGCTCGGCGCTGGACCCCATCGCCACGGCGCGGATCGAGGAATTGATCGACGAACTGCGCGAGCGGTTCTGCATCGTCATCGTCACCCACTCGATGGCCCAGGCCGCGCGAGTGTCGCAACGCACGGCCTTCTTCCACATGGGCCGTCTGGTCGAGACGGGCGACACCGAAGACATCTTCCAGAATCCGCGCGAACGGCGCACCCTCGACTACATCACGGGACGCTTCGGCTAATCCGATGAACCAGCACACCGTCAAAGCCTATGGCGACGAACTGAACCAGATCACGGCCGAGGTCGCCCGCATGGGCGGTCTGGCCGAGGCCCAGGTCGCGGACGCCATCGATTCCGTCGCCCGGCGCGACATCGCCCTGGCCCGCGCGGTGGTTGAGCGCGATCTGAAGCTGGACGCGCTGCACCGCGACATCGAGAAGAAGGCCATTCGCCTGATCGCCCTGCGTCAGCCCGTCGCCAGCGACCTGCGTCGCACCCTGGGCGCCATGAAGATCGCCACCGATCTGGAGCGCACCGGCGACCTGGCCAAGAACATCGCCAAGCGCGCCCTGATCCTGGCCGAGGGCGAGCCGATGCAGCCGCTCACGCGCTCCATCGAGCGTATGGGACGGTTGGTGTCGACCCGCCTGCGCGACGTGCTGGACGCCTACACCGCCTCCGAGTTGGATCGCGCCGTCGCCGTCTGGCAAACCGACGACGAGGTGGACGAGCACTATAACGCCCTGTTTCGCGAACTGCTGACCTATATGATGGGCGACCCGCGCACGATCGGCGCCTGCACCCATCTGCTGTTCATGGCCAAGAACCTTGAGCGGATCGGGGACCACGCGACCAATATCGCCGAGACCGTCCACTACGAGATCACCGGCGACGACATCCTGGGCGAACGCCCGCGCGCCCAGCCCACGGCCGAGGATTCCGATCCGACGCCGAACCTTTCCACGCACTGACCCGAGACCGGAGACCCGACGTGCAGCCCTATATCCTTGTGATGGAAGACGAGGACGCGCTGGCGACCCTGCTTCAGTACAATCTGGAAAAGGAAGGCTACGACGTAACCGTCGCCGCCGATGGCGAAGAGGGGATGCTTCAGATCGACGAGCGCCAGCCCGACCTGGTACTGCTGGACTGGATGCTGCCCAAACTGTCGGGCATCGAGGTCTGCCGCCGCATCCGGGGCAAGGCCGAAACCCGCAACCTGCCCATCATCATGCTGACGGCGCGCGGCGAGGAGAGCGACCGGGTTCGCGGCCTGGACACGGGCGCCGACGACTATCTGACCAAGCCCTTCTCGATGGTCGAACTGATCGCCCGCATCCGCGCGGTGCTGCGCCGCATTCGTCCGGGTCTGGCGGACGACCGGCTGAACCACGGCGACATCATCATCGACCGGGTGTCTCACCGCGTGAAGCGCGACGGCAAGGAGGTTCACCTGGGGCCGACCGAGTTCCGCCTGCTGGACCACTTCATGCAGCATCCGGGCCGGGTGTTCAGCCGCGAGCAGCTGCTGGACGCCGTCTGGGGCTCGGACGTCTATGTCGAGGCCCGCACGGTGGACGTCCACGTCGGCCGCCTGCGCAAGGCCCTGTCCATCGGCGACGACAGCGCCAATCCGATCCGCACCGTCCGCTCTGCGGGCTATTCGCTGGATCTGGAAGGCTAGATCAAAAAAAGGGCGGCTCGCGGAGCCGCCCTTTTCCATTCAGATCTGTTCGGCGACCACTTCGTCGGGGTCGAGCGTATAGACGGTGGCGCAGTATTCGCAGGTGACGCGAATCTTGCCGTCGTCCTCGACCATATCAACCCGTTCGGCCGGGTCGAACGAGGCCAGGACCGAGGCGATCCGGTCGCGCGAGCAACGGCAGACGGCGGTCAACTCCCGCGCGCCCTCCAACCGCACGCCGTCCTCGTGGAACAGGCGGAACAGCAGGGTCTCGGGCGAGATCGTAGGGTCGATCAGTTCGTCGTCGGCCAGGGTGCCGAACAGGGCGCGGGTGCGGTCCCAGACCTCTTCGGTCGATCCACGCGCCTCGTCGCCGGCGATGATCTGGATCATCGCCCCGCCGGCGCGCCATTGCGAACCGGCCTCGGTTTCGACCGCGCCGACCGCCAGGCGCACCTTGGTCGGCACCTGTTCGGACTGCTGGAAATAGTGTTCGGCGGCGAGAGACAGGCTCTCGCCCTCGATGGGGGTGATGCCTTGCGTCCGCTCGAAGTCGGGGCCGCGATCCAGGGTCATGACGAAAACGCCCTGGCCCAGCAGCGACCTGGCGCCGGGACGGGAGAAGCCCTTGGACGCCTCGGCGACTTCGGCCTCGTCATAGCGGCAGTAGCCGCGCAGGGAGCCGTCGGTGCCATAGTCGGCTACGACATAGCGCACGGGGCCGTCGCCCTGGGCCTGGACCAGCAGCCGGCCGTCGAACTTCAGGCTGGAGCCGATCAGGGCGGCCAGGGCGCAGGCCTCGCCCAGCAGGGCGGCGACCGGCTCGGGATAGGCGTGGGCGGCCAGAATCTTGTCGATGGCGGCGCCCAGGCGGACCAGGCGGCCGCGCACGGGCCAACCCTCGATCTGAAAGGCGGCGGCCAGATCGTCGGAAATGGGAGTTTCGGGCGCGTGATCGGTCACGGCGGGGTCCTTTGGCGACGTCATTTCGGGATCGCGGCTATGTAGGCGCCCAGGCGGCCGTTGATAAGGGGCAAATCCGGTGCGGCGTAGGGGCCATGCGACGTGTGGGCGACGGAACCCTTTTCCGCGCGGTTCGCTCTTTTCCAACAAGCGGAGCCGTCGCTCCGCCTGACACGCCATTCCGACGAAAAGGTCCCGCCGATGATCCGCGACATCGATCCGATTGAAGAAATTCGCAAACATCCCGGCATCACGGCCGGCAGCCTGGCCGCCCTGGTGCTCGGCGCGGCGGCGGTCGTCTATCTGACCCAGCGCACCGGCCCGACCCGCTATCAGCGCATCAAGACCCGCATCGACCCGCGCGGATGGGTCGATACGGCCGAACTGCGCGACCGTTTCCATGATGCGGTGGACGCCTTCCGTCACCGTGCGGAAGAGGTGGGCGAACAGACCGCCGACTTCTCGCGCGAAGCCCGCCACCGCGCCGCTGACGTGGCCTATGACGCCCGCGATCGCGCAGACGCCTGGTTCCGCTCGGCCCGCAAGGGATCGAAGAAGGCCATGAAGAAGCACGGCAAGACCGCGCGCCGCTATGCGGACGACGCCGGGGCCTATGCTCGCGATCATGCGCGCGAGGGCGGGGCGCTTCTAGCCGTCGCGACAATCGCCGCAGCCGTCGGCGCGGCCGTGCTGGAAAGCCGTCGCCCGGACAGCCGCGTGCGCCGGATCGTCCGTTTTTGACATAGTCGTGCCGCCCGGCGGGTGAAATTCCCGCCGGGCGGCATGGTTTAAGCGCAACTGTGCGCCGTCATCAGTACGGCTTGGCTATGCTGCGTGCGCGAAGGCCGCTAAGACGCGCCCCATGACCGCGCGCCCGACCCTGATCTTCGACTTCGATTCGACCCTGGTCGATTTCGAGACCCTTGAGGCCCTGGCCGACATCGCCCTGGCGGGGTCGCCGGATGCCGATTCGATCCGCGCCGAGATCGCGTCGCTGACCGACAAGGCCATGGCGGGCGCCTTGGATTTCGGCCAGGCGTTGCGCCAGCGTCTGGCGCTGCTTCCCTTGACCCGCGACCATGTGCAGGCTCTGGCGCAGTCTGCGCCGGATCGGTTGACGGCGTCGGTTCGGCGCAATCTCGACTTCTTCCAGCAGAACACGGGCAAGATTGTCATCATCTCCGGCGGCTTCCGGGACGTGATCTCGCCGGTCGCTCAGGAACTGGGCGTCTCGCCGGATCGGGTGCTGTGCAACGACCTGATCTACGACGCCGAAGGGCTTGTGACGGGCGTGGATGACGCCAACCCCCTGTCGCGCGAGAATGGCAAGCCCGCGGCCATTCACGCCCTCAACCTGTCGGGCCGTGTCGTCATGATCGGCGACGGCTGGAACGACGCGGAGGTCAAGATCGCGGGGGCCGCCGACGCCTTCTACGCCTTCACCGAGGTCGTACGGCGGGCGCCCGTGGTCGAGGTTGCGGACGCGGAGGCCGCGTCGTTGGACGAGGTGCTGCACGCCGAGGGTCTGGTGGGGCGCTGGTCCTTCCCGCGCAGCCGCATGAAGATGCTGCTGCTGGAAAACATCCACCCCGCCGCCGTCGAACGGCTGGAGGAGGCGGGCTATTCGGTCGAAACCCACAAGGGCGCGCTGGACGAGGACGATCTGATCGCCGCCATCAAGGGCGTTCATGTGCTGGGCATTCGCTCCAAGACCACGGTGTCGCGCCGGGTGCTGGAAGAGGCCGACAGGCTGATGGCCGTCGCCGCCTTCTGCATCGGCACCAATCAGATCGATCTGGAGGCGGCGTCCGATCACGGGGTGGCGGTGTTCAATGTGCCTTACTCCAACACGCGCTCGGTGGTCGAACTGGCCATCGGGCTGATGATCGTGCTGATGCGCGATGTGCCGGACAAGTCGGCGGCCATGCATGTCGGCCAGTGGAACAAGTCGGCGACCGGCTCCAAGGAGTTGCGCGGCAAGACCCTGGGCATCGTCGGCTATGGCGCCATCGGCAGCCAGTTGTCGGTGCTGGCCGAGAACCTGGGGATGCGGGTTCTGTTCTACGACCTGTCCGAGCGGCTGGCGCTGGGCAATGCGCGGCGGATGCGGTCGCTTGACGCCCTGCTGGCCGAAAGCGACGTGGTGACCCTGCATATCGACGGACGGCGCGAGAACGCCGACATCTTCGGCGCGGCCCAGTTCGCCCGGATGAAGGCGGGGGCGCTATTCCTGAACCTGTCGCGTGGTCATGTCGTCGATGTCGGCGCCCTGGCCCAGGCCATGGGGTCAGGCCGGGTCGCCGGCGCGGCCGTGGACGTCTTCCCCGAGGAGCCGCGCACCAATTCCGATCCCTTCGAAAGCCCGCTTCAGGGGCTGAAGAATATGATCCTGACGCCGCATATCGGCGGCTCGACCGAAGAGGCGCAGGAAGCCATCGCCGAGTTCGCGGCCGAGCGGCTACTGGGTTATCTGAACCGGGGGGACACGACATTCAGCGTCAATCTGCCCAACGTGCAGTTGGCCGATGTGTCGGGCGCGCACCGCATCCTGCACATCCACAGAAATCAACCCGGCGTGCTGGCCGAGCTGAACCGGGCGCTTGCGGCGGCGGGTCTGAACATCCTGGGCCAGCACCTGAAGACCGACGAACGCACCGGCTACGTCATCACCGACGTCGAGCGCGACTATGACCCGGAGGCGCTGCGGGTGCTGAAGACCGTGCCCGGCACGTTAAAGTTCCGCACCCTGCATTAGGTCACGCCGCGCAAAATCTTCCGAAGGCTGACGTTACGGCATCTTGCCATCTGCGCTGACTGGCGCATCCTCACAGCAACGGCCGCGACCCACGACGGCTGGGGAGGATTCACATGTCACGCTTCATCACCGGCGGCGCCGTCGCCGCCTTGGCGCTGGCCGCCTGCGCCTTTGCAGGATCGGCCTCGGCCCAGACCTACAACCGCCTCGTCGTGTTCGGCGACAGTCTCAGCGACAACGGCAATCTGTATCTGATCTCGGGCGGGACCCAGCCGCCGTCACCACCCTACGCCCGTCGGTTCTCGAACGGGCCGACCTTCGTCGAACTGCTGGGCTTCAACGCCGTCAACTTCAACGGCTCGGTGTCGGGCAGCATCAACTACGCCTTCGGCGGGGCGCGCGCAGACGCCTCCACCGGCGTACCGTTCGGCATGTTGAACCAGCTGTCGCGCTATACGGCGGCGGGCGGGCGGTTCAGCTCGACCGATCTGGTCAGCGTCCTGGGCGGCGCCAACGACATCTTCCAGGGCCTGCCGGTCGCCGGCGCCTCGGCCAGCCCGGTCGCGGCGATCACGCCCGTCGTCACCGGCGCAGCGGCCAATGTCACCACCCTGGTCAACACCGTGGCGGGGGCCGGTGCGGGGACCATCCTGGTCACCAACCTGCCCAAGCTCAGCCTGACGCCCCAGTTCCGGGGAACGGTCGCCGCGCCGCTGGCCGATTACGCCGTCACGACCTTCAACACCGCCCTGCAGACGGGGCTGACGACCACGGCCGGCGCGCGGCCGGGCAGCAACATCATCATGATGGACCTGTTCAAGATCGGCGACACCCTGGCCGCCAATCCGGGCCTGTTCGGCATCACCAACATTACTCAGAGCTGCTTCAACGGGGTCACGGTCTGTTCGAATCCCGACAGCTATTTCTACTTCGACGGCGTTCACCCGACGGCGGCCGGGCATCGGATCATCGCCCAACTCGCGACCGACTACCTCTACTACGGCGACATCGGCGCCCAATCGACCCTGCAGGGCGAAACGACCTATCGCCACCGCGAGGATGCGCTGGACGCGGCCAGCGACGCCCTGTCGGGTCGTCAGCCGTGGGAGGCGGGTGTCGCCGTCACCACCGCCGCCCTGATCGATAGCGTCGACACCGATGCGCGCGGCCCGGTCACAAGCGCCTCCAGCGACGGCTGGGGCGCGCGGATCGCGCTGGAGGCGGGACCGTCCGCCAACTGGCGCTTCGGCCTGGCCGGATCGGCGCGAAAGACGGACGTGGACAGCCAGGCGTTGCGGTTCAATGTCGAAAGCTTCGGTCTGGACGTCTATGGCGGCTGGCGCTCAAACGATGTGTTCGTCAATGCGGCCGTCGGCGTGGCGCGCGACAATATCGACGACATCGAGCGCACCACCAGCCTGGCCCCCATCGTCCATACGGCCGAGACGCGGGCGCTCAGCACGGGCGCCCGGCTGCAGGGCGGGATGTGGTTCGACATGGGCGGCGTCGCCCTGTCGCCCCGCGCGGCCCTGGCCTATGTCTCCAGCGACGTGGACGGCTATTACGAGCAGGGCGTCGGGGCCCAGTATCAGTATGGCGACCGCACCGTGAAAGCCCTGACCGGCGAGGTCTCATTGCGCGCCGAGGCGGAGATGGGGCGGTTCGGCCTGTTCGCCGAAGGGGGCTATCGTGACGCGCTGGACGACAGTTCCGATCCGGTCCGCGTCGGGCTTTACAACAACCCGGCCCAGGTCCTGTCGCGCGAGATCGACGATCCGTTCGGCGGTCAGTTCCTGGCGTCTGCGGGCGTGGAGGGTGCGGTCGGGCCGGTCAAGGTCACGGTCGGCTATCGGGGTCGTTTCGGCGACCACGCCGACAGCCACATGGGCGGCATCCAGTTGAAACTGCCGCTTTAAGGAGGCGACGCGGGGAGGGGCGCGCGCTCAGCGCCCCTTCTTGCGCACCCACATGGCGGCGTCCGCCTCGGCCAGCCAGGCCTCTGCGTCGGTGTGGCCGTCCCAGGCGCGGACGCCGAACGATCCGCCCAATTCGGTCTTCTGACCGTCCCAGACGAATCCTTCGGTCTGCAGCGCCTCGGCCAGTTGACGCGCCTTGGCCCGGCCCTCGTCCAGTCCGGCGTGAAGCATCAGAAGCGCGAACTCGTCGCCGCCCATACGGCCGACCGCATCCGATTCGCGCAGGTTCGCCAGGAACAGGCGGGCCACGGCGATCAGGGCGGCATCGCCCGCGGCATGGCCCAGGGTGTCGTTGACGCTCTTGAAGCCGTCCATGTCCAGATACAGCAGAACCGCCGGCACGCCGTGCCGCTGGCAATAGGCCATGGTCCGCTGCAACGCCCCGATGAAGCCGCGCCGGTTCAGGGCGGGGGTCAGCACATCGTGATCGGCGGCCGCCTCGGCGGCGGCGGCGCGCGACTTCCAGGCGTCCAACTCCAGGCGCAGGCGCGCGATCTCGGCGGTCAGGTCGTGTTCGGCCACGTCGGTCACGGCGCAGGATGGGCTCCGGTCGCGCGACTCACTCAAGGCGTCGCGCAGGGTCGAGCGATGGTAGAGCGTGATTCCGCGACATTGAAGCCGCCGCGCGTCGGAAACCGCCGGCTTGCGGTTGCGGGGGGCCCGTCGGTGCTGTAACGGGCGCCTTTCCGCGAGGGGCCTTGCAGACATGGCGACTTCCGAAACCCCGGTGGCGATCATCATGGGCAGCCGGTCTGACTGGCCCACGATGAAGATGGCCGCCGACAAGCTGGACCAACTGGGCGTCGCCTGGAAGGCCAAGGTCGTCAGCGCGCACCGCACGCCGGAACGTCTGGTCCAGTTCGCCACAGGCGCCAAGGCCGCCGGATACAAGGTCATCATCGCGGGCGCAGGCGGCGCCGCTCACCTGCCGGGCATGGCCGCCTCAATGACCGAACTGCCCGTGCTGGGCGTGCCGGTGAAGTCCAAGGCCCTGAAGGGCATGGATAGTCTGTTGTCCATCGTGCAGATGCCGGCAGGCGTTCCCGTCGCGACCCTGGCCATCGGCGAGGCGGGCGCCGCCAACGCCGGCATTCTGGCCGCGCAAATCCTGGCCCTGTCGGATCAGGCCCTGGCCGGACGGCTGACCGCCTTCCGCATCGCCCAGACCGAATCCGTCGCAGAATCCGTCGAGGACTGAGTGCCCAGCCTTCCGCTTCCCCCCGGTTCGACCCTCGGCATCATCGGCGGAGGCCAACTGGGCCGGATGCTGAGCCAGGCCGCCTCGCGCCTGGGCTTCGACGTCGTGATCCTGGACCCCGAGGCCGACAGCCCGGCCGGCCGCGTTTCGGCGCATCAGATCGTCGCCGCCTATGACGACCCGGACGCCCTGACGGCCCTGGGCCGCGCCGCCGATGTCGTCACCTTCGAATTCGAGAACGTGCCCGCCGATTCCATCGAGCGTCTGGCCGAGGCCGGCGCCCTGGTCGCCCCGGGACCGACCGCGCTGCGCGTGTCGCAGGACCGGGTGGACGAAAAGACCTTCCTGAACGCCGTGGGCGCCCCGACGGTCGCGTTCGCCGTGGTGGACACGCTCGACGATCTGGTCGTCGGCCTGACGACCCTGGGCCTTCCCGCCCTCTTGAAGACCCGCCGCGAAGGCTATGACGGCAAGGGCCAGGTCTGGATTCACGCCATCGAGGACGCGCCTGCCGCGCTGGAAAGCCTGGGCGGTCGTCCGGCGATCCTGGAGGCCAGGGCGACCTTCGTGCGCGAACTGTCGGTCATCGCCGCTCGCGACTGGGACGGCCATATGGCGGTCTATCCACTGGGCGAGAACCGGCACGAGGGCGGCGTCCTGCGCACCACCCTGGCCCCCGTCGCCGTGGACGAGAAGACGCAAGGGCGCGCCCGCGCCATCGCCGAGGCGATCCTGGACGGGTTGGATTACGTCGGCGTGCTGGGCGTCGAACTGTTCGATCTCGGGAACGACCTGCTTCTGGTCAACGAGATCGCCCCGCGTGTCCACAACACCGGCCACTGGACCCAGGACGGCTGCGTCTGCGACCAGTTTGAACAACATATCCGCGCCGTGACAGGCTGGCCGCTCGGCCCCACGACCGCCCACGCCCGCATCGAAATGACCAATCTGCTGGGCGACGAGGTCGAGGACTGGCGCGCCCTGTCCGCCAAATCCGACGAACGCCTGCACCTCTACGGCAAGGCGGAGGCCCGCCCCGGCCGCAAGATGGCGCATGTGAACCGGGTGTTGGGGGCGGTCTGAGCCGGTCCCCGTTTTCGTCATCCTCCGACGAGCGGAGCGAGATCGGGGGACCCAGCGGCGCGCGTTAGCGCGAACCTGTCGCGGTCTCGATCGTCAAAATCGTGCGGTGGAGACATTTCGCCTTCGGCGCCGCTGGGTCCCCCGGTCTGCGCCGCAAGCGGCTTGCCGGAGGATGACGAAAGAAGAGCGCTTAGCCTTTCGCCCCATACCGCATCCGGCTCAGCGCATCGCTGACCTTTCGGAACGGCGCGTCGAAGTCCTTGCCGGCCTTCCACTTCTCGAAGGCCATGACGTTCTCGATGCGGCGCGCGACGAAGGCGTCCGCCGCCTCGCGGCCGTCGAACCAGCGCATCGTCAGGGCCGGAATCAGGATGCCGGACAGGATCGTCCGCTTGGAATAGTGGTTCCAGTCGGTGGCCTCGTCACCGGCCCAGCGCCACAGGTGATCCGCGCTTTCCCACGCCAGCTTCAGCCCCAGGTCGGCGTTGACGGGCAGGGCCAGGAAGGCGGCGCATCGGCGCGTGGCCTCAAGGTCGGCGGCGGCCGCCTCCATCCGTTCGGACACGGCGCGGGCGATTCGCTCGCGAATCTTCAGCGACTTGGCGTCGATTTCCCCCAGAGCCGCCAGCGCTCGCGCATCATGGCGTCGCGACAGCAGGGCCGCCAGATCGCGCGCGCCGTTGGGCAGCAGCAGTTCCTCGTCGCCCTGCGACAGGCCGCACGCCTCGCATGCCTCGCGCACCAGACGCGCATTCCAGCCCAGGGCGGGCGCGCGGGCTATGGCGGCGTCCAGCACGGTCTGCTCGGTGCGGTCCGCCCAGTCGGGGTTCTGTGTCATGGGGGGAACATACGCCTGTCGCGCGGGGGTTTCGAGCCTTCAAGAATGGTCGCGTTGAACTGGACAGGGCGGGGTGTGTCGTGTATCAGCGCGCCTTCATCCGAGGGCCTCGCTCCCGGAAGACGATTTTATTTTGTTCGCCCGTCTCCCTCGCAGGACGCGGCGGGCGGCCAAAGGAGAGTTTAACCTGGTTCAGATTTTCGTCCGCGACAACAACGTCGATCAGGCGCTGAAGGCCCTGAAGAAGAAGATGCAGCGCGAAGGCAGCTTCCGTGAAATGAAGCGCCACGTGCATTACGAAAAGCCGTCGGAAAAGCGCGCCCGTCAAAAGGCCGAAGCCGTTCGTCGCGCTCGTAAGCTGGCCCGCAAGCGCGCCCAACGCGAGGGCCTGCTGCCCGCGCCGAAGCCGCGCGTTCCCGGCGGTCGGTAAGACCCTGGCGAAAGCCGCAAGATCAGGGGCCGCTTCCGAAAGGAGGCGGCCTTTTTCTTGTCTCCTCCCCATCGCTTTCGCGACAGGGAGGAGGGGACGCGCTGTCTAGGTCCGCCCTGTCACCGCCCGACCGAACGTCTTCCAACTCAGCTTCACGTCCGACAGGGCGCCGGCGCGGAAGGCGCGGCCGGCGATCCAGACCATGAAGGCGGCCGTGGCGAACATGCCGATCAGGGTCAGCAGGACCTCGATCAGGGGCGGATCGCTGGGCGCGCGGGCGCTCATCAAGAAGGGGGTGAAGAAGGGGATCCACGACAGCACCTTGACCACCGGCGCGTCGGGGCTGGTCAGGGCCATCTGCATGACCAGGATGGGCACGACCAGGATCATCATGATCGGCCCCATCAGGGTCTGGGCGTCGCGCGGCGTCTCGCAGAAGGCGCCGATGGCGGCGAACAGCACCGCATACATCAGGTATCCGCCGACCATATAGGCCATGAAATAGAAGATCAGGCCGTCGTGCATCAGGGCCTGGCCGATGCTGGCCGCCACCTGGGGCGAGGCGGACATCAGGGTGGATGCGCCGATCCCGCCCCACACCGCCATGACCGTCAGCGTCAGCAACGCCACGCCCAGCACCTTGCCGGTCAGGATTTCGTTCGCAGAGGCCGAGGACAGCAGCACCTCCAGGATCTTGTTCGACTTTTCCTCCATCACGCTGTTCAACAGGATGGAGGCGCCGGTGATGACCAGCGACCAGAGCAGGAAACCGGCCCCCAGGCCCACGAAGGACGGGATGCGGTCGCGCATCGACACCTCGGCCCCGCTGGCGGCGTTGGGCGAGAAGGCTTTCACCTCGGGCTGGAAAGTCTGGATCTCGGTCGCCAAGGTCGGGGGCACGCCCGCCTCGGTCAGCAGTTCGTTGCGGCGCGCATCGCGCAGGGCGCTGCGGACGAAGCCGGACACGTCGTTGTCGGTGGCGCGCGCGGTCCAGACCTGTGCGGCGGGCTTGCCGTCGATCCGGTCCAGAAACACCACGGCGTCCAGGCGATCGGTCTTTGGCGTCTGCTTGTCCAGCGCGGTCCTGATGGCGGCGTCGCGCGCCGGGCCGGTCGCATCGGCGATGGCGGCCGGCGCCGCGACCAGACGAATCTTGGGCGCGCTGACTGAGGCCAGGGCCCGCCCGGCGCCGGCCTGACCCTTCTCGGCGGCGATGCGCAGTCGCTCGCCCTGCTTGTCGAGATCGGCCTGCAAGGCGTCGCGGACCGTGGCGGCCAGGCCTGCGGCGGCGGGGCCTTGTTCGATCACGGCTACCGTCTTAATCGGCTCGGCCGAACGGATCAGCAGCGGGATGCCCCCGCCCAGCACGGCGAACATCGGAAAGGCCAGCAGCGACAGCCAGAACCCTACCGTCTTGGCGTAGGCGACATATTCGCGGCGCGCGATCAGCAGGGTGCGCTTCATTGGACCGCCTCCGACGGCGAGACGGGTTGATCGAGATGGTCGCCGGTAAGGCCGATGAAGGCGTCGTGCAGCGTAGGCTCCTTCAAGGCGAAGCCGCGCACGTCAAGACCGTCCAGGAAGGCCGCTTTCAACGTTTCCTGACCCGCCGCGCCGGGTGACAGGGCGATCTTCAATCGCCGCACGCCGTCCTGCTCGGACACGGTCTCGACCCCCGCCACGCCGGGCAGGGTCGCCGCCGCCTGGGCGTCGATGGCGCCGTCCAGATCGAGGAAGCGGGGCGAGGTCGCCTTGGCCTGATCGACCGTGCCCTCGAACGCCTTTCGCCCGCGCGCCAGCAGTACGACCTTGTCGCACAGCCGCTCGGCGTGCTGCATCACATGGGTCGAGAACAGGACCGTGGCGCCGTTGGCCGCCAGGTCGCGGATCATGGCCTCCAGCCCCTGCTGGTTCATGGGGTCCAGGCCCGAGAACGGCTCGTCCAGGATCACGAACTCCGGCTGGTGCACGACCGAGGCGATCAGTTGCACCTTCTGCGCCATCCCCTTGGACAACTCCTTCATCTTCTTCTTCTGCGCGGCGCCCAGCCCCTGCTGCTCCAGCAGGGTCCTGGCGCGACGGCGACCTTCCGCAGGAGGCAGGCCCTTCAGCGCGCCGAAGAAGGCGATGGCCTCGACCGGCGTCATCTTCTTGTACAGACCCCGCTCCTCGGGCAGGAAGCCGATGCGGTCGCGCACCTGACGCCCGTCGGCGGCGCCCAAAATCTCGATCCGACCCGATGTGGCCGGCTGAAGCCCCAGGATCATCCGCAGGGTCGAGGTCTTGCCCGCCCCATTGGGCCCCAGAAACCCGCAGATCGAGCCCTTTTGAACCTGAAAGCTCAGGTCGCGTACGGCGTCGAAATCGCCATATCGCTTGCTCACGCCCTCAAGCGTCAACGCCGCCATGTCGCCCCCTCATGTTCCAGCCGTCAGCCTATGGGCGTTGCCGCGCGGACGCCAGCGGCCAGAGCTATTTGAGAACCGGCAGGTCGATATATGAGGCGTCTGCGCCGTCGTGGTGCACGGCGTTGTCGGCGATCACACCTTCGCGCTCGCTTTCGTTCGGGCCGCCGGTGTTCAGGTTCCTGACGAACTTCGGGAAGTTGGAGCTGGTGATCTCGACCCTGATCCGGTGGCCGGGCTGGAAGGTGTTGCTGATGGTCATCGGCGTCGGCTGAACCGTGGCGACCTGGCCGGGCGTCAGCGGCGTGGGCCGGTCGTAGCCGTCCCGATATCGCGCCCGCATGATGGTGTCGCCCAGGATATAGGCTGTCCCGTCCGGCGCGACATCCACCAGCTTGACCGCGAAGTCGGTGTCGGGCGCGGAGGACGACACCTTCAGCACAGTGTCGATGAAGCCGGTGACCTGCAGCGGCTGGGTCAGCGGCTCGGACGTATAGACCAGCACGTCGTTGCGCGCCTCGATCTGACGCTGGTCGAAAGCGCCGGCGGTCACCAGACCACCGTTGCAGCAATCCCCGCCGCCGATGGTCTGGACCGGGTTCATGGGGTCGTAGCGATAGCGGTCGGCCGATTCTCCGGGCGGCGGCGCGTCCAGGCTCAAACGCCCGTCGCCGTTCAGGCTGTTGGCCGCTCCGCCCGAGCGCAGATACATCCGCACCGTCTGCACGCCGGCCGGCGGCCATTGGGCGGCGGTGCGCCAGGCGTTCTCGCCCATGTTGAAATACTGGACGTGCGGCGTGGTGTCCGGGAAGGCGCTGCGCTCGCCCTTCAGCCAGCGATCGAACCAGGCATGGACCAGGGCGTCGCTGTCGAAACTGGCGTCGCCCAGCGCCCGGTCGCCCGAGCGATAGTTTGGTCCCAGGCCGGCGAAGGCGCAGTGGTTGTTCGGGCCGACCACCACATACTGGTTCTCGGCCGCCTCGCGATCCTGTGTCGTCGACCGGGCGTGATTGAACAGTTCCATGTTCGGGCCGATCGACACGTCATACCAACTGTTGAACCACAGTGCCGGCACGCCCCAACCCATGTCGTCGTGATACAGGCCGCCCTGGCGCCAGGCCGGATCGGCGGGCGTTCGAGCGATCAACTGTTCGAAGGTGGCGGGCGGTTCGCCCAGGTCAGACAGCATCTGATCGACCGGCAGGTGACGGATCTGGCTGGGCCAGTTCACCTCGGGCTTCTTGGCGTCCAGGTCGTTATAGAGGAACAGCCGCGCGCGGGTCTTCTGGTCGATATCGGCTGGAACCTGCGCGCGCAGCGGATTGTCCACGCCGTAAAGCCAGACGAAGAACAGGTTGCGCGGCACCCCGCCGGTGTACCAGTTGCCCTGTTCCTGGAAACGACCGACCTTGCCGATGCCTGCGCCGGAGGCCTGGGCACCATGGCGGCGTGGGCCGGATGGTTCTGAGCCGCCAGGGCCAGCTGCCATTCAGCGGACGACGAACAGCCCAGCGTGCCCACCTTGCCGTTCGACCAGGGTTGAGCGGCGATCCAGGTCAGGGCGTCGTAGCCGTCGGTCTGCGGATAGCCCAGGATCTGGTAGTCGCCGCCCGAGAAATAGCGCCCGCGCTCGTTCTCGATCACGAAGGCGTAGCCCCGGCTGACCCAGGTCAGGGCCGTGCGTGTCGTGCGGGCGTTATTGGCCAGCTCGTTATACGGCGTCCGCACGAAGATCGTGGGCAGGGGCGCGGTCGCGTTCTTCGGCCGATAGACGTTTGTCGCCAGTCCGACCCCGTCCCGCATCGGCGCCATGACCGCCGTCTGCACATCGGCGATGCGCGACAACTCGGTCTGGGCGGCGGCGTCGCTATAGCGACCATAGTCCTGCGCCGACACGGCGACGGGCGACAGCGCCAGAATCCCGGCGACGATGGCGGCGACGAACCTGTTCATTTCCAATGCCCCTCCCAAGGCGCGGGAAGGTTAGGCCGATTGGTCCGCGCGCGGCAAGGCGGCGGTCGTCAGGCCTTGGGTTTGACGGCGATCTCGAAGTGGCGGTCCATGACCTTGGTCGGATTGACCTCGGCGCCGTCGCGACGGACTTCGAAATGCAGGTGGGGGCCGGTGGAGTAGCCGGTGGAGCCGACCAGGCCGATACGCTGCGCGGGCGTCAGGCGGTCGCCGCTGGCCACGTCGATGCGGCTGAGGTGGCCATAGAGGGTGGTCATGCCATTGGGGTGGCGCACCTCGATGAAGTTGCCGTAGCCGCCGGCGTCATAGCCGGTGCGAAGCACGTGGCCCTCTGCGGCGGTGAAGACGCTGGTGCCCTGGGGGGCGGCGATGTCCACGCCCTTGTGGGCGCGGGCCTTGGCCTCGATGGCCAGTTTGCGCAGGCCGAAGACCGAGTTGATGGCATAGCCGCGCACCGGGGCGGTGAAGACGATCTGGCGCGTGACCGGCCCGGCCTTTTCCGCCTCGGCCTTGATCGGCGGGGCGACGGGGGCGGCGACGGGCGTCGGCGTGCGGCCGGGCGCGGGGG
>NZ_DALZQC010000081.1:0-16154 GCF_032017145.1 Brevundimonas sp.
CGGAGGCCGCCGCCCTGGCCGTGACCGGCGTGGCGCGGTCCGAGGGCGGTCACGCCTCCTGGTCGTCCAGCCGCTGGCGGCTGGTCACGTCGCACGGCTTCGACGGCGCCTATGAGGGGTCGGCCTTCTCGCTGGGCGTCGGCGTCATCGCCGAAAAGGATGGGGCGATGGAGCGCGGCGGCGAAAGCCGTTCGACCCGCCACCTGTCCGACCTGCCGGGCGCCGACCAAATCGGGCGCACCGCCGGCGAGCGGGCCGTGGCCCGTGTGGGGCCGAGGAAGATCGCCTCGACCACCGCCCCGGTCATCTTCGACAATCGCATGGCCGGCCAGATCGTGTCGCCGGCGCTGGGCGCCATATCCGGCCCGTCCATCGCGCGCGGCACCTCCTTCCTGAAGGACAGGCTGGGTCAGCGGGTGTTCGCGCCGGGCGTCACCCTGATCGACGATCCCTTCCGTCCGCGCGGCATGGGGTCCACCCCGTTCGACGACGAAGGCGTGGCGGTCGAACGGCGCGCCCTGTTCGACGACGGCGTCCTGACCACCTGGTTGCTGAACAGCGCATCGGCTCGTCAGTTGGGCCTGGAGACGACCGGCCATGCGTCGCGCGGCCTGGCGGGTCCGTCGGGCGTCTCGACCCACAATCTGCATATGGAGCCGGGCGAGCGCGATCTGGCGGGCCTGATGGCTGACGCCGGGACCGGCCTGTTGGTGACGTCGATGTTCGGACCCTCGCTGAACGGCAATACGGGCGACTGGTCCGCCGGAGTGTCGGGCTTCTGGTTCGAGAACGGCTTGGTCGCCTATCCGGTCAGCGAAGTGACTGTGGCGGGCAAGCTGACCGACCTCTATCTGCGTATCCAACGCGGCTCGGACCTCGAGTTCCGGGGCGGGTTCAATGTGCCCAGCCTGATGTTCGACGCGGTGGCCATCGCCGGCAAATGATCGACTTGCACGCCGACCTCGATCTGATCCGCCAGGCCGCCATCGACGCCGGCGCCCTGGCCATCGCCGAGCGCGAGGCGGGGCTGAAGATCGAATCCAAGCCCGGCGGTTCGCCCGTCACCAGCGGCGACCTGACGGTGGACGCCATGCTGAAGAACCGTCTGCTGTCGGCGCGGCCCGACTATGGCTGGCTGTCCGAGGAGACGGCGGATTCGCCGGATCGCCTGTCGAAACGGCGCATCTTCGTGGTCGATCCCATCGACGGCACGGTGGCCTATATGAAGCGGACGCCGTGGTGGTGCGTGCCCATCGCCGTGGTCGAGGACGGCGAAGTGGTCGCCGCCGTCATCCATGCGCCCGAGGTGGACGAGACCTATGTCGCCACACGCGGCGGCGGGGCGCGACGCAACGGCCGCATCATCGCGGCCTCGGACGTGGCGACGCTGGATGACGCCTCGATTCTGGGCGACGCGCGGTTGATCGAGGCGCCCTGGTTCGACGAACCCTGGCCGGCGATGCGGTTCTCGAAGCGCAACGCCCTGGCCTATCGCATGGCGCTGGTGGCGTCGGGCGCGTTCGACGCCGCCCTGGCCCTGACGCCCAAATGGGACTGGGACGTCGCCGCCGGCTGGCTGATCGCCACGGAGGCGGGGGCCAGGGTCAGCGATCACCAGGGCCGGCCGTGGGCCTTCAACCGCCCCGATCCACGCCAGGCCAGCCTGGTCTGCGCCGCCCCTCTGATCCAGCCGATGATCGTGCAGCGCTGTAAAAACGTGCCGTTTTCGACCTAGGCCGGGGGTGGAAAAACCCCGCCCGACATTGATCCGAGGCCGTTCTCGGCCTATTGCGCGCGCAAAGCCCCTCCCCCAATGCCTGGATTGTCGATGACCGATCAAAACACCGTTCCGCCCCAGCTTCTTCACATCGTCATCGGCGGCGAGCTGCGTCACCTGGGCGAGCCGACCTTCCGCGACCTGTCGCAGGTCGAGTTCGTCGGCGCCTTCGGCAGCTACGACGAGGCCAAGAAGGCGTGGAAGGCCCGCGCCCAGGCCACCGTGGACAACGCCCACATGCGCTATTTCATCCTGCACGCCCACAAGCTGATCGACCCGCGCGGCGACGCCTGATCCTGCGACATCGGGGCGTCCGAACCGACGCCCCGATCCGACGTTCACTCCGTATGCGAGGACGACGATGAACCTGGAGCCGCAACAGATCTTCCAACTGGTCAGCCTGCTGGCCGTGCTGGCGCTGTTCAGTTTTTCGCTGCGCGGCCACATCAACTACGCCCGCTGGTTCAAGAAGTGGGAGGCCGACCGCAAGGCCCGACGCGACGCCGAACTGGCCGCCGAGGCGCGTAAGAGCGATCCCGACGCGCCGAAGACGGGCCCTTGGGGCTGATCCCACCACCGTCGTCTTTCCGGGGCTAAGCGCAGCGAAGAACCCAGAATGACGAAGGATAGAGCGCCCCCTACTCCCGCCGCAGCAGTTTGTCGGTCAGCAGCGTGCCCCACCAGCCGGCCTTGAACTCGGCCCGGATCGCCTGGGGGTCGTAGTCGGGGCTGTCGATCCAGTCGATGAAGCTGATCCCCTTCGGCTCGATCTCGGCGACATATTTCTCCAGCGTATAGTCCAGCACCCCCGTCAGCCCTTCGCGCGAGTGCAGGTATTTCTTGGACAGCTGGTTCATGGCGACCGACATCGGCTCGCCCAGATGGAAGTGGCGATAGAAGACCGCCATCATTCCCGCCCGGTCCGCGCCGGACTTGCAGTGGATCAGCACCGGATATTCGATGGTCTTGAACAGGTCGCGGGCGCGGTGGATGCGGTCGGGCTGCGGCGGATCGCGCGAATCCAGCGGGGCGTCGATCAGGGTCAGGCCCAGCCGGTCGCAGGCGTCCTTCTCCAACCAGTAATAGCCCTCGTCCCGCTCGCCGCGCAGGTTGATGACGGTCCTGACGCCTTTCGACTTCCAATAGGCCAGCTGGCGCGGCGACGGCTGGTTGGTGCGAACAAGGTCCGGTCCCAGCCAGTGGGCGTTGGAAAAGGCCACGCGCAGAAACGCATGGTCCGCCCAGAAATAGTGCCAGTGGGCCTTGAACCGGCCCCAGGCGGTGGTGAGATCGAAACGCGACATGGAGGCCAGATAGCGGTCAGGGGCCGCCGCGTCATCCTCCACCGACGGCGGGCGCCGCGCGCGCCTGCGGGGCGCGGTTCTCGATCCAGAAGATGAAGACCGAGGCGGCGACGATCAGGGCCGCCCCGGGCCAGAACCAGGGCGACGGCGTCTGGCCCAGCAGCGACCAGCCGATCAGGCCGGCCAACGGCGCCTTCAGGTCCGCGAACGGCTGAAGATAGGCCGCATCCGCCCGCTTATAGGCCGAGGCCAGCAGATACTGCGCCGCCGCCGTCAGCCCGCCCAGGGTCAGCAGAAGCAGCAGCCCCGATCCTTGAGGCAGGGCGAACGGCAGGCCCGTCGCCACCCCCGCCGGCAGGACGAAGGCGAAGGCGTTGGCCAGCAGCAGGATCGCCAGATGGTTGGGCGTGATCAGCACCAGCAGCGACACCGTCAGGGTCTCGGGCGTCTCCTCGCGCGCCAGGGCCTTGGTCAGCACGTCGGTCGCGGCCCACAGGGCGGCGGCCAGGATCGGCGTCAGGGCGGGCCAGTCCAGCCGCTCGGCCCCCACGCCCGACACCACCACCGCGCCGACGAAGCCGGCCAGAGCCGCGCCGAGCCGGGCGCCGGACACCCGTTCGCCCAGGAACAGGGTCGATCCGACGATGACGAACAGCGGGCCGGTGGCCAGCAGCGTCACCATCTGCCAGATCGGCACGCCGGAGGCGAAACCATACACGAACACATGCACCCCCAGCGCCGAGGCGAAGGCGCGGGCCTGGTGCGCCAGCGGATGGCGGGTCTTCAGCTTGCCCAGCCCGATCCGCATCACCACCGGCGCCATCAGCACCGAGGCGATCAGATATTGCCAGAAGGCCATGCCGGTGGAACTCATGCCGAACTGCTGCGGCAGCACCGATTGAAGCGTGTTGCCGGCCGCGAACACCAGGCTGGCCGACAGCATAAGCAGCGCGCCCATGGAGGCGGCGCCGGCGTTAGACGAGGAAATCTGGTTCAATGGTCGTCCTTTCCGTAACCAGTTCCCTCAGGGTTACGGGCGACGACGCGCCGACCCGCCGCCCGACAGGGGGCGGCGAACGCCGACGAGGCGTTTGGTCCCGTTCTCTTTCATCCGGACTATACCGTCGGCCCCGGAATCGCACCGGATCTGCTGACCTCTCCAATCGTGGAGAGCGCTCGCGGGCTTGGCGTCGCCGCCTTACCGCCGGTGGGGAATCTCACCCCGCCCTGAGAACAACGCGGGCGAACCCGCAGGCCCTAGTTAGAAAAGGCGCGCGGCCTGTTCAACCACCCCGGCGTTCGGGCGTTGGATTTCCATGCCCGACAGACTGCTCCCGATGACGATGATGGCCGCCGCCCTGGCCCTGTCCGGTTCGCTGACGGCGGGCGCCGTCCCAGCCCAGGCCCCGCCGCCCGAGGACCCCGGCTTGATCGCCTATCTGCGGCAAAGGGCGCTCGGGGCGCTGGACACGACCCGCTACACCGCCGCCCTGACGCCGGACGGGCGGACAATGCTGGTCTATCTGACCGGACCGAGCTGGTGCGGATCGGGCGGATGCCGCCTTCTGGTGCTGGACCGGGCGGGCGGGACCTATCGGTCGGTCGGCGAAATCGGTGTGGCGCGGGCGCCCATCCGCCTGCTGGAACGCCAGAGCCACGGCCGGCGTGATCTGGGCGTCCAGGTCGCCGGCGGCGGGATTACCGAAGCCTATGAGGCCGCCGTGCCCTTCGACGGTCGCCGCTACGCCCGCAATCCGACAGTCGCCCCCGCCGTCAGGATCGACGATGCGCCGGGCGAGACCCTGATCCGCGCCGACGAACCGGGCCGCCCGCTGGTCCCGTCTCCCGACAAGCCTTGACTTGAGGGGCGGGTCGGACGACCGAAGGCCGATGAACGCCCCCGCCCCATCCATGCCCCTTCGCGTCCTCCTGGCGCGAATCTGGCGTGACTATCTGAGCAGCCACAAGGGATCGCTGATCCTGTCCATCCTGTGCGCGGCGACGACGGGCCTGCTGACCGCCGCCCTGCTGAAACTGCTGGAGCCGGCGGTGAACGGCCTGTTCCTGGGCGGGGACCAGCCGATCGAACTATTCGGGCGGTTCCGCTTTCCCGCCGATCAGGCCCTGATCGTCATTCCCGCCGCCATTCTGGGCGTGGCGGTGGTGCGGACGCTGGCGGCCATAGGGCAGGCGGCGCTGGTCAACCGTCTGGGCCACACCATCGTCGGCGATATCCAGATCCGTTTGTTCGGGGCCATGATCCGTGCGGACCTGGCGCGCCTGCGAAGCCAGCATTCAGGCGGCTTCGTCTCGTCGGTGTTGTTCGACGCCAATCTGGTGCGCGAGGCCTTCACCTCGGGCGTGGTCAACTACACCCAGAACCTGCTGACCCTGATCGCGGTGCTGATCTATATGGGGGTGATCGACTGGCAACTGACCATCGTCGTGCTGCTGGGCGTGCCGCTGGTGGCGTTGGTGCTGCGCCGGTTCGGGCGAAAGACGCGCAAGGCCGCCGTCGGCGCCATGGCCGAGACCGAAAACCTGTCCACCGCCCTGATGGAGAACCTGGACGGCGTTCGCCTGATCAAGATCGAGAACCGCGAGGCCGCCGAGCAGGATCGCGTCGCCGAGGTGATCGCGCGCCGCCAGCGCCACGTCATCAAGGGCGCCAACGCCCGCGCCTTCGCCGGGCCGTCCAGCGATCTGGTGGCCTATGTCGTCGTCGCCGCCGTCATGGCGTATGCCGGATGGCGGGCGCAGTCGGGCGAGATGACGGTGGGCGGGTTCGCCGCCTTCATCGGCATGCTGCTGGCGGCGGGTCAGTCGCTGCGGCAGGTGACCAATCTGGCCACGGTCATGAGCGAGGGCTTCACCGCCGCGCGCCGCCTGTTCGCCGCCCTGGACATCCAGCCCGAGATTCGCGAGGCGACCGACGCCGCAACCCTGGCGCCCGGCCCGGTCGAGGTGGCGCTGGAGCGGGTTTCCTTCGCCTACGCCGGAACCGATGCCCCGACCCTGAAAGACGTGTCCCTGCGGGTCGCGCCGGGCGAGACGGCAGCCCTGGTCGGGCCGTCGGGCGGGGGAAAGAGCACGATCCTGAGCCTGCTGCCGCGCTTCTATGACGTGACGGACGGGGCGGTGATGCTGAACGACCGCGACGTACGCCAACTGCGCCTGAATGACCTGCGCGACCACATCGCCCTGGTGACGCAGGAGCCCTTCCTGTTCGACGACACCATCGCCGCCAACATCGCCTATGGGCGGCCTGGCGCGACGCAGGCGCAGATCGAAGAGGCCGCGCGTTCGGCCGCCGCGCATGACTTCATCACCGCCCTGCCCCAAGGCTACGACACCCGCGCGGGCGAGGCGGGCCTGCGCCTGTCGGGCGGTCAGCGCCAGCGCATCGCCATCGCCCGCGCCTTCGTGAAGGACGCCCCCATCCTGCTGCTGGACGAAGCCACCAGCGCCCTGGACACCGAGAGCGAGGCCCTGGTCCAGGCGGCGCTGGAGCGGCTGATGCAAGGGCGCGCCACCCTGATGATCGCCCACCGCCTGTCCACCGTGAAGAACGCCGACCGCATCTATGTGATCGAGGCCGGGCGCGTGGTCGAGGAAGGGTCGCACGACGTTCTGGTGGCCCGGGGCGGCCTCTACGCCCGCCTGGCCCGGCAGCAGTCGCTGGACGGTGCCCAGCCCAGCGTGGAGACGGTGGCGTGAGGCCGCTGCGTAACCCGGTCGTCCAGTCGGCCCTGGCCTGGACCCTGGCCAAATGGATGCAGTTCTGCTTCGCCACCATCCGCTGGACACATGAGAACCAAGAGGCGGCGGAGGCGGTGTGGGCGCAGGGCGGCGGGGTGCTGTGCGTCTTCTGGCATTCGCGCATCGGCCTGTCGCCGTCGTGCTGGCCGCTGGACCGGGCCCAGCCGGCCAAGGCCCTGATCTCCCTGTCGGCGGACGGCGAGTTCATCGCCAAGGCGGTGGCGCGTCAGGGCTTTCCCGCCGTGCGCGGATCGTCGGCCAACAAGGACAAGACGGAAAAGGCCAAGGGCGGGACCCAGGCCCTGCGCGACGGCCTGAAACAGCTGAAGCTGGGCGCCCTGGCCATCACGCCCGACGGCCCGCGCGGCCCGGCCAATGTCATGGCCGAGGGCCTGCCGCTGATGGCCAGACTGTCAAAGGCGCCGGTGTTGTTCATCGGCATGTCGTGCAGTCCGGCGATCCGGCTGAACAGCTGGGACCGCGCCGTCCTGCCCCTGCCCTTCGCCAAGGGCGCCATCGTCTGGGACCGGGCCGACTATCCTGACGGCGCCGAGATCGCCGATGTGGTCGCCGACTGGACGCCCCGCCTGAACGCCGCCGAGGCGCGGGCCGACGAAATCACCGGCCTGAAGCCGTGACGCCCCTGCCCCTGATCGCGTATCGTCTGGCGACCCGCGCGCTGGAGCCCTTGGCCCCGCGCCTGCTGGACGCCCGCGCGCGGCGGGGCAAGGAAGACCCGGTGCGGGTGGACGAGCGAATGGGCTTCACCCGTGTCGAACGCCCCGCCGGTGATGTTGTCTGGCTGCACGGCGTCAGCGTGGGAGAGAGCCTGTCGCTGCTGCCCGTGGTCGAGCGGTTCGTAAAGGCCCGCCCCGACCTGACCGTGCTGGTGACCTCGGGCACCGTGACCTCGGCCCAGATTCTGGCCGAGCGCCTACCGCAGGGCGTCATCCATCAGTATGCGCCGGTCGATGCGCCGGGCGTCGTCGCGCGCTTCCTGGATCACTGGCGCCCGGCCCTGGCGGTGTTCGTCGAGAGCGAACTGTGGCCCAATCTGCTGCTGGAGGCGCATCGGCGCGGGGTGAAACTGGCCCTGGTCAGCGCGCGCCTGACCGAAAACACGGTGGCGAACTGGGCGCGGTTTCCCGCCTCGGCCCGGGCTGTGACCGGCGCCTTCGATCTGGTCCTGCCCCAGGATACGGCCTCGGCCCGGCGGTTGGAGACGATGGGCGCGCGGATCGACGGTCTGGTGAACCTGAAACTGTCGGGCCAGGCCCTGCCGCACGATCCCGCCGCCTTCAGCCGCCTTTCCGCCGGCATAGGCGATCGGCCGGTGATCGTCGCCGCCAGCACCCACGAGGGCGAGGAAATCGCCATCGTGCGCGCCCTGGACGGTCTGGACGAACAGGTGTGTCTGATCCTGACGCCCCGCCACCCCGAGCGCGGGGCCCATATCGCCCAGGCCCTGGCGCGCGAGGGCTACGCCTTCGCCATGCGTTCGCGCGGCCAGACGATCGGGCCGGACACCGACATCTATCTGGCCGACACCCTGAACGAGATGGGGCTGTTCCTGCGGCTGGCCGACGTGGTCGTCATGGGCGGATCGTTCGCCCCGGCCCTGGGCCTGCCGCCGGTCGGCGGGCACAATCCGCTGGAACCGGCGCGGCTGGGGCGGCCGGCGATCACGGGGCCGGACGCCTCGAACTGGGCCCCGGTGACGGCGGCGTTGAGCAGCGCGGGCGGCCTGGCTCTGGTGCAGGCGCCGTCCGACCTGGCGTCGGCCATCGCGCCCTTGCTGGCCGATCCGGCGGCGGCCAAGGCGATGGGCGAACGGGCGCGTCGCGCGGCCGCCGAGGCGGGCGGCGGGCTGGAACGGCTGTGGGCCGCGCTGCAGCCGCTGACGCCCGCACCGATGCGGACCGGACGATGAAGCTGAAGACCCCCCGCTGGTGGTATGTGCGCGACAGCAACCACGCGCGCATGACCCGCACCGCGCTGAAACCCCTGGGCTGGCTGTGGGCCGGCGTCACCGCGCGGCGCATCGCCCGGGCCGCGCCGGTCGATCCCGGCTGCGCCATTGTCTCGGTCGGCAATCTGACGGTCGGCGGATCGGGCAAGACGCCGGTCGCGCGCGAGATCCTGCGGCTTCTGCGGGCGACGGGCGTGGCGGCGCAGGGCCTGTCGCGCGGCTATGGCGGGCGGCTGGAGGGGCCGATCCAGGTCGATCCGGCGGCGCATACGGCCGCCGACGTCGGCGACGAGCCCCTGATGCTGGCGCAAGGGTCGCCGGTCTGGATCGCGCGTGACCGGGTTGCGGGCGCCAGGGCCGCCGTCGCGGGCGGCGCCCAGGCCCTGGTGCTGGACGACGGTCATCAGAACCCGGCGCTGAAGAAGACCGTCAGCCTGATCGTCGTGGATGGCGAGACGCGCGGCGACGAATGGCCGTTCGGGGATGGATCGGTCTTTCCTTCCGGTCCGATGCGCGAGTCGCTGGCGGCCGGGCTGGCGCGAGCCGACGCCGTGGTGGTCATGCTGCCGACCGATGTGGAGGCCGCCGATCCCCAACTGCTGGCGGTGTTCGGCGCCCTGCCCGTCTTCATCGCCCGCCTGACGCCCGAGCGGCCGCCGCCGTCGGGGCCTCAGGTCGGGTTCGCCGGCATCGCCAAGCCTTGGAAGGTCGAGCGGTCGCTGAAGGCGGCGGGCTGCGACCTCGTGGACTTCGTCCCCTTCCCCGACCATGCGGCCTACAGCGCCGAAAGCATGAGGTTCCTGACCAACCGCGCGGCCGTCTATGACGCCGGCCTTGTCACGACAGAAAAGGACTGGGTGCGGCTGACGCCCGACCAGCGCAAGAACGTTACGGCCTGGCCGGTCGTCGCGCGGTTCCAGGATCAGGCGGCCTTCGCCGCCTTTCTGAACGACCGGATTCAGTCGGCGCGATAGACGACGCCGGACTTCATCACGAATTTCATCCGCTCCAGCTCCGTCACGTCCGTCAGCGGATCGCCCGCCACGGCGACGATATCGGCCGGCATTCCGGGCGCGATCCTGCCGGCCTCGTTCGAGATCCGCAGGTGTTCGGCGGCGCCGACGGTGGCGGCCTGGATGGCCTCCAGCGGCGTCAGGCCGGCGCGGACCAGCAGCGCGAACTCCTGGGCGTTGTCGCCGTGGGCCGAGACGCCGCTATCGGTGCCGAAGGCGATCCGCACCCCGCCCTGATGCGCGCGACGCGCCATGTCCAGCATCTTGGGCCCCGCCTCCAGCGCCTTGGCCGTCTGGGCCGGGGTGAAGAAGTTGTCCGGCCCCGACGCGATCCGGGCCACGAAATCGCCCGCCAGCAGGGTCGGGATCAGCCAGGCGCCGTTCGACTTGAACAGGCGGATCGACTGGTCGTCCAGATAGGTGCCGTGTTCGATCGAATCGCCGCCCGCCCGCAGGAAGGCGTTGATGCCGTCCACGCCGTGGGCGTGCGCCGTCACCTGGCGGCCCATGCGGTGGGCGCTGTCGACGATGGCGGCCAGCTCGGGATCTCCGAACTGCTGGTTCAGGCCGGCGGCGGTGTTGGACAGGACGCCGCCCGTCGCGGTGATCTTGATGATGTCGGCCCCGGCGCGAACCTGGGTGCGGACCGCGCGCATACAGTCTTCTGGTCCCGAACAGATGCTCTCGGACGACAACAGATGCATGACGTCGTCGCGATAGCCGTTGATGTCCCCATGACCGCCGTGGATCGAGACCGACGATCCGGCCGCGATGATGCGCGGTCCCGGCACGTCGCCGTTCCTGACGGCGTTCCTCAGGGCGAAGATGGCTTCATTGCCCGCGCCCAAGTCGGCCACGGTCGTAAAGCCCGCCATCAGGGTGCGTCGGGCGTAACGGGCGCCGACCATGGCCCGGTCCGCGTCGGACAGCGTGACCTGTTCCAGCCGCCCATTCGGGTTCTGTTGGCTGGTCAGGTGGACGTGGCTGTCGATCAGTCCAGGCAGGACGAAGGCGTGTCGCAGGTCCAGAACCTTGCCCTGGGTCGGGTCGCCGACGAAGCCGTCGCGCACTTCGACGACCTGGTTCCCTCTGATCACGAGAGTTTTATCACTCTGCACAACGCCGTTCGACGGATCTGCAAGCAACCTTCCCGCCTCGACGAACGTTGTCGTGGGTTGCGTTGAAACCCCAACCCCCGTGGGGGTTTGCTGTGCGTGCGCGCTCATGGCCGACGCCATCAGCGCCGCAAATGCGATTCCAAAACGCTTCATCGATGTCTCCCCCCGGCGCGTCGGCCGCAAAAATGCCTCACAAGGCTCAGGTTGCCTCGCCCTCTCCGCTTTGAAACAACCACGCCTCCAGACCAACCGCAACGAGGGCGTCGCATGCGGCTATCGAGACGAGGGCTGATCCTGGGCGGATCGGCGATGCTGGCGGGATGCGCCAGCGCCAGCGCAACCCCGCCGCTGACCACGGCCCAGACCCTGTCCCCCGTCGCACCGCCGCAGGTCGGTCTGCCGACCATCCAGACCGCCTCCCTGACGCCCCCGCCGCTGGACCCGCGCGGCCACGTCCGCAAGGAGCTGATGGAGCGCGCGATGACCGCGCTGGACACCCATCACCGCCATCTGCCGCTGCGCGACCGGATGTATCTGGTCGATTTCAAGAAGTTCTCGGGCGAGGAGCGGCTGTACGAGGTCGATCTGGTCGCCGGCGAGGTCAAGGTTCTGCGAACCTGCCACGGGCGCGGCTCCGACCCCAGCCACAGCGGCTACGCCCAGCGGTTCTCCAACACCCCGGATTCCAACATGTCCTCGGTCGGCGCCTACGCCACCGCCGGCGCCAACTGGGGCCGCCAGCAGGGGCCGAACGTGCTGCTGGACGGGCTGGAATACACCAATGACAAGGCGCGCGAACGGGCCATCATCATCCACGGCGCCGACTACGCCGACCCCGACTTCCTGGCGCGCGAAGGCAAGCTGGGCCGCAGCTACGGCTGTTTCTCGGTCGCCCACACCGACCTGCCTGCCTTGCGCGAACGCATGGGCGAAGGCCGGCTGCTGTTCGCGGCGGCTTAAGGGTCCAAGTCCGACCGGGATTCAACCGATCTGTATCTCGAATCGTCATTACGCGGCTGAGCGGAGCGAAGAAGCCGGACCCCAGGGCTACAGTCGCACCGCTGGATACATTCGGCGCCGGATATGAGCCTCCTGGCTTCCGGGTTCGTCCTTCGGACGGCCCGGAATGACGGTCTAGGCTGAATTTTCGACCAGACCTAGCCGAACCAGCCCGCGATCATGATCCGCAAGGGATTGGCCGGATCGGACAGCAGCTTGGCCACCATGCCCAGCGAGATGACAACCAGCAGAGGCCGGATCAGGCGCGGCCCGAACCGCATGGCGGAATGGGCGCCCAGACGCCCGCCGATCACCTGTCCCACGGCCATCGCGCCGCCCAGCAGCCACATCACATGGCCGCCCGCCGCCAGAACCACCACCGACACCACATTGCTCATCAGGTTCAGGGCCTTGGTATTGGCGGTCGCCCGCGTCAGGCCCATCCCCATCAGGGTGACCAGGCTCAGGGCGAAGAAGGAGCCGGTGCCGGGGCCGAAGAAGCCGTCATAGAAGCCGATGCCCCCCGCCACGGCGCTGTAGGCCAGGGGCGTCAGGCGCGCGTGGGCGTCCTCGTCGCTGGCCTTGGGTCCGAACAGGAAATAAAGGGCGATGGCGATCAGCAGGATCGGCAGCAACACCATCAGCCAGCGCGTATCGACAACGGTGACGGCGAAGGCGCCCAGGCCCGCACCGACCAGGGTCGCCGCCAGCGGCCATTTCAAAAGCCCAAAGTTGATCCGACCCGCCCGCCAGTAGCTCCAGGTCGCCGAGGCCGTGCCGAAACTGGACTGCACCTTGTTGGTGGCGATGGCCGCGACCGGCGGAATGCCCGCCGCCAGCAGGGCCGGAACCGTGATCAGCCCGCCGCCGCCCGCGATGGCGTCCACAAACCCCGCCGCCACGGCCGCAAGGCACAACAGGGCGATGATCTCGGGGGCCAGTTCAACCATGCAATCTTCTCACTCGGCCCGCCTCAGGCCTATTCGCGCTCCAGCGCGCGCCAGCCGATGTCGGAGCGGTTGAAGCCGCCCGGCCAGTCGATCTGTTTTATGGCGGCATAGGCGCGTTCGCGGGCCTGCGCGATGTCGTCGCCCTCGGCGCAGACGTTCAGCACCCGCCCGCCCGAGGCGCACAGCTGGCCGTCGTCGCGGCGCTTGGTGCCCGCGTGGAAGACCTGGACGTGGGGACCGAAGTCCTGGTCGGCGCCGCGAATGATCGAGCCTTCCAGCGGGCTGTCGGGATAGCCCTTGGCCGCCATGACCACGCAGATCACCGTCTGGGGCTTGAAGGCCGGCGCCGGCAGGCCCGAGACGTCGCCCCGCGCACAGGCCAGCAGATAAGGCACGATATCGCCTGCGAACCGCATCATCAGCACCTGGCATTCCGGGTCGCCGAAGCGGGTGTTGAACTCGACCACCTTGGGGCCTTTGTCGGTCGCCATCAGACCGGCGTACAGAACGCCGCGATAGGGCGCGCCCTCCTCGGCCATGTGGCGGATGGTCGGCTGGACGATCAGCTCGTCGGCCTGATGCACCAGGTCGGGGGTGAAGACGGGCGCCGGCGAATAGGCGCCCATGCCGCCGGTGTTTGGCCCCAGGTCGCCGTCGAAGGCGCGCTTGTGGTCCTGGGCGCCGCCGAACAGCAGGGCCTGTCTGCCGTCGCACAGGGCGAACAGCGAGCCTTCCTCGCCGTCCATGAACTCCTCGATCACGACGCGGGCGCCGGCCGCGCCGAACCGGCCGCCCAACATCCGCTCGATCTCGGCCTCGGCGTCGGGGCGGTCGGGACTGATGGCCACGCCCTTGCCGGCGGCTAGACCATCGGCCTTGATGACATAGGGCGGACGGAAGGCGTTCAGCGCCGCCTTGGCGTCCGCGACCGTCTCATGGACGCCGTAACCCGCCGTGGGGATGCCATGGCGGGCCAGGAACGCCTTGGAGAAGGCCTTGGACGTCTCAAGCTGCGCGGCCTTGGCCGTGGGTCCGAAACAGGGGATGCCCGCCGCGGCCAGACGGTCGGCCAGGCCGGCGGCCAGCGCCACCTCCGGCCCCACCACCACCAGATCGGCGCGGATTTCTCGCGCCAGGGCCGCCAGCCCCTCGGCGTCGTCGGCCTTGACGGCGCGAAGCTCGCACAGCTTCTCAATGCCCGGATTGCCGGGCGCGGCGACCAGGCGTTTGACCAGCGGCGACTGGGCGATCTTCCAGGCCAGGGCGTGTTCGCGGCCGCCCGATCCGACGAGAAGAATGTTCATGAGACCGGGCAATGACCGTCGCGCGCGGGCCGGTCAAGCGCCGGTCGCGCTTAACGCCGAATTCCGCGCCCAGTCAGCGTCCGGGCGGCGTCCAGGCCGGCAGGGCCTGCAGCTGGCCGGGCGTCAGGTCGGTGACCAGATCCTTGTCGCCGTTGCGCTCAATGGGCGCCACGTCGGCGACGGGAATCAGCACCTTCATGTCGCCCGGCCCGTTCAGTTCGACGACCAGATGGGTCAGGGCGCCCGAGGCGTCCAGCACCAGGGTCTCGACGTCGCCCAGATCGGCGTTGGCGCGCGATACGATATCGGCGTCCTCCAGCTGATCGCGGGTCATGCCGAAAGCCAGGGCCGCGTTGGTCGCGGCGACGTCCGCCTGTCTATCCGGCAGGCTTGCGGGCGCCGCGCCCGGCGCGGGCGCCTGCACCACATCGTCGTCCCGGTCCGAACAGGCCGCCACGGTCGCGGTCATCAACAGGGCGGCGGCGAGCGGAAGGATACGGGTCATGGGAAGTCCTTGCGACGTCAAAGCAGGGCGAAAACGACATAGGCGCCCACGCCCAGCAGGGCGATGGCGCCGATGATCATCCACGGACTCATGGCCCCGCCCTCGCCCGAGCGGCGCATCAGATCGCGCTCGTGCGGGTCCCGGTCGGCGGGGTCTGTGTTCGGGGGATCTGCGGCCATGAGGACCCAACGGCGACACGCAGCCCCCGTTCCCGGACGCATCGACGCAGGCTAGAGTGCCGCGCATGAGCGACGACTATGTGTTCGAAGGCCCGGCCGAGGCCCCTGCCCCCCGCGACAACAATCCCCCGCTGTCGATCTCGGAGCTGTCGTTCGCGCTGAAACGGACGCTGGAGGATCGGTTCGGCCATGTTCGGCTGAGGGGCGAAATCTCCAAGGTCAACCGCCACGCCTCGGGCCACATCTATCTGACGCTGAAGGACGACAAGTCGGCCATCGACGGGGTGGTGTGGAAGGGATCGACGCGCGGTCTGGGCGTGCAGCCCGAGGCCGGGCTGGAAGTCATCGTCACCGGCAAGATCACCTCCTATCCCGCGCGATCCTCCTATCAGATCGTCATCGAGAGCATGGAGGCGGCGGGCGCCGGCGCGCTTCTGGCCCAGTTGGAGCGGCTGAAGGTCCGGCTGCGCGAGGAAGGTCTTTTCGAGCCTGGTCGCAAGAAGCCCCTGCCCGCCTTTCCCGCCGTCATCGGCGTGATCACCAGCCCGACCGGCGCGGTGATCCGCGACGTGCTGCATCGGATCGCCGAACGCTGGCCCTGCCGGGTGATCGTCTGGCCCGTCGTGGTTCAGGGCGATGCCGCCTGCGGCCAGATATCGAATGCGATTCGCGGTTTCGACGCGCTAACAAGTGAAAATGGGACTTCGGACGGCCCGATCCCCCGCCCGGACCTGCTGATCGTGGCGCGCGGCGGCGGGTCGGTGGAGGACCTGTGGTGCTTCAACGACGAAGGTCTGGCGCGCACGGTGGCGGCGGCGCGCATCCCGATCATCTCGGCCGTGGGGCACGAGACGGACACCACCCTGATCGACTTCGTGTCGGACCGCCGGGCGCCGACGCCGACGGGCGCCGCAGAAATGGCGACGCCCGTGCTGGCGGACCTGCGCTACGCCGTCGCCGACATGAACCGGCGCATGGTCCAGGCGGGCGGGCGGTTGATCGAGGATCGGCGCACCCGCCTGCGGGCCGTGACGCGCGGCCTGCCGGCGCGGCCGGAGGACCTGCTGGCCCTGGCGCAGCAGCGGCTGGACCATGTGTCGAGCCGTCTCGGCTCGGGCCTGCAACGCAACGTCGCCCTGCACGAGCGGCATCTGGCGGTGACGGGCGGCAAGCTGAGCCCGGCTCTGCTGCGTACCCGGATCGAACGGGGACAGGACCGGCTGCGCGGCGCCGGCGACCGGCTGGGTTCGGCGCTGCAGGCGGGCGTGGCGCGCGGC
>NZ_DALZQC010000082.1:0-15768 GCF_032017145.1 Brevundimonas sp.
CGGGGCGCATCCCGATCCCGCCCGCGCGGCCGAGGCGGCGCTGGCGGCCGGCGCCGACGGCATCACGGCCCATCTTCGCGAAGATCGCCGCCATATCACCGACGCCGACATCGACGTGCTGAGCGCCGTTTGCGCTCGCGCGGGCAAGCCGTTGAACCTGGAAATGGCGGTGACGGACGAGATGCTGGCCATCGCTCTGCGCCACCGGCCGCACGCCGCCTGTCTGGTGCCTGAACGGCGAGAGGAGGTGACGACCGAGGGCGGACTGGCGGTCGTCGGTCATGAGGCCCGCATCAGCCCCGTCGTGAAGGCCCTGGCGGACGCTGGCGTGCGGGTCTCGCTGTTCATCGAACCGGCCGAGGCTCAGGTCGAGGCCGCCGCCGCCGTCGGCGCCCAGGTGGTTGAGTTCCACACCGGCCGCTACTGTCATCTGACCGATCCCGGAGAGCGCGAGGTCGAGTTCGAACGTCTCGCCGCCGCCGCCGCCCAGGCCGACATCCTGGGGCTGGAAGTCCATGCCGGGCATGGGCTGGATTACGACACGGCGCCGAGAATGCTGGCCATCCCGGAAATCCGCGAGCTGAACATCGGCCATTTCCTGATCGGCGAATCGATCTTCATCGGCCTGGACGCGGCCATCCGCCGGATGCGCGCGGCGATGGACGCGGCATGATCATCGGGGTCGGCGCCGATCTTTCGGACATCCGCCGCATCCAGACCTCGCTGGATCGGTTCGGGGATCGCTTCAAGAACCGCTGCTTCACCGAACTGGAGCGCACACGGTCCGACCTCAAACCGGACCCGGCCTGGAGCTACGCCAAGCGGTTCGCCGCCAAGGAGGCCTGCGCCAAGGCGCTGGGCACCGGAATGCGGGCCGATGTCTATTGGAAAGACATGGGGGTGGTGAACCTGCGCTCCGGCCAGCCGACGATGGCGCTGACCGGGCACGCGGCCGAGCATCTGGCGCGTCTGACGCCAGTGGGGCACGAGGTGAAAATCCACCTGACGCTTAGCGACGAACATCCCTATGCGCTGGCTTTCGTGGTGATCGAAGCCTTGCCGCAGTCGTAATCAGGTTATAGGCGTGCCCGATGACCGCGCGGACGCGGCGAGGATGCCTGATCGCATGAGCGAAGACCAAAAGCCCGACGACGCCAATCGCGACGCCACCCCCGAGGAACGTTTTGCGGCGTCGGAAGCCGACGCTCCGGTCCAGTCGGTTCAGGAACCGACGACGGCGACCCAGAAGGTCTATGACAACACGCCCGGCCAACGCGGCAAGAAGGCGTCGGCCGCCGGCGAGACCGGCGAAATCTTCAAGACCATCGTCTTCGCCTTGCTGATCGCCATGGTGCTGCGGATCTTCCTGTTCCAGCCCTTCACCATTCCGTCCGCCTCGATGGAGCCCAACCTGTATGAGGGCGACTATATCGTCGTGTCGAAATGGTCGTACGGCTTCTCGAAACACTCCATCCCATTCAGCCCGCCGCTGTTCGACGGCCGGATCATGGGTTCGGCCCCCAAGCGCGGCGACATCGTGGTGTTCAAGCTGCCGCGCGACAACAAGACCGACTTCATCAAGCGCGTGATCGGCCTGCCCGGCGACCGCATCCAGATGATCGCCAACAAGCTGTATATCAACGACAAGCCCGTTCAGGACGTGGTCGTCAGCCGCACCGAGATCGAGGACATCTTCGGTCCGCGCCCGGTCACAGAGGTCCGTGAAACCCTGCCCGAGGGCAAGAGCTTCATGACGCAGGACTTCGGACCTGGAAACGATCTGGACGACACGCCCGTCTATGAGGTGCCGGCCGGCCATTACTTCATGATGGGCGACAACCGCGACAACTCGATAGACAGCCGCGTCGAACAGTCCAGCGGCGTGGGCATGGTCCCGGCCGAGAACCTGGTCGGCAAGGCGCAAATCATCCTGTTCTCGTGGAAGCCCGGCTCATCGCTGTGGAACCCGGTCAGCTGGTTCAACGTGCGTCTGGACCGGTTCTTCAACGTCCTGCACTGATGGCCAATCTGCGGGCCGAAGCGGTCGTCGCGCTTGAGCGCCGGATCGGCCATGCGTTCAAGGACAAGGCGTTGCTGGAGCGCGCCCTGACCCACGCCAGCGTGGGCGAGGGGGCGCCGGCGGGCGTGTATGGCCCGCGCGACAACGAACGGCTGGAGTTCCTGGGCGACCGGGTGCTGGGGCTGTTGGTGGCCGAGCGGCTGTCCAGCGACTTTCCCACCGCCGACGAGGGCCAGTTGTCGTCCAGCCTGCACGCCCTGGTCGACAAGAACGCCTGCGCCCGCGTGGGCGAGGCGCTCGGCGTCGGCCCGGCGCTCAGGCTGTCGCCGGGCGAGACCAAGACCGGCGGGCGACGCAAGGCGGGCGTCATCGCCGATGCGGTCGAGGCCCTGCTGGCGGCGGTCTATCTGGACGGCGGGCTGGACGCGGCGCGCGCCTTCTTCGAACACGCCTGGGCCGATGAACTGTCGGCGCCGCCGTCGCGCACCGTGACCAATCCCAAGTCGGCCCTGCAGGAGTGGGCGCAAGGGCAGGGACGACCGCTGCCGACCTATCGCGTCGCCGATCGGACGGGTTCGGATCATGCCCCCACATTCAACGTCGAAGTTTCGGTGCAGGACGTGCAGCCCTTGACCGCGCAAGGGCGTTCGCGTCAGGAGGCGGAGAAGGCGGCCGCAACGGCCCTGCTCAAACGTGAAGGCGTCATTTGACCGATATCGAAAACCAGCGCGCGGGCTTCGCCGCCATCATCGGCGCCCCGAACGCCGGCAAGTCCACGCTGGTCAACCGACTGACCGGGTCCAAGGTCTCCATCGTCACCCAGAAGGTCCAGACGACCCGCTTTCCCGTGCGCGGCATCGCCATGGAGGGCGACGCCCAGATCGTTCTGGTGGACACGCCCGGCATCTTCACGCCGCGCCGTCGGCTGGACCGGGCCATGGTCGCCTCGGCCTGGGGCGGGGCGGAGGACGCCGATGTCGTGGTTCACCTGATCGACGCCCAGTCGCATATCGATTCCGAAGGGCGCGAGGGCACGGCGGCCGACCGCCGCTCGGCCGAGGACACCGAGACCATCATCGCCAATCTTCAGGCCACCCAGACGAAGGTCATCCTGGCGCTGAACAAGATCGACGGCATGCGCCGCGACACCCTGTTGGCCTTGTCGCAGAAACTGTTCGAGAGCGGCGTCTATGAGGAGGTCTATATGATCTCGGCCGCCAACGGCGACGGGGTGGAAGACCTGAAGCAGCGTCTGGCGCGCTCGATGCCCAAGGGGCCCTGGCTCTATCCCGAGGATCAGGCGGCGGACGTTCCGGTGCGCGTGCTTGCCGCAGAGATCACGCGCGAGAAGGTCTATCTGCGCGTTCACGAGGAACTGCCCTATTCGGCGGCGGTGGAGACGACCAGTTTCGAGGACCGCGCTGATGGTTCGGCCCGGATCGAGCAGACCATCTATGTCGAGCGCGAGAGCCAGCGGCCCATCGTTCTGGGCAAGGGCGGCCAGACGCTGAAATGGATCGGCCAGAAGGCGCGCGAGGAGTTGAACGAGATCCTGGGCCGCCAGGTCCATCTGTTCCTGACCGTCAAGGTCGATCCGAAATGGCAGGACAGCCGCGCCCTGTACGCCCAGTTCGGTTTGGATTTCGACGTCTGAGTTCCCGTGTTTGAAGTGCCGCGTACCGCCGGGGGGCATCCCCGGCTCGTTGTGGGCGTCCTTGGGACGCTGATCCTCGGCGCAGCGGTGTGGGCGGGCGTCGCCACGACCGTCGCGCCGAAAAGCGATGCGGCCCTGATCGCGGAACGGGCAGACGCTCCGCCACGTCCGCCCGTCGTCGTTGTCCGGGACTTGCCGCAACTGGCCGCCCGCCTCGATCGCGAAGCGGCGGCGGGACGGTTCATGGGCGCTGTCCTGGTGGCCAAGGGCGACCGCGTGCTTTTCCGTCAGGTGTACGGCAAGGCGAACTACGAACAGGACCGGCCGCTGAAGCTGGATTCGCGCTTCCGCCTGGCCTCGATCTCCAAGCAATTCACCGCAACAGCGATTCTGAAGCTTCAGGACGAAGGCCGCCTGAACGTCTCCGATCCGGTGTGCAAATGGATCCAGCCGTGCCCGGCGGCGTGGCAGGCCGTTCGCATCGGCCATCTGCTGTCGCACACCTCGGGCATTCCCGACCTGATGGCGCGGCCGGGCTGGGGGATGCGTCGCACGACCCACGCCACGCTGGACGAACTGACCGAGGATTCCAAGCGGTTCGGCCTTCAGTTCGAGCCGGGAACCGAGGTTCGATACGACAACGCCGGCTTCAACCTGGCCGCCGCCATAGTCGAGAAGGCCAGCGGGAAACCGTTCCAGACCTATATGCGCGAGACCTTCTTCAAGCCTCTCGGCATGAAGGATAGCGGTCTTGATCTCGATGGCGGCGATCACGGGGTCATCATGGGTTACGCCAACTTCCCCGGCGGCCTGGCGGCCCAGCCGAACGCCAACACCTCCATCGTGGCAGGAGCGGGCGCCGTCTATTCGACGCTGGACGACCTGCTGGTCTGGCAGCGGGCGCTGCATCGCGGATCGCTGCTGACGCCGACCGGCTATCAGCAGATGCTGGCCGACCACGCGCCCGCCGACACCAAACCGAACGAGCGCAGCCATCCGCGCCGCGACTGGGGTTATGGCATCTTCTCCAACCGCCTGGGCGACCAGGTTCGACCCAGCTTCCAGGACCGTCAGATCTACCACACCGGCAGTTGGGGCGGCTTCCGCAACCTGATGCTCTATCAGCCGGATCAGGACGTGACGGTGATCGTCCTGTCCAACAACTATCATCTGCGCGACCAGGTATTCCTGATTGCAGAGCAGGGCATGGCCGAGGCCCTGGGGCGCGACTTCCCCACGACCTTGGCGCGTTAGGCCGGCTTCATCGAGCCTGTTTCGATGAAGCGTTGATGCCAGGACAGGGCCTCGTCCAACAGATGTGGAGACTGCAGGCCGTACGATCCCTCCAGCGCCCGCGCGTAATAATCGACCAGGGTGTCGCGATAGTCGGGGTGGGCGCAGTTAGCGATGATGACCCGGGCGCGCTGCTTGGGCGACAGGCCGCGCAGATCGGCCAGGCCCTGTTCGGTGACCAGAACCTGCACGTCCTGGGTGATGTGATCGACGTGGCTGGCCATGGGCACGATGGCCGAAATCTTGCCCCCCTTGGCCGTCGAGGGCGTCACGAAGCAGGAGATGAAGGCGTTGCGCGCGAAGTCGCCCGATCCGCCGATGCCGTTCTGGATGCGCGATCCCATCACCTGGGTCGAGTTGACGTTGCCATAGATGTCGGCCTCGATCAGTCCGTTCATGGCGATGCAGCCCAGGCGGCGAATCAGCTCCGGGTGGTTCGAGATTTCCTGCGGGCGCAGGATGATCTTGCCCTGGAACTGCGTCATCCGCCCGTTCAGATCGGCCGCCGCCTCGGGGCTGAGCGAAAACGCGGTCGCCGAGGCGACGGTCAGCTTGCCGGCGTCCAGCAGGTCCAGCATCCCGTCCTGAATGACTTCGGTATAGGCGGCCATCCGTTCGAACGGGCTGTCCATCAGGCCCGCCAGCACCGCATTGGCGACATTGCCGACGCCGGATTGCAGCGGCAGCAGGCCGGCGGGCAGGCGGCCGACCTTCACCTCGTGCTTCAGGAACTCGATCAGATGGCCGGCGATGGCGCGCGCCATGGCGTCGGGCGCGGCGAAGGGCAGGTTGCGGTCCGGGGCATCCGTCTCGACGATGGCGACGATCTTGTCGGGGTCGCAACGCAGGCTGGGCTGGCCGATCAGTTGGTCGGGCCGCGTCAGCGGAATGGGCACGCGGTCGGGCGGCAGGGCGGTGCCGTAGTAGATGTCGTGCATCCCCTCCAGCGCCGCGTTCTGCCAGCGGTTGACCTCCAGGATCACGCGATCGGCGCGATCAAGCCAGGTCTTGTTGTTGCCGATGGACGATGACGGCACCAGCGAGCCGTCGTCGTTGATCGCCGACACCTCGATCACCGCCGTATCCAGCGGCCCCAGCACACCCTGCCAGACGGCAGGCGCCAGCTGGCTGAGGTGCATGTCGAGGTATTCCATCTGGCCCGCGTTGATCTTCTCGCGCGCGATGGGGTCGGAGTTATAGGGCAGACGCAGCTCGATCCCGTCGGCCTTGGCCAGGGCGCCGTCCAGTTCCGGCCCTGTCGAGGCGCCGGTCCACAGGTTCAGGCGAAAGGCGTCGCCGGCGGCATGGGCGTCCTCGATCCGCTGGGCCAACTGGGGCGGGACAGCCTTGGGATAGCCCGATCCGGTGAAACCGCTCATGCCGACGGTCGAGCCGGGGGGAATCTGGGCGGCGGCGTCGTGGGCCGACATGACCTTGGATTTCAGGGCCTGGCTACGGATACGCGATGACATGGACGGCTGTGGGCTGCGGCCGGGGAGGGCCTGGGGCCGCCCGGTGCTAGTCGGGGCGACGACGGTGATCCATTCGACCTTGGTCGAGGCGACGCCTCCCGTCCATGATCTCGATCAAGGCGGGAACGCCGGATGCGGCCATCGGTTAGCTGGAGGCCCATTAAAAGGACCCGCCGATGAAAGCCCTGATCCTGAACTGCACGCTGAAGCCGTCGCCCGAGACGTCCACCACCGAGGCCCTGGCTCAGGTGGTGATAGACGAACTGAAAAAGGGCGGCGCGGAAACCGAACTGGTCCGCCTGGTCGATCTGAACCTGAAGCCCGGCGTGAAGACCGATCAGGGCGAGGGCGACGACTGGCCTGCGGTCCACGAGAAGATCATCGCGGCCAATATCGTGGTGTTCGCCACGCCGACCTGGGTTGGCCAGATGTCCAGCGTCTGCATGCGCGCCTTGGAGCGGATGGACGCCCTGTTCGAGGAGACGGACGATAGCGGCCGGCCCGTCGCCTTCGGAAAGGTGGGCGGCATCGTGATCACGGGCAATGAGGACGGGGCGCACCACATCGTCGCCACCGTGTCCCAGGCCCTGATCGACATGGGGTTCACCATGCCGGCGCAAAGCTGGACCTATTGGCACCTGGGGCCAGGACCGGGGCCCGACTATGTGGAGACGGACCAGGGCCACGACTACGCCGACCGCGTGGGCCGAAACGCCGCGCGCAATCTGCTGGCCCTGGCCAAGGGGCTGAAACCGGATACCTATCCCGTGCCGGAAAGCGCGGACTAGGTTTAATCGACATTCAGCCCCAACCGTCATTCCGGGGCTGAGCGAAGCGATGAACCCGGAACCCAGGGCTACAGCCACATCGCTGTATGCATTCGATGTCGGATGCGAACCTACTGGGTTCCGGGTTCGTCCTTCGGACGCCCCGGAATGACGATTCAGAATTTCGGCCGACTGAATTTCGATTGGTCCTAGGCGCCCGATTGCGGCTTGCGGCGGGGCGGCGAGGACTGCACCCTTTCAAACCGACAAAGGGAGATCGCCATGTTCACCGCCTTGATCGCCGCCCTGGCCCTGTCGCAATCCGCGACGGCCGCCCCGACCGCCGAGGCGCAGGTGGCGTCGGTGCTGGATCGCCTGAACCAGGCCTCGTCCACCGCCGACGAAGCGACCTATTTCAGCCTGTTCGCCCCCGATGCCCGCTTCGTCGGCACGGACGCCAGCGAGCACTGGACGATGGCGCAATTCCGCGCCTTCGCCGAGCCATGGTTCAAGCAGGACAGCGCCTGGTCGTTTCCCGCGACGTCGCGAACCATCACCATCGCCCCTATCGACTGCCGCTGCATCGCCTGGTTCGAGGAGAAGCTGGACAGTCCGTCCTATGGCGAGACGCGCGGCTCGGGCGTCATGCGCCTGACGGACGACGGGTGGAAGATCGAACAGTATGTGCTCAGCTTCGCGGTGCCCAACGACAAGGCCGATGCCGTCGTGGCCCTGATCAAGGGGGCGGCGGCGTCCGCGCATTGAGGCGGAACGTATGGCCAACTTCGCGGGGCCGCGCTAAGTCGTGGCGATGGATTTCCACGAAGAGGCCTATGTTCTATCGGCCCGCGTCCACGGCGATACGGGCGCGGTCGTCGATCTGCTGACCGAGGGGCACGGGCGGCGGTCGGCCTATGTGGCGGGCGGGGCGTCGCGCAAGATGCGGCCCTTTCTGCAGGCTGGGGCGCGCGTGGTGGCGGACTACCGGGCGCGCACCTCGGACCATCTGGGCGCTGCGCGGCTGGAGCCGGTGGGCGAGGGCCCTAGCGCCCTGTTCGACGACGCCCTGGCCCTGACCGGCCTGGCCGCCGCAGCCGCCGTGGCGCAGGGCGCCTTGCCGGAGCGTGAGCCGCATCCGGGCGTCTTCCTGGCCTTCGAGGCCCTGATGACGGCGTTCGCCTTGCCGGATGTCTGGCCAGCCATCTTCGTGCGGTTCGAGGCCGGGCTGCTGGAAGACCTGGGCTTTGGTCTGGACCTGTCGAAATGCGCGGCGACGGGGACGGCGGACGACCTGATCTATGTCAGCCCCCGCACCGGCCGGGCGGTCAGCCGCGAGGCCGGCGCCCCCTATGCCGACAAGATGCTGGCCCTGCCGCCCTTCATGCTGGGCGCACAGGCGGGTCTGGTCGAAGGCGATGTTCGCGCCGGGTTCGACCTGACCGGCCATTTCCTGGAACAGTTCGTCTTTCACCCCCAGAACCGGCCCCTGCCGCCCGCCCGCGTATGGATGTTGGACAAGCTGGCCGAGGCCGGCCGGCTTTAGCCGAAGGTGAAGGCGAAGACCTGAACGCCGGGGTCCAGGAACTCGATCTCGAAGGTGCGTTCGCGCACCCGCCCCGTCTGGCGGATCAACTGATAGAGCCTTTCGCCCTGGATCCGACCCAGGCCCTGGGCGTCGATGTCCGAACCGGCGTCGGCGCCCGGCGTCGCGCCGTCGATGGTGACGCGGAAGCGGGGTGTGGCGCCGGTCTGGCTGGGCCCCATGACCAGATGCAGGTCCCGCGCCTTGAACCGGAAGGCGACGCGACCGCCGGGCTTCTGCAGATCGGCGTGTTCGCGCGTGACACGCCAGTCGCCCGCCAGGCTCCAGTCGTTCAGCCGCAACGGCGCACCCGCATAGGTCTTGACGCCGTCGCGGGCCAGACCGCCGGGAGAGCGGAAGTTATCGGCGCGGGCATAGCCGACGTAGGTTTCTGGCGAGGCGACCCGTCCCATGTCGGCGGCGGCTTCGGCCCCGCTGGCTTGAACCCTGACCACATCATTGGCGACGCCGGCCGCGCCGGCCTCCTTCAGCAGTTGCTGGATGACGCGCTCGGACCCGGCGTAGTCGCCTTCGCCGAAGTGGTGGTGGCGGATCTGGCCCTTGGCGTCGATGAAATAATGGGCGGGCCAGTACTGGTTCTTGAACGCGCGCCAGATGGCGAAATCATTGTCCATCCCCACGGGATAGGTGATGCCCAGCCGCTGGATGTTCTGACGCACATTCGCCTCGGACTTCTCGAAGGCGAACTCGGGCGTATGGACGCCGATCACCACCAGCCCCTGATCCTTGTACTTCTCGGCCCAGGCCCGGACATAGGGAATGGAGCGGATGCAGTTGATGCAGGAGTGGGTCCAGAAATCGACCACCACCACCCTGCCGCGCAGCTGTTCGGTCGTCAGCGGCGGGGTGTTGATCCAGGTCGTGGCGCCGGTCAGCGGCGGCATCACACCCTCGACCGGCAGGTCGGCCAGGTCCGTCGGCGCCGCGTTCGTCGGCATTCCGCGACCGATCCCGCCCAGCAGCGCCTGTTCGATCCGGCCTGTGCCGGCGGCGGAAATACGGGTCAGCAAGCCGGTGTCGGCCCCCAGGCCGATGACGACCACGCCGATCAGGACCAGAACGCCCAGCCCCCGCCGCACCCATTCACCGACGCCCAGCGCGCCCTTCATCGCCTTGAACACCCGCCCGCCGACCAGCAGGGCCAGGGCCAGCGAGGTGGCCGCGCCCGCCGCATAGGCCAGCAGAAGGACGGTCGTGCCGACGCCCGCGCCCTGAAGCGCGGCGCCGGTCAGAATCAATCCCAGGATCGGACCCGCGCACGGCGCCCACAGCAGGCCCGTGGCCACGCCCAGCAACAGGGCGGCGCGTACGTCGCCCTGGTCACCGCCATGCCGTTCGGCCTTGTCCGTCAGCCAGGACCCCGCCGCCACGAATGGGCGCATCAACCGATCGCCCAGGGCGGGGAATAGCAGGCTGAGGCCCAGCATGGCCATGACAGCCAGGGCGATCCAGCGGCCGACCGCATTGGCTCTCACGGCCCAGCCCCCGCCCAGCGCCGCCAGGGTGGCGACCGCTGCGAAGGTGACGGCCATGCCGACGAGCAGAGGAAAGCCGTTCCTCAGGAAGGGCCTATCCGCCCGCGCGAACACGAACGGCAGAACGGGCAGGATGCAGGGGCTGACGATGGTCAGAACGCCGGCGAGATAGGACAGCAGGAACAGGATCATAGGACGGCCTGACGCAGGGTGTGTCCCTTCATACGAACGGCGACGGCTTTCGGTTACCGTCCATGTCGGCTTATCCCCCAAACTGCGTCCTGGCGGGCTAGACTTATCGCTTCCGATCCCCGATTCGCAGAGCCATGACGATCCACGCCCCGCCGCCGGAAGGCGGCCGCATCATCGACGAGTCGATGGAGACGGCGCTCAGCCGCCGCTATCTGGCTTACGCCCTGTCGACCATCACCAACCGTGCGTTGCCCGACGTGCGCGACGGCTTCAAGCCCGTGCACCGGCGCATTCTGTACGCCATGCACCAGATGCGGCTGAACCCGCAGGCGGCGGCGCGCAAATGCGCCAAGGTCGTCGGTGAAGTCATGGGTGGCTATCACCCGCACGGCGACGCCTCGATCTATGAGGCCCTGGTGCGTCTGGCCCAGGATTTCGCCCAGCGGTATCCGCTGGTCGATGGTCAGGGCAATTTCGGGAATATCGACGGCGATAGCGCCGCGGCCATGCGCTACACCGAGTGCAAGCTGACGCCCGCCGCCGTCCTGCTGCTGGACGGCATCGATCAGGACGCCGTCGATTTCCGCCCGACCTATGACGATCAGGACGAGGAGCCGGTCGTTCTGCCGGCCGGCTTCCCGAACCTGCTGGCCAATGGCTCGTCCGGCATCGCGGTCGGCATGGCCACCTCGATCCCGCCGCACAATGTCGGCGAACTGATCGACGCCTGCCAGCTGTTGCTGGAGCGGCCCGAGGCGACGACCGCCGACCTGGTGCAACTGGTGCCCGGCCCCGACTTCCCGACCGGCGGCGTGTCGGTGGAGGGCGCGGCCTCGATCCTTGACGCCTATGAGACGGGGCGGGGCGGGGTGAGGCTGCGCGCCAAATGGGTCGAGGAGAAGCTTGATCGCGGCGCCTATCAGATCATCGTCACCGAGATGCCGTATCAGGTGCAGAAGTCGCGCCTGATCGAGGCCCTGGCGGACCTGATCGAGCACAAGAAGGCGCCGCTGCTGGGCGATGTGCGCGATGAATCGGCCGAAGACATCCGCCTGATCCTGGAGCCCAAGAATCGCACCATCGAGCCCGAGATGCTGATGGAAAGCCTGTTCAAACTGTCCGATCTGGAGGTCCGCTTCCCGATCAACATGAACGTGCTGGACGCCTCGGGCACGCCGCGCGTCATGGGCCTGAAGGACTGTCTGCGGGCCTTCCTGGATCACCGCCGCGAAGTGCTGAACCGCCGGTCGGAATGGCGGATCGCGCGGGTCGAGAAGCGGCTGCACCTGTTGGAAGGTCTGCGGATCGTCTTCCTGAATCTGGACGAGGTCATCCGCATCGTCCGTGAGGAAGAGCAGCCCAAGGCCGTCCTGATCGCGCGGTTCGGTCTGACCGAGGTTCAGGCCGACTTCATCCTCGACACCCGGCTGCGCCAACTGGCGCGTCTGGAAGAGATGACGATCGAAAAGGAATTCAAGGAGCTGTCGGAAGAACTGACCAACCTGAAGGCGCTGACGTCGTCGGAAGGCAAGCAGTGGAAGGCGATCTCCAAGGAGTTGGAGGCCGTTCGCAAGGCGCTGATCTCGCCCCGCCGCACCCTGATCGCCGAGGCGGTCGATACATCCGCCTTCGTCGCGCCCGAAGCCTTCATCCCGCGTGAGGCGATCACCGT
The DNA here is from genome assembly GCF_032017145.1 of Brevundimonas sp. GTDB lineage: Bacteria > Pseudomonadota > Alphaproteobacteria > Caulobacterales > Caulobacteraceae > Brevundimonas. The sequence continues at coordinate 12,149 of NZ_DALZQC010000082.1, forward strand.
CATCCTGTCGGAACGCGGCTGGATCCGCGCCGCCAAGGGCAAGGTCGAGGATCCGTCGGAACTGAAGTTCAAGGAAGGCGACCAACTCGCCTATCTGGTCACGGCCTATACGACCGACAAACTGCTGGTCGGGGCGTCGGACGGGCGCATCTTCACCATCGGCGCCGACAAGCTGGCGTCGGGTCGCGGGCATGGCGAGCCGCTGCGCCTGATGATCGATCTGGATGAAAAGGCCGAGATCATCGCCGTGCTGGCGCATCAACCGGGCGCAAAGCTGCTGATCGCGTCCAAGGCCGGGTACGGCTTTATCGCGCCGGAAGACGACACCCTGGCCCAGAAGCGCGGCGGAAAACAGGTGCTGAACGGCGAAATGCTGGCCATGCTGCGGGTGAACGGCGACCACGTCGCCACGATCGGCGAGAACATCAAGACGCTGATCTTCCCGCTGGCCGAACTGCCCGAGATGGGGCGCGGCAAGGGCGTGCGCCTGCAGAACTTCAAACAGGGCGGCCTGGCCGATGTCGCGGTGTTCAACGCCGAGCAGGGGCCGGAATGGACGGACGGCGGCGGACGTCGCCGCAACTGGCCCGACTGGAAGGATTGGCTGGGCAAACGCGCCGGGGCGGGGCGTCAGGGACCGCGCGGCTTGAGGAAGTTCAGATAGGCGGCCGTCAGGTCGCCTGATCCTCCAGCGGGGTCCAGCCCAGCTTGCCCAGCATCTCGATCGGGCGGAAGTCGGCCTTGTAGTCCATCTTGGCCGAACCCCTGACCCAATAGCCGAGATAGACGTAGGGCAGACCTACGATGGCGGCCTGGCGGACATGATCCAGAATGGCGAACCGGCCCAGGCTGCGCCGTTCCATCGTCGGATCGTAGAAGCTGTAGACCATCGACAGCCCGTCCTTCAGCAGGTCCGTCAGGGTCACGGCGACCAGATCGCCGGGCCCGCCGTCGGTCGAGGGCAGGCGATATTCGATCAGATGGGTGCGGACGGCCGTGTCCTCGACCATGGCGACATAGTCCAGCCAGCCCATGTCGCTCATCCCCCCTGTCGGGTGGCGGGTCGTCAGATAGCGCCTCAGCAGCTGGAACTGCTCCGTCGTGGCCTCGGCCTCGACCAGGGCGCGCGACAGGTCGTCATTGCGGGCCAGCACCTTGCGTTGCGACCGGCTGAAGGCGAAGTCCGGCACGGGCAGCCGCACCGAAACGCAGGCGTCGCAGGCTTCGCACGCCGGGCGATAGGCGATGTTCTGGCTGCGGCGAAATCCGGCCAGGGTCAGTTCGTCATTGACGTGCGCGCCGTCGGAAAAGGGCAGGTTGGCGAACACCTTCCGTTCCGTCTTGCCGGGCAGATAGGGGCAGGGCGCCACCGAGGTCATGAAGAAGCGAAGCTGGCGTGTCGGAACGTGCTGGGTCACGGCCTCAGGTCCGCATCCGATCTTGCCGATTTTGCGACATCACGCTCATGGCGCGATTTGCCGTCATTCGCGTGCGGGCTGCAAGCGTCGGTGTTGCAGCCGGGCGGGTCACAGCGAAGTGTCCGTGGGCAGGACCGGCGCCTCGCGCAACAGGACGATGGCGATGCGGCGGTTCCCGGCCAGGCTGGGGTCGTCGGGATAGAGGGGGTCGGACCCGGCCTTGCCCGCCACCGAATAGATGCGGTCGGCGTCGACGCCGGCCGATTGCAGCACCAGGCGCGAGGCGTTGGCGCGTTCTGACGACAGGCTCCAATCCGCCGGAGCGCTGGCGCGATTGGAGCCGGCCGTGGCGCTGGTGTGGCCGGTGATGGAGATGCGGTTGGGCAGTTGATTGATGACCTTGGACACCGCCCGCAGCAGCACCTGGGCGCGGGCGTTGGGGCGGGCCGAGTTGTTGTCGAACATCGACCGGCCTTCCTGGTCGACCAGTTGGATGCGCAGGCCCTCCGGCGTCTGGTCCACGATCAGCTGTTTGGACAGTTCGGCCAGTTCCGGCATCGACTGAATGGCCTGACGCAGGGATTCGGCGGCGCTGGCGAACTCGGCCGCCTCGCGCTTCTGCATCTCGGCCTGGAGCGCCGCGTCGCTGGCCGAGGACAGGTTGGCGCTGGGCCCGGTCTGGTCGGTCGCCGGCGCCTCGGGCGCCAGCTCCTGCAGCACGGATTGCGAGCCGGAGCTTTTCGGACCGTCGTCGCCCAACGCCGTGCCGCCCAGTATGCCGCCCGAACCCGATGTGGTTTCCGACACGCTGGCCGGGGCGAAATATTCGGCTATGCCGCGCTTCTGTTCCGGGTCGGTCGTGTTGATCAGCCACATCAGAAGGAAGAAGGCCATCATGGCGGTCACGAAGTCTGCATAGGCCACCTTCCACGCGCCGCCATGGTGCCCCCCGCCGGAGACCTTTTTGACTTTCTTGATGAGGATCGGACGATCGCTCACGGACATGGACGCGCACCCCGACGAATGGTGTCCCATTCTGGCTCGGCAAAGTTAACCGCGCGTTGACCTTGAACGGCGGCGCGACGCGGCCTAGTCCGGCGCAAACGCTTTCAGGAGCCTGAAATGAAGATCGCTTTCGCCGGCCTGGGCGTCATGGGCGCCCCGATGGCGCGTCACCTGGTCCAGGCGGGCCACGACGTGACCGGCTTCAACCGCACGACCGCCAAGGCCCAGGCCTGGGCCGCCGCGACCGGCGGGCGGGCTGCGGAGACCGTGGCCGAGGCGGCGCAGGGCGTGGACCTGTTCATCCTGTGCGTCGGCAATGACGACGACGTGCGCGCGGTCGTGACCGAAGCCTTGCCGCATCTGGCCCAGGGCGCCGTCGTCGTCGATCACACGACCACGTCGGCCAAGCTGGCGCGCGAGATGGCCGAACGGGCGGCGGGGCAGGGGCGTCGCTTCATCGACGCGCCGGTTTCGGGCGGTCAGGCCGGGGCGGAAAACGGCCAGCTCAGCGTCATGGCGGGCGGCGACGCCGAAGCTCTGGCCAAGGCGGAGCCTGCCCTGAACGCCTATTCCAAGGCGATCAAACACATGGGGCCGGCGGGATCGGGCCAACTGACCAAGATGGTCAACCAGATCGCCATCGCCGGCGTGGTCCAGGGCCTGGCCGAGGCGGTGCATTTCGCACAGGTCGCGGGTCTCGACACCGACGCCGCCTATGAGGCCGTGTCGAAGGGCGCGGCGCAGAGCTGGCAGATGGACAACCGCTGGAAGACGGCGGCTAGGGGCGAGTTCGAATTCGGTTTCGCCGTCGACTGGATGCGCAAGGATCTGGGTCTGGTGCTCGACGAGGCGCGGTCGAACGGCGCCAAACTGGCCCTGACGGCTCTGGTCGACCAGTTCTACGCCGAGGTGCAGGGCATGGGCGGAAATCGCTGGGACACCTCCAGCCTGGCGGCGCGGCTGCAACCGCGCGACTGACGGTTCAGAGGCGGCGATACATGATGTGCAGCCCGACCAGGCCGTGCGTCGGGTGATCGAACGCTTCTGGGACCGTCGCCACGATGTCGAAGCCGAGCTTTCTCCACAGGGCGACGGCGACCGTATTGGTCTCCACGACGGCGTTGAACTGCATGGCCTTGAATCCGGCGTCGCGGGCGAAGGCCAGGGCGGCCTCGCCCAGGGCGCGGGCCACGCCGC
>NZ_DALZQC010000083.1:0-14793 GCF_032017145.1 Brevundimonas sp.
GCGACGACCCTCGCGGGCGCCGCGTTCGGGACGGGCGGCGTGGGCGGCGTCGAACTCGGCGCGGCTGATCGAGCCGTCGCCGTTGGCGTCCAGCTTGGCGAAGCGGGCGTCGGCGCGGTCGGTGCGCCGGGCCTGCATGGCCGCCTGGCGCTCCTCGACGCTGATCGTCCCGTCGCGGTTCGCATCCATCGCCGTCAGGCGCGCGATACGCCCATCGACGAACTCGGCGCGGGTGATCTGGCGGTTCGGCTCGCCGCGTGCATGATGCGGCGCAGGCGGGGTCTGTGCGGTCGCAACGCCGGCGCTGGCGGCCAGCGCGACGGCGCCCAGGCCGGTCAGAAAGGTCATTCTCATCTCGATCGTCTCCTTTGGCCGCACGAAGCGGCCGGACATAGCCCTGTCAGGAGATTGAACGCGGCGTCTCCGATTCTCCGTCGCGACCCGCCGGAACCACCCGTTCGAAGGCCTTTCGGGCGCGCCCGCGCAGGTCGGTCAGTTCGGTCTTAAGGGTGTCGAAATCGGGCGCCCCCGCCGCCTCGGCCAGACGCAGCTGGAACACCGACGGCTCGGTCTCCGGGTCGACCCGCCCCTCGAAGGCGGCGGCCAGCAGATGGGCCAGCCGCTGCTGAACCCGCCACGCCTCGGCCAGGACCGGATCGTCGTGCAGCGCCTCCAGGGTGGACAGGGTCAGCGGTTCGCCGATGGCGGCGGCCTGAAGCTGGCGGAACTGGGCCGCGAACTCGGCGTCCACCTGTCCGCCGGGGGACAGTTTCAAATCCCAGAATCCATGCGGACGACGCTCGCGGTCCATCAGTCCCCGCATCCTGCGCACGTCGGCGGCGACATCGACGCCGGGGCGCGGACGGCGCAGAGCCGCCTCGATGGCCGCCGCGACACGCTCGCCGAAGGCCGGGTCGCTGGCCCAGACCACGCGGGCGCGGGTCAGGACCATGAACTCCCACGTCTCAGCCTCCTTGGCGTAATAGGCGTCGAAGGCCGACAGGCGCACCGAAACCGGCCCCTTCGACCCCGTGGGCCGCAGACGCATATCGACCTCATACAGCCCCCCTTCCGCCGTATGCGCCGACAGGGCCGCGATCAGGCGCTGGGTGAAACGGGCGTAGAAGACGTCGGCGGTCCAGTCCTTCAGGGTCGATGTCGCCTCGGGCGGGGCCTCGTAAAGCGTCATCAGGTCCAGGTCGGACCCGGCCGTCATCTCGCGAGAGCCGGCCTTGCCCAGCGCCACCACCGCGACCGCGCCCGGAAAATCACCGCCCAGCCGCACCGTCTCGGCCAGGGCCGCCGGCGACAGGGTCCGCATCGCCGCATCGGCCAGGGCGGCGTAGGCCCGGCCGGCCGCCTCGGCCCCCGCCCGCCCGGTCAGGGCGTGGATGCCGATGCGGAACATCTGTTCGCGGTGCAGGCGGCGCACCGCGTTCATGGCCCCCTCGAAATCCTCGGTCTCGCCCGCCTCGCGCAGGATCTGTTCGGTCAGGCCGGTATCGTCGGACAGGTCGGCCAGAAAGCGCGCATCCAGCACCCCGTCCAGGGCCGCCGGCTGACGCCCCAGGGTGCGGGCCAGGCGCGGGGCGAAGGCCATGACGCCGACCACCATCTCGAACAGCCTGGGCTGGTTCAGGAACAGGGCCTGGACCTGAACCCCCGCCGTCAGACCGGAGAAGAAGACGGCGAACCGGCGAAAGGCGTCGTCGGGCGCCCCGGACCGCGCCACCGCCTCCAGCAGGCGCGGCGCGAGGCGGGTGAACAGTTCACGCCCCCGTTCAGTGCGGGTCGCGGGGATGCGGCCGTGGTGCCAGGCGCGGATGGTGTCGGCGACCGAGCCCGCCTCGGAGAACCCCATCCGCTTCAGGGTCTCCAGCGTCTCCGGGTCGTTCTCGACACCGGTGAAGACCAGGCTGCCATAGCTGGAATCCAGATCCTCGCCGCCCTCGAACAGTTCGCCATAGCGGGTATTGACCCTCGCCAGCATCGCCTCGACATGGGCGTCGAAGGCCGACAGGTGCGACCCGCCGGCCAGGGCGGCGACGGCGGCGCGGCGTTCGGCGTCCTCGGGCAGGCGGTGGGTCTGTTCATCGTCCAGCATCTGCACCCGATGCTCCAGACCGCGCAGTTCGACATAGGCGGCCGACAGTTCGTCGGCGACGGCGGGGGGAATATGGCCGGCGTCGGCCAGGGCGTAGAGCGCCTTTATGGTGCGCGGCGTCCTCAGGGCCGGATCGCGACCCGCCAGGATCAGCTGCTGCGTCTGGGCGTAGAACTCGATCTCGCGGATGCCGCCGCGCCCCAGTTTCAGATTGGCGCCCGCCGCGGCCAGCCCCTCGCCGGTCTTGTGGACGTGGATCTGGCGCTTGATCGCCTGGATGTCGAGGACGGCGGCATAGTCCAGGCTGCGCCGCCAGACGAAGGGGACCAGCGCCTTCAGGAACCGCCCCGCCGCGCGCAGGTCGCCCAGCACCGGCCGCGCCTTGATGAAGGCCGCCCGCTCCCAGTTCTGGCCGACGCTTTCGTAATAGGCCAGGGCCATGGGGGCGGCGACCACCGGGGGCGTCGACGACGGATCGGGCCGCAGCCGCAGATCAACCCGAAACACATAGCCGTCGGCCGTCCGCTCGCTGAGCAGGGTGGCGATCCCCTTGCCGATGCGATTGGCGAAGTCCTGCATCTCCACCCCCTCGGCCAGGGCCAGGGTGGTCAGGCGCGGCTCGAAGAAGAGGGAGATGTCGATATCGGAGGAATAGTTCAGCTCATTGGCGCCGTGCTTGCCCATGGCCACGCCGAACAGGCCGGGCACGGGGCCGCGCGAATCGTCGGGCGGCGAGATCAGCCGACCCCGCGCCCTCTGTTCGGCCGCGACGGCGCGCAGGGCCGCGCGGCAGGCGGCGTCCGCGAATCTCGACAGGGCGTCCGTGACCTGGTCCAGATTCCACACGCCGCCCAGATCGGCCAGCGCCGTCAGCAGATGCAGATCGGCCTTCAGCACCCGCAACGGCGCCCGCACATCGTCGGGTTCGCCGTCCAGCGCGTCGGCCTCGGCGAGGATCCGAGCCAGGCCCTCGGCCGGATCGCCCTCCAGCAGCCGGCGCAGATGGGCCGGGCGGCGGCGCATCAGCCCGGTCAGATAGGGCGAGGCGCCCGCGACGGGAGCCAGGGCGGGCCAGGCGGCGGTCAGGACGTCGGACCAGCCGTCCGCCGCGGCGGCCTCGGTCAAGGTCTCGTACAGGCGGTCTCCGGCGGCGGGGTTGGCGACGGGGCCGGCGGGGGCGAGGGATTGAAACAGGGGTTTGGACTTGAGTTCAGGCATTCAAATCTTCCGCTCATCCCCGCGAAAGCGGGGACCCAGTGCTGTCGCTCGGCAGGGTGTTGGACCACGATCCCGACACGGCCCACAAGTCCGCACGCCCAAAGAACTGGGTCCCCGCTTTCACGGGGATGAGCAGATTTAATGGGTGGCCAAGGCGGCCGGCAACACCAGCGCGACCCGCAGGCCCGGACCGAAGTCGCCATAGGCGCCCGGGCCTTCGTCCAGCACGATCCGGCCGCCGTGGGCCTCGGCCACCGCCGTCACCAGCGAAAGGCCCAGGCCCGAACCCGGTTCGGTGCGGCTGTTGTCCAGGCGCACGAACCGCTGGACCACCCGCTCGCGGTCCTCCTCCGGCACGCCGGGTCCGGTGTCGGTGACGGAATATTCGATCTCGCCGGACGAACGCCGCCGCGCCCTCAGCTTCACCGCCCCGCCCGCCGGGGTGTATTTGATGGCGTTGTCGATCAGATTGGCCAGGGCCTGGGCCAGGAAGGGCTGGTTGCCCTCGATCATCAGCCCCCGGTCGATCTCGGCGGAGAAGTCGATGGACTTGTCCTCGGCCGCCGGTTCGTAAAGCTCGGCCATGTCGGCGGCCAGGTCGGCGGCGTCCATGACCTTGGGGTCCGGCGCGCCACCCGCCTGCAGCCGGGCGATGGCCAGGACGGTGTTGAAGGTCTTCAGCAGGTGATCCGCCTCGTCCAGGGCGACGCCCAGGGCGTCGACCCCGTCGATCTTGCCCGCCTCGGCGTCGATCAAAGCCACCTCCAGCTTGGCCCGCATCCGCGTCAGGGGCGAGCGCAGGTCGTGGGCGATGGCGTCGCCGGCGTGCCGGATCGAGGCCATGGACGCCTCCAGCTGATCCAGCATGGTGTTCAGCCCCTGGCCCAGTTCGTCCAGTTCGTCGCCGGTGTGACGCACGGGCGCGCGAACCTTCAAATCGCCTTCCTGAACCGCCTGCACGACCTGGTTCAGCCCGGCCATCGACCGCTCCACCCGCCGGCTGATGTAGAGCCCGCCCGCCAGGCCCAGCAGCATGACCAGGGCCATGGCGCCCCACAGCGCCTGGGTCAGGCGCGCCAGATAGGCCTCGATGCCGCCGATGTCCTCGCCCACGAACAGGGTGTCGCCCCCCGCCAGCGGCATCACCACGCCGATGGAGCGCCGGTTCTGCACCCGTCCCTCGGCGTCGGCGCTGGTCAGGCGAAAGGTGCTCCATTCGCCCTGACCGACCTGCGGCGGCCCCTTCAGGTCGAAGGGCATGACCGACAGATTGCCGGTGACGATCTTTCCGTCCGGCCCGGTCAGCAGATACAGGTACGGCCCGCCGCGAATGGTGCGTTCGACCAGGGCCTGGTTCAGGGCGTCGATCCCGCGCGTGCGGTGAATGGCGGTCAGTGCGCCCAGCTCGCCCTCCACATCCGCCCTCGCCCGCCCCTGCGCCTCCGACGCCGAGGCGAAATAGACATAGGCCAGGATCGCCCCCGCCGCCGCCACGAACAGCGCCAGGAACAACAGCGTCAGCCGAAACGGCGTGCGACGAAGGACGGAAGGGAGGCGCATGGGATGAGGGGGTGGTGGGCGGCGGCTCGGGTTCAGTGAAAAGTGCCAGTGAGCAAGAGATGAGCCGAAGCGTCGCCGTATTGAGATTTCTCGCTCACCCCTCGCTCACTAGCACTTTTCACCCGTCCCTGCTCACGCCTCCAACCGATACCCCGCGCCGCGCACGGTCTGAAGCATGGCCTTGTCGAACCCCTTGTCGATCTTGGAGCGCAGGCGGCTGATGTGGACGTCGATGACGTTGGTCTGGGGGTCGAAATGGTATTCCCAAACCTTTTCCAGCAGCATGGTGCGCGTCACCGACTGGCCGGCGTGGCGCATCAGGAACTCCAGCAACTGGAACTCGCGCGGCTGCAGGTCGATCTCGGTGGTTCCGCGATGCACGGTGCGGCCGATCAGGTTCATCTCCAGGTCTCCGACCTTCAGCACGGTCTGCACGCCGCCCGTCTCGCGACGGCGCGCCAGGGCCTCGACCCGCGCGATCAGTTCGGCGAAGGCGTAGGGTTTGACCAGATAGTCGTCGGCGCCGGCCTTCAGGCCCGTGACCCGATCCTCGACCTCGCCCAGGGCCGACAGGAACAGGACCGGGGTCTGATCGCCGCCCTTCCTGACCGTCTCGACCATGCCGACGCCGTCCAGACGCGGCATCATCCGGTCCACCACATAGACGTCATAGCCGCCCTTCTGCGATTCCAGCAGGCCGAAGGCGCCGTCCACCGCATGGGTCACCTCGTGCCCCGCCTCGGACAGGCCCCGCACCATGGCGGTCGCCGCCTCGGCGTCATCCTCGACCACCAGAATCCGCATGAACCCCTCCCGGAATCAAAATCGCCGCCGATGTTAGCGCATCGGCGGCGATTGACGAGTTAAGGCTTGGTCAGAATGCCGATCATTCGCCGGTGGCGAACCGCAGCGGCACAGGGCTGGTGCCCTGAGGCGTGCGGACGAACAACAAGATGGCGGGACGACCCGCCTGTTTCGCCGCAGTGACAGCAGCACGCAGGTCGGCGGCCGACGTGATGTTGCGGTCGTTCGCGCGCGTGATCACGAAGCCAGGCATGAAGCCGAGACGCGCCGCAGCCGATCCCTGTTCGACGTTGGTGATGACGACCCCGGTCACATTGGCCGGCAGACTGAACCGAGAACGCGCAGCGGGCGTGATGGCGCTGACGCCGAGACCTTCGATGGTTTCGCTCTGACCCGGCTGGTTTTGGCCCGGTTTGACGGCTCCGCCGTCCTCGGTGGCGTTCAACTCCTCTTCGGAAGGGCGCGTGCCGGAACGCACACTCAGCGTCTGACGCCGACCGTCGCGAATGACCTCCAGCCGAATGGTGTCGCCCGGCTTGGCTGCGCCTACGCGACGGGTGGCTTCCTGACTGTTGGCGACCGCCTCGCCATTCACACCGACCAGAAGGTCGCCGACCTGAACGCCAGCGCGCGCTGAAGGTCCGTCTTCGGTGACGCTTTCGATCAGAGCGCCCTTGAAGTCCTTGGCCTGCCCCAGGGCTTCCCATGACTCGGGGCTGAGAGTGCGAAGACCCAGGCCGACATAGCCGCGCTCGATCGACTCACCGCGCATCAGCCGCTCGGTGATCGCCTTGGCCGTCTCGGCCGGGATGGCGAAGCCGATGCCGACCGATCCGCCGGTAGGCGAATAGATGGCGGAGTTCACGCCGATGACGCGGCCGTAGATGTCGAAGGTCGGGCCGCCCGAGTTGCCCCGGTTGATGGCCGCATCGATCTGGATGTAGTCGTTGTAGCCCGACGGATCGATGTCGCGCGCCTTGGCCGAGACGATGCCCGCCGTGGCGGTGCCGCCCAGGCCGAACGGGTTGCCGATGGCGATGACCCAGTCGCCGACGCGGGGCTGGGCCGTTTCTTCGAAGCTGACGTATTTGAAGTCGTTGCCCTCGACCTTGATCACCGCCAGGTCGGTGCCGGCGTCGCGGCCGATCAGGCGGGCCGGCAGTTCGCGCCCGTCCGACATCTTGACCTTGATCTCGGTCGCGTCGGCGACGACGTGGTTGTTGGTGACGATGAAGCCGTCCTGCGAGATGAAGAAGCCCGAGCCGGCGCCCTGGGTCGTCTGCGGCTCGTCGCCGCCCTGACCGCCGCGCCCTTGCGGGGGCACGAACTGGAACGGCAGGCCGGGAATGGTGAAGGCGCCGCCCTGGGGCTGATCGACCTTGACCGTCACGTCGATCTGAACGACGGCCGGGGCCACCTGTTCGAAGATGGTCGCGAAGCTGCTCGGCGCGCCCGGCGGCGGGGTGAAGCTGTCACCATTGGCCGGGACCGGGGTGATGCGGTTGACCGCCTGGGGTTCGGCGTGCGCGCCGGGCCAGTTGATCACGCCGCCGGCGGTCGCCGCCGCCGCCAGGGTCAGGCCGGCCGCGGCCCCCAGAATGAACTCCTTGCGCTTCAGCATCGTGGTCCTTGCGATCCTCTGTCCGGCGCCAGACGGGCGCCGCTTACGCGATTGATATAGGCCGGAAGGCTTTTGCGCCAATGCCGACGTTCGATGGTTGGTCCCGACTAAAGCCCGTCGTGAGGCGAGGTTGCGTCAGGATCGCGGCGAAGCTTCTCATTTCGTAGAACTTCGTCCAGCCGCCGCTCCTCGTCGGGTGTCAGGCCGGGGGTCTCAGCGGGCTTGCGACGCACGCGCAGCAGCAAGGCGGCCCCGGCCAGCAGCACCAGCACGAACGGCCCGAACCACAACAGCCAGGTGCCCGCCCGAACCGGCGGGGTGAACAGCACATAGTCGCCGAAGCGGCGCACCAGATCGTCGCGCACCGCCTGGTCGGTGGCGCCCGCCGCGATCTCCTCGCGGATCAGGCGGCGCATGTCGCCGGCGACGCCCGCCGGGCTGTCGGCGATGGCCTCGTGCTGGCAGACGACGCAGCGCACGTCCTTGAACAGGGCCTGGGCGCGGGCCTCCTGGGCCGCATCGGCCAACGGCCGGTCGGGCGCGGCGGGCGGCTCGGCCGCCGTCAGCATCAACGCCAGGACCGGCGCGGCCATCAAGGTCGCCATGCGCCTCATGCCGCCTTCCGCCGTCTTTGGCCCACGCCCAGGCGCAGTCGGCGATCCATCAGCGACAGCGCCCCGCCCAGAGCCATGATCGCCGGCCCCAGGAAGATCAGCCGCGCCCACGGGTTCCAGTACAGGCGCACGACCCAGGCCGGTTGCTGGGGACTGCCTGCCCGCTCGCCGATCACCACATAGACGTCGTCCAGCCCCCGGAAATCCAGGCCGACCTCGGTCGTGGTCTGGCCGCCGGCGGGGAAGAAGCGGCGTTCGGCCGTGACGGTCGTCGCCCGCCCCCGGTCGTCGGCGGGGCGCACGGTCAGCCGCCCCTGTTCGGCCAGATAGTTCGGCCCCTCGACCACCCGCACATCGTCCAGCGTCACCGACCACGGCCCGGCCGACACGCTCTGGCCCAGGGTCAGCGATCGCGCCGCCTCGGCCTTGAACCCCGTCTCGACCACGGCGCCCAGGATGAAGACACCCACCCCCAGATGCGCCAGCGCCATGCCCCAGGCGCCCAGCGGCAGGCCCTTCATCCGGCGCCAGGTCTCGGCGCCGCCGGCGCGGAACAGGCGGATGCGCTCGGCGACCTCGGCCAGCGATCCGGCGATCAACCAAGCCCCGACCCCGATGCCGACGGCGGCCAGGGCCTTGCGGGGCTCCCACAGGGCGTAGGCCGCCAGGGCCGACAGAAGGGCTATGCCGCCCGCCACGGCCAGTCGTTGCAAGGCGCCGGGCAGATCGCCGCGCTTCCACGCCAGCAGCGGCCCGGCCGGCAGGATCAGAAAGGCCACCATCATCAGCGGCGTGAAGGTGGCGGCGAAATAGGGCGGGCCGACGGAGATGGTCGCGCCGGACGCCGCCTCCAGGATCAGCGGATACAGGGTGCCCAGCAGCACGGTCGCCGCCGCCGCCGTCAGGAACAGGTTGTTCAGCACCAGCGCGCCCTCGCGACTGATCGGCGCGAACAGCCCCCCGCCCTTCAACTGCGGCGCGCGCCAGGCGAACAGGGCGAAGGCCGCGCCCGCCGTGACGCCCAGGATGGCCAGCAGCATCATGCCGCGCTGAGGATCGACGGCGAAGGCGTGGACGCTGGTCAGCACGCCCGAACGGACCAGGAACGCCCCCAGCATGGAGAAGGTGAAGGCCAGCAGCGCCAGAAACACCGTCCATCCCGCCAGCGCCCCGCGCCGCTCGGTCACCACCGCGCTGTGCAGCAAGGCCGCGCCCGCCAGCCACGGCATGAAGCTGGCGTTCTCCACAGGGTCCCAGAACCACCAACCGCCCCAGCCCAGTTCATAATAGGCCCAGAACGACCCCAGGGTGATCCCGACCGTCAGAAACGCCCAGCTGGCCAGCGCCCAGGGCCGCACCCAACGCCCCCATGCCGGCCAAAAGGCCGTCTGCGCCCGCCCCTCGATCAGGGCCGCGACCGCCAATGAGAAACAGACCGAAAACCCGACATAGCCCGCGTAGAGCAGCGGCGGATGCACCGCCAAGGCCGGGTCCTGCAGCAGGGGGTTCAGCGACGCGCCCTGGAACGGCGCGGGGTCCAGACGGGTGAAGGGGCTGGAGGTGAAGACCGCAAAGGCCAGGAACAGCGAACCCAAGGCCCCCTGCACCGCCACCGCCGACGCCTTCAGTCCGAACGGCAGGCCGCGCGCCCGCGCCAGCGCTCCGCCGAAGACGGTCAGCACCAGACACCACAGCAGAAGCGAGCCTTCGTGACTGCCCCAGGCGCCGGCGACCTTGTACAGCATCGGCTTGTCGGTGTGGCTGTTGGCCGCCACGTTCGACACCGAGAAATCCGAAATGACGAAGGCGTAGATCAGGGCCGCGAAAGCCAGCGCCACCGCACCCGCCGCCGCCAGCGCCGCCCCCTGAGCCGCCCCCGCCAGCACGGGGCTGCGACGCAGCCGCCCCGCCGTCGCCAGCCCAGCCTGGAGGATCGAAAGCGCCAAAGCCAGCGAAAGGGCGAAGGCCCCGAATTCGGCGATCACAGGGACGAGGCTCCCTGACGGATCTCGCCCTGCGACGGCGCGCCGTCAGGCCGCCATTCGCCCTTTTCCTTCAGGCGGTCGGCGACCTCGCGCGGCATATAGTTCTCGTCGTGCTTGGCCAGGACCTGGCTGGCGTGGAAGGTGCGGTCGGCGCCGAACGACCCTTGCGCCACGATCCCCTGCCCCTCGCGGAACAGGTCCGGCAGGTCGCCGTGATAGACCACGCGGGTCACGCCCACATTGTCGGTGACGGAAAAGGCCACCACGCCGTCGCCGGACTTCTGCACGCTGCCGACCTCGACCAGGCCCCCCAGGCGGATGTTGCGGCCTTCCGGCGCCTTGTCGGCCGTGGCCTCGGACGGGGAATAGAAGAAGGTCACGCTGTCCTGCATGGCCCACAGCGACAGGCCGACCGCCAGCGCCAGGATCGGCGCCACGGCGACGACGACCCACAGACGGCGACGGGCCTTTGGAGATCTGGGCAGCCAACTCATGCGACGGACCTCTTCGGTTCGACGCCGTATAGCCACCGCGCCGGGCGCGACCAATGCGTCATTGCGGCCTCGCCTCGGGCAGGCGGCGTTCCAGATCCTGGCGGCGCGGATCGGCCGGATCGAGGGCCGCGATCAGGGGCGCCCACAGATCGCGCGCCGCCACACGGTCGCCCCGCCTGAGCGCCGCCTCGCCCAGGAAGAAGCGCGCGCCCAGCTGATCGGCGTCCAGGTTCAGCGCCTGGCGGAAGGCCGCCTCGGCGTCGCCGCCGATCTGGTTGTCATTGGCCACCACCAGGCTTTCGCCCAGTCGCGCCCAGGCCTGGGCGTCCTTGGGGTCCAGGTCGATCAACCGGCGGAAGGCCGAGGCCGCGCCCAGCGGATCGTCGGCGGCGAAACGGGCGGCGCCCAGCATGGCCAGGGCCTGGCGATCGCCGGGCCTTTCCCTGGCGACGCGGGCGGTCACGGCCGCCAGCTGCGCTGGCTCCAGATTGTTCAGGTCGGCCGCCCAGGCGTCCACCCTGCGCTCATAGCCCTGATCCGGCAGGCCGGGCGCGCCTGTTGCGACATAGAGGCCCAGCGCCCCCGCCACCGTCACGCCGACCCCGCCCAGCACCCACAGCCTGTCTCTGGCGCCCGCGACCGGGGCCGCCGTCGCCGTCATGGCCAGAAGCCGGCGTGCCGCCTCGGCCCGCGCCGCCGAATGGGCGGCCTCGTCCAGAAGGCCGCGCGCCTTCAGCCGGTCCAGTTCCTCGATCTCGCGCGATCCGGCCTGCGTCTGGGCGTCCGTCGCCGGTTCGGCGCCGCGCCGCGCGCCCGCCAGCACCAACAGTGCGGCCAGGGCCGCCGCCAGTCCCGTCATCATCCAGAAGGCGATCATGGTTCAGGGGTCTAGCCGAACAATGGCCGTCGGGCGAGCCGCCTTTCACGCGCCTTGGGGCAGTCGGGCGGTCTCGGCCGTCGCGGCGCGTCGTCGCACCGCGCGCGCCGCCTCCAGCGCCTCGATCAGCGTCAGGAACCGGGCGGCGATCCCGACCAATCTCAACGCCTGGTCGGGGTTGTCGACCTCGCCGTCAGCCACCCCGTCCAGCGCCTCATTGGCCCAGGCGGACAGATAGTCGGTCATCTCTGTCTTCAGCGCCGCGCGGTCGGCCTCGCAGCCGAAGGTGACGGCGGCCCCGCGCAGGGCCGCCATCGCCGTCAGCAGGGCCGCCGCCACCTCGATCGGCTCGCCGTCCGCCGGGGCCTCCAGCCAGGGAGACATCCGCGTCATGCGTCCGGCGAGGGTGCGGCGCTTCATCGGCAGGGCCGCATGCACAGCCGCCGCCGTCGACTTCATCAGCCCAGAGAGCTGGCCCGACACCTGCACCCGCGCCATCCGCGCCGTCTTGCCCCAGCTGGAATCGGGGCGAATCTGCAGGGAGATGTCCATCTCGGCCAGGACGCCGGCGCACCATCCGACCTGATCCACCACCGTCTGCATGGCGTCAGAGGCCAGGGAGGATCGCAGCGCCTGCATCCCCTGGACCCGCGCCTGGACCGAGGCCAGCAGCCGCTCGACGAAGACGCCCATGTCCGAATGGCTCAGCGTCACCTCGCGGTCGGCCAAGCGGCTGGTGCGCGTCACCACCCGCAGCATCCGCTCGGCGTCCGCCACATGGGCGAATAGAATGTCTATCATCCGTCGCCCGCCGTCCGGGGCCACCGCCAGGCAGTCCTGGATCAGCAGACGCAAACCCGCCAACTGGTTGTCGTCCGGCCGCTCCAGCCAGACCGACAGGCGCGGCAGGGCGGTCCGGGCCAGAGGCGTCAGGTCGAAACAGCCGGCCAGCTCGGCCGGTGTGGACGGCGGCGCCCCGTCCGGCGGGCGCTGAAACTCCGGCCAGACCTCGCGCGGCCGGTCGCGCAGCACCGCCGCCGCCCGCGCGCACAGCCGATCCGCCGCCAGGGTCCATTCCCCATCCACGGTCGCCGCCCCGTCCAGCAGCGGCAGAAAGCCCTCCTCGCCCACCACCACCGCGCGCCAGACGCGCGCCAGAACTGCGGGGGGAAAGGTCAGGGCCGGCACGCCGTCGGCGCGGGCCTGGAACAGGGGCAGCAGCGGCGCGAAGGCGGTGGCGCGCCGGGCGCGGTCGCGCGCCTCCTGGCCCACGATGACGGCCAGTTCCGCCGCCTTGTCGCCCGCCATGGCCGCCACCGCCCCGCCCAACTGCGCCAGCGACGCATCGGGACAGGCCTCGACGACCGCCGTCAGGGCGGCGCGGTGGGCGGGGGACAGGGACGACACGCAAGCTCCCGTCGAGACCAGGGCACAGGCCGCCAAGGTGCGCCAATCGGGTTAACAACGACTTGGCGGACGCCCACCCTCTTGAGTGCGGGCGACGGCACGCCATATTGCCGCCACATCCGGCGATGCGCCCCCGCGCCCGCCGCGCCAGGAGGCTGCATGCCCGTTATCCAGATCGACGGCCTGACCAAGACCTACAAGTCCGGGCTTCAGGCGTTGAAGCGTATCGACCTGAGCATCGAGAAGGGCGAAATCTTCGCGCTTCTGGGGCCGAACGGGGCGGGCAAGACCACCCTGATCTCCATCATCTGCGGCATCGTCACACCGTCGACGGGCACGGTGGTCGCGGACGGTCACGACATCCAGACCGATTTTCGCGCCGCCCGCACCAAGATCGGCCTGGTGCCACAGGAGTTGACCACCGATGCCTTCGAGACGGTCATGGCCACGGTCACCTTCAGCCGGGGTCTGTTCGGCAAGGCGCCGAACCCGGCCTTTATCGAACAACTGCTGCGCGACCTTTCGCTGTGGGACAAGCGCGACGCCAAGCTGCGCACCCTGTCGGGCGGCATGAAACGGCGCGTCATGATCGCCAAGGCCCTCAGCCACGAGCCGGACATCCTGTTCCTGGACGAACCGACCGCCGGGGTGGACGTGGAGCTGCGTCGCGACATGTGGGCCATGGTGCGACGCCTGCGCGAACGCGGCGTCACCATCATACTGACCACCCACTATATCGAGGAGGCCGAGGAGATGGCCGACCGGATCGGGGTGATCCTGAAGGGCGAACTGATCCTGGTCGAAGAAAAGACGGCCCTGATGAAGAAGCTGGGCAAGAAGACCCTGACGCTGAACCTGGTCGATGCGCTGAACGCCCTGCCCGCCGAACTGTCCGACTGGGACCTGACGCTGAAGAACGACGGGGGCGAGCTTGAATACAGTTTCGACGCCAACGCCGACGACACCGGCGTTCCCTCGCTGATCCGCAGGCTGGAGGGGCTGAACATCGGCTTCAAGGACCTGAACACTCGCCAGAGCTCGCTGGAAGACATCTTCGTCAGCCTGGTCCACACGAACGGAGCCGCCGCATGACCTTCAACGGATACGGCGTCTGGGCCATCTATCGCTTCGAGATGGCGCGCGCGCTTCGCACCCTGTGGCAGAGCGTGGTCACGCCGGTCATCACCACGGCCCTGTATTTCGTCGTCTTCGGCGGCGCCATCGGCAGCCGGATGCAGGAGGTCGGCGGCGTGCCCTACGGCGCCTTCATCGTGCCGGGCCTGATCATGCTCAGCCTGTTCACCCAGTCGATCTTCAACGCCTCGTTCGGCATCTATTTCCCCAAGTTCACCGGCACGATCTACGAGATCCTCTCCGCGCCCGTGTCGTCGCTGGAGATCGTGCTGGCCTATGTCGGGGCGGCGGCGACCAAGTCGGCGGTGCTGGGCCTGATCATCCTGGCGACGGCGTCCCTGTTCGTGCCGCTGCAGATCCTGCACCCGGTCTGGATGATGACCTTCCTGATCCTGATTTCGGTGACCTTCAGCCTGTTCGGCTTCATCATCGGGGTCTGGGCCGACGGGTTCGAACAGTTGCAGATGATCCCCATGCTGATCGTGACGCCCCTGACCTTCCTGGGCGGCGCCTTCTATTCCATCGACATGCTGCCGGACGGCTGGCGCACCGTGACCCTGTTCAATCCGGTGGTCTATCTGATCTCGGGCTTCCGCTGGGCCTTCTACGGCCAGGGGGACGTGGCGGTCGGGATCAGCGTGGCGGCGACCCTGGGTTTCTTCGCCGTCTGCCTGGCCATCGTCATGTGGATGTTCCAGACCGGCTACCGGCTCAAGAACTGATCCGTCACGAAACGGGCCAGATCGCCAGCGATTGAGAGACCATGTCCGACGACCCGAAGACCCCGCCCGAGCCCTTCGCCCGCAAGCCGGCGCAGTGGGGGCGCATGCCCGCGACGACCTTCCACGTCGGGCCGGTGCCGGTCGCGCCCAATCCGCTGGACCGGATTCCCGATCCGCCGCGCAAGACCCCGCCGCCGCAGCAGCCGCGCGACATCCGCGACCAGAGCCTGGCCTCGGGCCTGGCGCCCACGCC
>NZ_DALZQC010000084.1:0-14635 GCF_032017145.1 Brevundimonas sp.
CGCTACTTGGCGGCGGCGGCCGGGGGGCTGGCGGCGGGCGCGGGCGCGGCGCATCTGCTCTACAGCCAGGGGCACAAGGTGGGGGTGGAGCTGCGCGCCCCCCGCCCCGAGGTCCTGCCGCCGCCCCCGCCTACCCCGGCCGATTACGACGCCAAGGAGCCGGGACGCGGGCGTCTGGCGGACCGTCCGCACCGCATCCCGCGCAAGGGCTGGACCGACATCGTCTGGCGGGCCGGCGCCTCCTATTTCGGCGACCGCGTGGGCTTTGTGGCGGGCGGCGTGACCTTCTTCACCCTGTTGTCGCTGTTTCCGCTGCTGGGGTCGTTCGTGACGCTGTACGGCCTGTTCGCCGATCCGGCCGACGCCTGGGCCCGGCTTCAGTTCCTCTACGCCCTGATGCCCGACAGCATAGCGGAGTTCCTGGGCGCCCAGATGCAGCGCCTGGCCGAAAACTCCAACACCCAGCTGACCCTGACCCTGATCTGGACGCTGGTCCTGTCGCTGTGGGCCGCCAACGGGGCGATCAAGATGCTGTTCTACGGGCTGAACGTCGCCTATCACGAGACCGAGAAGCGCAACTTCATCCGATACAACCTGACCTGCCTGACCTTCACCATCGGCGGCCTGCTGGCGGTGCTGGTGACGTCGGGCCTGGTGGTGGGCGTGCCGGTGGTGGTGCGCCTGTTCGGCCTGGAGGAGGAGTGGGGCCTGTTCGCCCCCTTGCGCTGGCCCCTGCTGTTCGCCGGCTATGTGCTGGCCCTGATGGGCATCTATCGCTACGGCCCGTGCCGCCAGAACGCGCGCTGGCGCTGGCTGACGCCCGGCGCGCTCTTCGCGGCGACGCTGAGCGTCAGCCTGTCGTTGGCGTTCAGCTGGTATCTGAGCCACTTCGTGCGGACCGACAGCTACGGCCCATTGGCGGCCATGATGGGCTTTTTGCTGTGGACCTGGCTGTCGGTGCAGGTGATCCTGCTGGGCGCCGCGCTGAACGCCGAGATCGAGCATCAGACCGCCGTGGACACCACCACCGGCAAGCCGCTGCCTCTGGGCGAGCGGGGCGCCATGGTTGCCGACAGCGTGGGCGCCCGGCGCGGCAATTCCGCCGCCCTGGCCTTCACCCAGCGCCAGGCCGAGGCGGTGGCCGACAAGCTGCTGAAGCGCCGTTTGAAGCGGAACGGCCGGTAGGGCGAGGAACGCTCCTTATCGTCTTTTCGGCGTCCGCAGGACGAACCCGGAACCCAGCTGGCGTGGACGGCCTGGGACGGCGAGCGTAGTGCGCGCGGCCCTGGGTTCCGGGTTTCTCGCCTCGCTCGGTCCCGGAATGACGATGGGTTGGATTCAGAGGATGAACCGGCTCAGGTCCACGTCCTTGGTCAGGGCGTCCATGCGGTCGCGCACGGCCGGGGCGTCGAAGGTGACGGTCTGGCCCGACAGGTCGGAAGCTTTGAAGCTGGTCTCCTCCAGCACCCGTTCCAGCACGGTCTGAAGCCGCCGCGCGCCGATGTTCTCGACCGCGCTGTTGGCCGCCACCGCCGCATCGGCCATGGCCTCCACCGCGTCGTCGGTGAAGACCAGGGTGACGTCCTCTGTGGCCAGCAGGGCCTGGTTCTGACGGATCAGATTGGCCTCCGGCTCGGTCAGGATGCGCTTGAAGTCGTCGCGCGTCAGGGCCTTCAGCTCGACCCGGATCGGCAGGCGCCCCTGAAGCTCGGGCAGCAGGTCCGACGGCTTGGCGACGTGGAAGGCGCCGGAGGCGATGAACAGGATGTGGTCGGTCTTCACCGGCCCGTATTTGGTCGAGACGGTGGTGCCCTCGATCAGGGGCAGCAGGTCCCGCTGCACCCCCTCGCGCGACACGTCGGCGCCGGATGCGCCCTGGCGCGCCGCCACCTTGTCGATCTCGTCCAGAAAGACGATGCCCTCGTTCTCGGCCAGCGACAGGGCCTCGCCGGTCAGGCTGTCCTGGTCCAGCAGCTTGTCGCCCTCCTCGGCGATCAGGGGCGTGGTCGCGTCGCGCACGGTCAGCTTGACGGTCTTGGTGCGGCCGCCGCCCATCTTGCCCAGCATCTCCGACAGGTTCAGCAAACCGACGTTGCCGCCGCCGGGGATGTCCAGGCCCTGGATAGGCGAGGCGTTGTCGGCGAGCGAAATCTCGATTTCCTTGTCGTCCAGTTCGCCGGTCCGCAGCTTCTTTCTGAAACTGTCACGGGTCGCGGCGCCCGCGCCGGCGCCGACCAGGGCGTCCAAGATGCGGTCCTCCGCGGCGGCCTCGGCCTTGGCCCGCACGTCGCCGCGCCTGCGGTCGCGCACCATGACCAGGGCGCTCTCGACCAGGTCGCGCACGATCTGGTCCACGTCGCGGCCGACGTAGCCGACCTCGGTGAACTTGGTCGCCTCGACCTTCAGGAAGGGCGAGCCGGCCAGCCGGGCCAGGCGCCGCGCGATCTCGGTCTTGCCCACGCCGGTCGGCCCGATCATCAGGATGTTCTTGGGCGTCACCTCGTCGCGCAGGTCCGCCGGCACGCGCTTCCTGCGCCAGCGGTTTCTCAGGGCGACGGCGACGGCGCGCTTGGCGTCGTTCTGGCCGACGATGTAGCGATCCAGTTCCGAGACGATCTCGCGGGGGGTCAGTTCAGTCATGCCGACCAGATAGGAGGCCGCGAACCGTTGCGGGAGAGGGCAGGGCGTCGCGGCGCGTCAAATCCCCGATCCGGCGTCCTCTTCCAGATAGCCCGAGGCGTTTACGAAGGCCTGCACCGCCGCCTGATCGGCATAGTCCAGCTCCAGCATCGCCTTGATCGCGGCCGCCTTGTCGGGCGCGCGGTCGTAGTAGCGGCTGGCGATGACATAGCCGACGTAATAGCCCAGGTCGGCCGTGCCGAACGGGTTGTCGATCCCATTGTACAGCCAGCCGCTGAAGTCCGCGCCGTTCATGTCGGCGCGGAAGGCCGTCCTGATCGCCGCATCGTTGGCCGGGCCATAGGTCACATAGGGCAGTTTCGGCATCCGGCCGGTGGCCTTTTCGGCCACGAAATCGGCGACGCCTTCATACACCACCTGGGCCAGCAGGGTCTGGCGCTCGCCCCGCTGCTGGGTGTGGACCACCTCGTGCGCCGCCAGCAGGTCCAGGTTCTCCAGCGGATCGCTGGCGAAATAGGTGGTGAAGAAGCGCTTCAGATTGGGCGGCATCTGCGACAGGTCCACACTGGCGTCGCCTGTGGCCATCTCCACCCCGATCAGCACCTTGTCGTCCAGCGTCGTGCCGGCCGAGCGCAGGGCGCCGACCTCGAAATAGACGCCGGCGGGCCGCAGGTCGGGATAGAGTTCGCGCAGTCGCGCCAGATGGTTCTCCAGCTTCTCCAGCGCCTGACCCGCCAGGGCCGTGCGCGGACGCACCGTGTCCCAATAGGCCGGATAGGCGCGGATCGCGTCCAGGAAGGTGTCGATCGTATAGCCCTTGGCCTGCATGAAGGCGGCCAGGCCCGGCGTGCCCTGGTCGATGTACAGTCGCTGGAACAGGTCGCGCTGGCGGGCCGGATCGCTCTCGGCGCGCACGGCGTCATAGGCGGCCCAGAACCGGGCGATGTCGCCGTCGACGACCTGGACCCGCGGCGCCGGGGCGGGCGACTGAGCCAGCACGGGCGCGGACGACAGGACGGCGAGCGCCGAGCAGGCGGCGAACAGGACGTGGCGCATGATGGTTTCCCCCTCGAAGGACCGGCATGGGGACGCATTCGCCGCCGGGGCTCAAATGAAATCGCTGTAATCCTCGGGCGAAACAGGGGCGTCATGTCGCGTCATGCCGGTCGCATTCCTGCGTTAGGACGGCGCTGGCCAAACCGGAGACGACGGATGACATCGATCGAGACGGATCGGCTGATCCTGAGGGACTTTCAGGCCGGCGACGCCGCCGACCTGTTCGCCTATCTGCATCGGCCCCGCGCCGATTGCTTCCGGTCGATGCAACTGGCGGACCTGGCGGCCGCCGAAGCCGAGGCGGTCAAGCGCGGCGCGGCCGGGGAATATATCGCCGTCCAGTCCAGGGCCGACGGGCGGGTGATCGGCGATGTCTTCGCCCATTTCGAAGAGCCGGACACCTGGTCCATCGGCTGGAACTTCAACGCCGACTTCGAGGGGGTCGGCTATGCGTTCGAAGCGGCGACCGCCCTGGTGCGGCATCTGTTCGCCGACAAACAGGCGCGTCGTCTCTACGCCTATGTCGAGGACGACAATCTGGCGTCACAGCGGCTGTGCGACCGGCTGGGCATGAAGCGCGAGGGGCTGTTCCGGGAGTTCGTCTCGTTCGTGAACGATGGGGATGGCCAGCCGATCTACGTCAACACCTGTCAGTACGCCCTCCTGAGGCGTGAATGGCGGGGCTGAGGGACAGTAAAAAAGGCGCCCCCCTGCCGGAGAGCGCCTTTTGCGGCTCATCGCTGTCTGCGCCGGATCAGGCGGCGTTGGCGGCCTTCTGGGCCAGCTTGTCCTGATGGGCCTTCATCCCGGCCTCGATCAGGGCGGCGGCTTCGCCGGCGTCGCCCCAGCCCTTGACCGTGACCGACTTGCCCTTCTCCAGATCCTTGTAGCGGGTGAAGAAGTGCTCGATCTGCTCGATCAGGATGGCCGGCAGCTGACGATAGCTGGCGATCTCGGTGTAATAGGGGTTCAGCTTGTCGACCGGCACGGCCAGGATCTTCTCGTCGCCGCCGGCCTCGTCCACCATCATCAGCACGCCGATCGGACGCGAGCGGATAACGCAGCCCGGCACGACCGGCGTGGGGTTCAGCACGATCACGTCGCAGGGGTCGCCGTCGTCCGACAGGGTGTGGGGAATGAAGCCGTAGTTGCCCGGATAGTACATGGCCGTGTGCAGGAAGCGATCGACGAACAGGGCGCCCGATTCCTTGTCCATCTCATATTTCACCGGCAGGCCCCCTTGGGGGATTTCGATGACGACGTTGATGTCCCAGGGGGCGTTCGGACCGACGGGAATGGCGTCCAGGTTCATGGCGGGTCTTTGCTGCGACTGCGAAATTCTGAAAGGCGAAGGGTGATAGGCCGCGCGGGCGCGAACGGCAAGCGCGACCTGTGGCGAACGGGCTTGCCTAGGCCCGGCGGATCGCGGACATCATGACGTCATGAGCTGGATCGACTGGGCGGCGCTGGCCCTCTTCTTCATCTGCTGGCTGGGCTATGGGCCCATCCTGTCCTTCATCAGCAGGAAGGGCGGGTCGCTGAACGACGACATGACCCATGTGCGCGCCATGTGGATGCGGTCCATGACGCACCGGGAGATGAAGCTGATCGACAGCCAGCTGATGGGCCATTCCATCAACTCCGCCTCCTTCTTCGCCTCGACCAATCTGCTGCTGATCGCGGCGGTGGCAGGCATATTGTTCGGCGGCGAGAGCGCTTTGAAGGGGTTCGCGGCGGTGGGGGCCGAGAATGTGCCGACCCGCATCCTGGAGGCCAAGCTGGCCCTGGTGCTGATCTGCCTGGCGCGCGGTTTTCTGGATTTCATCTGGGCCCTGCGCCAGATGAACTATGCGCTGGCCCTGATCGGATCGGCGCCGGAGCTGCATTCCAACACCGACCGCAAGGCGTTCGGCGAGGCGGCGGGCCAGTTGCTGAACCCGGCGCTCAGTTCGTTCAGCCAGGGGGTGCGCGGCTACTATTTCGCCTTGGCGGCGGCGGCCTGGCTGTTCGGGCCCTTATGGCTGGCGCTGGGCGTGGCGTCGTCGTTCGGCCTGCTGATCTATCGCCAGGAGGCGTCGCCGGCCGCCCGCGCCATCCGCAATGCGCGCCGTCTGCTGGAGCATTGATCCGCTTGTCTTCGCACCTGCGAAATCGGCGGCCCGTTCGACTTTGGTCTAAGGCGTCGTCGGAACTTCGGAATTGCGTAACACGGCGTGACTGCTGGGGCCTTGACCCATTGTGCATCGCAACCTAGATTGTTCCTCGACGTCTCCGGACGTCTTGCCCTTCCTGGGCGTTTCCTCCCTATAGACTTATACGCCGCACCCTCGGGTGCGGCTTTTTTTTGATCTGATCAGCGATCAGTCAGCCCAGCGTTCCGCGCACAGGGCGGCGATGACCCGGCCCAGCGCCTTTTGCGTACGGCCATAGCCGGCGCTGGGCGCCAGGGTCGCCTCGTCCAGATAAAGACCCCGGCTGATCTCGATCTGGATGGCCTCGTACCCCTCGTCCGGCCGGCCCCAGCATTGCGTGGACCATCCCCCGGCGTAGGGGCGGTTCAGCGACACCCGCCACCCCAGACCTTCGAACAGGTCGCGCAGGCGGCGGGTCAGCCGCGCGCTGCAGGCCGAGCCATAGCGGTCGCCCAGCACCACCTCGGCCCCCACCGCGCGCGCCGGCATGGAATGCCAGTCGATCAACACCGCCCGCCCGCGCCGCGCCCGCGTGGCCTGCATCAGGTCCGCCAGCGCCTGATGGTAGGGGCGGTGGACCGTCGCGATCCGCGCCTCGGCCTCCTCCAGCGTCATGCGGCGGGCGTAGAGCGGCGTCCCGTCGCCGGTCAGACGCGGCAGCACCCCATAGCCCGCCGCCGTCTTGGCCCCGACCGGGCCGTCCAGACCGTCGATCAGGACGGGGTCCAGTTCGCCCGGATCGCGGTTCAGATCGACATAGGCCCGGCCGATCCGCCCTTCGATCAGCGGCGCGCCCGAACGCGGCCCCTCGGCGATCAGCCGGCCGACCAGGGCGTCCTCGGCGCTTCTCAGGCTGGCGGGGGTCAGGCCCGGCGCGGCGCCCATGTCCTCGGGATAGCGGTCGCCCGAATGGGGCGAGGCGAACACCAGGGCCGTGGCCTCGGCCGTCGTCGACGCCGGGGTGATCCAGAAGCTGTCGCCGGCGTCGGTCATGCCCCGGCATAGCGGGTTTCGCTGTGGAAGGAAGTCGGCTGATCGTTGAATTTCATGGGCGGTTTACAGTTGCGGCCTTAGGCTGACCGCCAGTTTCAAGGGTGTTTCTCCATGGCGCGTATCCTTCTGGCCGAAGACGACGGCTCCCTGCGCGGGTTCCTGACCCGGGCGCTGGAGCGCGCGGGCCATCAGGTGATCGACTGCGAGAACGGCGACGACGCCATCGACGCCCTGGAACACGGCCCCTACGACCTGCTCTTGACCGACATCGTCATGCCGGGCGCCGACGGGATCGAGGTGGCGCGTGTCGCCGCCGCCCGCCAGCCGGGCCTGCGCATCATGTTCATCACCGGCTTCGCCGCCGTCGCCCTGACCGCCGCCCAGGCCACGCCGGACGCCAAGGTCCTGTCCAAGCCCGTCCACCTGCGCGACCTGGTCAACGAGGTCGAACGCATGGTCGCCGCCTGACGTCTTGGCCCGACGACGTTTTTCGAGAAATCTCTTTCTCGCCGCGAAATCGGCTTGATGCCGACAGGCCGCGCCGCTATACGACCGCTCTTCCCGCTCCGAACCGCTTTTTCGGAGCCCTACGGCGGATGCGTAGCTCAGCGGGAGAGCACCTCGTTGACATCGAGGGGGTCACAGGTTCAATCCCTGTCGCGTCCACCATTTTCTTCAATGACATAGCGGGCTTGAGCGTATAGCCGCTGCCCAGAAACTGGCCAGAAACCCGCTGCGGAGTCTTTGTTAAGTCTCCACATCCTCGTCCAGCAATTGTCAGACTACGCACCTAGCGGCCGCTCGTGACTCAAAGCGGCGGTTGGGGACGTCGGCTTTCGGTCAGGGAAATTATGAAAACAGCGGTGGCGTCCTCAGCACTGTTTGCCAAGGTGTGGCTTGCAGCTATGGACGGGCGGAATGAACTTTTCGGGTTGGAGAGCGAGCTTGGCTCAGACGCAGCATGGCGTTGGACGCATTCGATCGAAGGTCGAAATTTGGGTCGGAGTGGGCGTCGTGCTCGTTCTCGCCTTCTTCCTGATTAGCGGCGTCGTCGCCTACCTCAACGTCCAGGGCCTGCGCGCCAATAGTCAAAAGGTGGTTGGAACCCATACGACACTGGTGGCCATAGACCAGGTCCTGTCGACCGTGCAGGACGCTGAAACGGGACAGCGCGGTTACCTTCTCACGGGCCAAGACCGTTATCTTGAGCCCTACGAAGACGCCGTGGCCGCAATGGACCGTGACCTTGCGATCCTCACCGAAGTGACCTCGCGCGACCCAGCGCAGCAGGCCAACCTCAAAGAGGTCAAGCGCCATGTCGGCGTCAAGATGGAGCAGTTGACCCGGGGAATCGAAGCGCGGCGTACGGGCGGCCTCGCGGCGGCCGTCGCGATGATCGAAACCGACCGCGGCAGGACGGCGATGAATGCGATCCGGGAACGCTTGGCCATCATGCGCGCCGACGTCGCGCAGCAGCGGCGACAGTGGCTGTCTGAGATGGAGGTCGCTTACCGGACCGCCCTGCTGACCGGAATCCTGTCCGCCCTGCTCGGCGCCGCCCTCACCGTCGGGGTGTTCCTGCTCATCCGCAACAGCACGCGGGAACGCGCCCGGCAGGAGTGGCTTCAGGCCGGACAGGTCGGGCTCGCCGAAGCAATGAGCGGCGACAAGACCATCGAGGCGCTGGCCGACAGCATCTTGGGCTTCCTGGCTCGATATGTCGACTTTCAAGCCGCAGCGATCTTCAAGGGCGAAGGCGGCGTTTTCCGCCGCGCCGCCACCCTGGGCGTTCCATCAGACGCGCCCGTGCCTATGGAGTTCCGACTTAAGGAGGGCCTTCTGGGCCAGGTCGCCGCTGATGGGGCGTCAGTGCTGCTGACGAATGTCCCTCAAGGCTATCTGACTATTGGATCCGCGCTGGGACGGGATGACCCGCGTCATCTCGTCATTGCCCCTGCGAACGCTGATGGCGTCATCAACGCCGTGATCGAGTTGGGCTTTATCCATGCCCCGGGACCGCAGGTCCTTCGGCTGCTGGATGAAAGTGCGGCTGCGATAGGCGTCGCCCTCAGGTCGGCGCGCTATCGTCTAGATCTTCAGAACGCCCTCGAAGAGACCCAGCGCCAGTCCGAGGAACTACAGGTGCAGAGCGAAGAGCTTCGGGTTTCCAACGAGGAGTTGGAGGAGCAGGGGCGCGCGCTCAAGGAATCCCAGGTGCGGCTGGAGCAGCAGCAGGTGGAGCTTGAACAGACCAACAGCCAGCTGGAAGAGCAAGCGCAGGTTCTGGAGGGACAGCGCGACGACCTGGAACGGACCGGCGCCGATCTGGCCCTCAAGGCCCGGGAGCTCGAAGCGGCCAGCCAGTACAAGTCCGACTTCCTCGCCAACATGTCCCACGAACTCCGGACGCCTCTTAACTCCCTGCTGATCCTGTCGAAGCTTCTCGGCGACAACAGCGACGGAAACCTGTCCGAAGAGCAGGTTCGCTACGCCCGGACCATTCAGTCCTCGGGCGACGATCTGTTGACGTTGATCAACGACATTCTCGACCTCTCCAAGATCGAGGCCGGGCACGTCCAGATCCGTCCCGAAGCTGTTTCGGTCCAGAGACTGGCCGGCGACTTGCGCCAGCTGTTCGATCCGATTGCAGACCAGCGGGGGCTGAACTTCACGATCGACGTCGCCAAGGGGACGCCCGATCTGGTTGAGACGGACCGTCAACGTCTGGAACAGATCCTTAAGAACCTGCTTTCGAACGCCTTCAAGTTCACAGAGAAGGGGAGCGTAAAGCTGAGGATCGCGCCCGGCGACCGGGGCTTGGATTTTTCGGTGAAAGACACCGGAATCGGTATTTCGCGCGAACAGCAGAACAGCATCTTCGAAGCCTTCCAGCAGGCCGACGGCACGATCAGCCGCAAGTACGGCGGGACGGGGCTCGGACTTTCGATCTCCAGGGAACTGGCTCGGTTGCTCGGAGGCGCGATCACTCTGGAAAGCAAGCCCGGCAAAGGCAGCACCTTCACCCTCAGCGCGCCCCTCGCCTACGACGCCGCTCAGGTTGCGTCGCGCGCGCCCTTTGCTCCGCAACCCGCGGCGTCCTCAGTCACGCAGGCCGCCCCGAAATCGTCGCCCGCTGTCCTGCCCCGCGCGATTGAGGATGATCGGGACGCGCTGGCCGTGAACCGGCGCACGTTGCTGGTCGTTGAAGACGACGATCGTTTCGCCGCCATCGTCCGGGACCTGTCGCGCGAAATGGCGTTCCAGTGTCTTGTGGCCAGTAATGGCGAGGACGCGATCAAGCTCGCCAAACAGTACCGGCCGAGCGCCATCGTCCTTGACGTCGGCCTTCCTGACCAGTCCGGTCTGACGGTCCTGGACACGCTGAAGCGCGACGACCAGACCCGCCATATACCGATCCATGTGGTGTCCGCTGGAGACCATGCCACGACCGCGCGCGCGCTTGGCGCGATGGGGTATCTCACCAAGCCGGTCAAACGTGAGGCGCTGGCGGATGTCCTTCGGGCCCTGGAGGAGGACCTCACCCGGACCGTTCGACGAGTCCTGATCGTGGAGGATGACGCCGTCCAGCGCGAGGCCATGAGAGCCCTTCTGTCGAGCGGCGGGGTCGAGACGGTCGGGGTGGGCACGGCGGCGGAATGCCTTCAAACCCTCGAACAGCAGACCTTCGACTGCATGGTTGTGGACCTGTCCCTGCCCGACGCCTCCGGCTTCTCGCTGCTGGAGAAGCTCAGTCTGGACGGTCAGCAGGCCTATCCGCCGGTGATCGTCTATACCGGCCAGGATCTGACGGCGGACCACGAGCAACAACTGCGCCGCTACTCCAGCTCAATCATCATCAAGGGCGCCAAGTCGCCGGAACGCCTGCTGGATGAGGTCTCGCTGTTCCTCCACCAGGTGGTCGCCGACATGCCGCCCGAACAGCAGCGCATGATCCAGAAGGCGCGAAATCGAGACGCCGTGCTGGAAGGCCGGCGCATCCTCGTCGTCGAGGATGATGTCCGAAACATCTATTCCCTCACCAGCGTGCTCGAACCTCGCGGCGCCGTCGTGCAGATCGCGCGCAACGGGCAGGAAGCGCTCGACGCGCTCGATGCGTCCGCCGCCTCTGCACCCGCCATAGACCTCGTTCTGATGGATGTGATGATGCCGGTCATGGACGGGCTCACCGCGACACAGCGCATCCGGAGCGATGGACGCTGGGGCGGCCTGCCGATCCTGATGCTGACCGCCAAAGCCATGCCGGACGACCAGGAACGCTGTCTCGCAGCAGGGGCCAACGACTACATGGCCAAGCCCCTGGATGTCGATAAGTTGCTCTCTCTGGTCCGCGTGTGGATGCCGCGCTGATCCATGGCCGACGCTCTCGAAGACCTCGAAATCCAACTGCTGCTGGAGGCGCTGTTCCAGCGCTATCATTTCGACTTCCGTCACTATGCCCGTGCGTCGATCAAGCGGAGGCTAGTGCAGGCCCGCGACCAGATGGGCTATCCGACGCTGACCGCGCTGCAGAACGCTGTCCTGCACGACCCGACGATGCTGCCTCGGCTGCTGGGCTATCTGACGGTGCAGGTCAGCGAAATGT
Organism: Brevundimonas sp.; assembly: GCF_032017145.1. Taxonomy (GTDB): domain Bacteria; phylum Pseudomonadota; class Alphaproteobacteria; order Caulobacterales; family Caulobacteraceae; genus Brevundimonas. Next base: position 11,485 of record NZ_DALZQC010000084.1, read on the forward strand.
TCCGCGACCCGACCTATTTCAAAGCCTTGCGCGAGACGGTGCTTCCCCATTTGCGCACCTATCCGTCGCTCAAGGTTTGGATTGCGGGGTGCAGCACTGGCGAGGAAGTCTACTCCCTAGCCATCCTGTTCCGGGAGGAAGGGCTGTATGATCGCACCCTCTTCTATGCCACCGACATCAATCCCGATGCGCTCCGCGCAGCAGAAGCCGGGGTCTACGCCCTCGATCGGCTGCGCAAATTCACCGAGAACCACCAGAAGTCGGGCGGACGTTCGTCCCTGTCCGACTACTATACGGCCGACTACGGGCGGGCCGTCTTCGACCGTAGCCTCAGCGCCCGGGTCGTCTTCTCCGATCACAGCCTCGTCACGGACGCGGCGTTCGCCGAGATGCAACTGATCTCCTGCCGCAATGTCATGATCTATTTTGATCGCGCCCTGCAGGATCGCGCCATTGGCCTGTTCAAGGACTCCCTACCACGCGGAGGCTTCCTCGGCCTCGGCTCCAAGGAAAGTTTGAGGTTTTCGGCCCACGCCGGCGAATTTTCTGAGTTCGTCCCCCAGGAAAAGCTCTACCGAAGGCTAGGCGCATGAGTGTCCCATCACAACGCGCGGTGGTGATCGGCGCTTCCGCCGGCGCCGTCCAGGCGCTTTTAGCCATCCTTCCCATCCTCCCAGCGGACTATCCCTTGCCCATTCTGATCGCGGTCCATGTCCCCCCGGATCGAGGCAATGGTCTCGTGCCGCTGCTTCAAGCGAGCTGCGCCCTTGCGGTGCTTGAAGCCGAGGACAAGGAAAGGGTCCTTCCTGGAACCGTCTATTTTGCGCCCCCCGATTATCACCTTCTGGTCGAGCGAGATGGCGGGCTGGCCCTGTCCTCGGATGAGCCGGTCAACTATTCTCGCCCATCGATTGACGTTCTCTTCGAAAGCGCCGCCGACGCCTATGGAGCCGGCCTGATCGGTGTCGTGCTGACGGGCGCCAACAACGACGGGGCCGCCGGCCTGAGAGCCGTTATGGAAAGGGGTGGCGAGGCCTTCGTCGAACGCCCGTCAGAGGCCTATGCGTCAGCGATGCCAGAAGCCGCTCTCGCGGCCTGCGCGGGCGCAACGGCCATGAGTCTGGCGGACATCGCAAACTATCTGGTGGAACTCGAAGCCGCATGACGACCCTCGACACCCCGATAAAGGTTCTTCTTGTCGATGATCTCGAGGAAAATCTCCTCGCGCTTGAGGCTTTGCTCCAGCGCGAAGGTCTCCACCTGCTCAAGGCGAAGTCCGGAGATCAGGCGCTGGAGCTGCTCCTTGCCGAAGACGTCGCTCTCGCCCTCCTAGACGTGCAGATGCCTGGCATGGACGGCTTCCAACTGGCCGAATTCATGCGCGGCAACGCCCGGGTCCGTCATGTCCCCATCATCTTCGTCACGGCGGGCAGCGCAGAACAGCAGCGCCGGTTTCGCGGCTATGAGGCCGGCGCGGTCGATTTTATCCAGAAGCCGATCGAGCCTAATATCCTGCGAATGAAGACGGAGATCTTCATTGAACTCTATCAGCAGCGTGAGCGGATACGCCTGCAACGAGACGAATTGGACGTGCATGCGACGGCCTTGAGCGCCGCAGATCAACGCAAGAACGAGTTCCTGGCGGTCTTGGGTCATGAGCTACGCAATCCCCTCATGGCCCTGAACGCAGGGCTGAAGTTGCTCGATCGCGCCGGCGAGCCAGATCAAGCCGCCGTCATCCGGGAGCGGATGGCGACCCAAGTGTTTCACCTCTCGCGGCTTGTCGAGGATCTGCTTGACGTTTCGAGGATAGATCAGGGCAAGATCGCCCTGCGCCTCGAACGGGTGCAGTTAAAGACCGTGCTGGACTCCGCGATCGATACAAGCCGTCCCAAGATCGACGCGGGTGGGCATGCCTTCACGTTTGACCTACCGACGGAAGCCGTATGGGTCACAGCCGACTTCACCCGCCTATCGCAGATCGTCAGCAATCTGCTGACCAACGCAGCCAAATACACCCCGTCGGGCGGGACGATCCAGCTCCGGGCGAACGCCGGGCCCGACTACGTCGAAGTCGCCGTCTCCGACACTGGCGTCGGCATTTCCAAGGATATGCAAGCTCGGGTCTTTGAGCTGTACACGCAGTTGAAGGGGCCCGACGATCGATCCAGCGAAGGCCTTGGCATCGGTCTCGCCCTGGTCCGCCAACTGGTCGATCTGCATAAGGGCGACATCCGCGTGGAAAGCGACGGTCCGGGCGCCGGCAGCTGTTTCACCATACGGTTGCCGCGTTCAGCATAGCATCGACCGTCGGAGTAGGCGCGGCTATTGCCAAACAATGCGGCAGTGAATGTCTGGGACTGGCGCCCAGAAGTTCATTATCTGGAAGCAGGCGTCACGACAGGCATGCGACCTCAGAGGAGGGGGCATGCGACAGTCTGACCTGTTCCTACAACCGAAGCCCTCAGGGAACGCGCCGTCTAATCGGCCCCAAGGCGCCGCTTAAGCCCAAGCTCATCTGGTCCATCCGACAACAGTTGAGTGTGGCTAGGAGATTTCGCGACCTCGCCGTGTTCAACTGCGCGTTGGATTCGAAACTACGCGCCTGCGACCTGGTCCGACTTCGCGTGAGCGATGCGGCGAGAGGCGGTGTTCTCCGTCAGCGGTCGGTCGTCATCCAACAGAAGACCGGGAGACCTGTGCCCGTTGAGATCACCGAGCCTGCGCGTGATGCGATCGCTGCTCGCCTGAGTGTGCCCCGCCAGCCTGAAGACGACTGGCCGTTCCCAAGCCGGAGCCGGTGCGGCCAGCACATCGGCGCCAGGCCGTATGCTGGGCTGATAGACCGATGGCGCCGTTGATTGACCTAGAGCCCTAAGGGTACGGCGCTCACAGCCTTAGACGCACTAAGGTCTCGCTCATTCACAAGAATGACAGGCAATCTTCGCGCATGCCAGCTCCTGATCGGCCACAGGAGATTGGAGAGCATAGTCAGATATCTCGGTATCGAGGTGGATGACGCCTGGGAGATGTCAGAGCAAATCGACTTGTGACCCTAAGCCGGGCCCTGAAGCAAGCCCGGCGATGGTCAGCTTTGGGTGGATTTCGTTGAAAAAGGCGGCTGCTGAGATCGCCGGCAGTAACCGGCACG
>NZ_DALZQC010000085.1:0-14544 GCF_032017145.1 Brevundimonas sp.
TGCCGGCGCGCGGGGGCGAGGCGGCTTGGCCTGACAGGGCGACGGCGGCAGCGAGGGCGATCAGGGTCATGGCCGGACCATCGCGCGACGCGGCCGGGTTCGCAAGCGCGGCCTCACGCCTTGGGGATCAGAAGCCAGAAGGTCGCGCCCTCGCCCGGCGCGGAGATGACCCCGATGGAGCCGCCCTGCAACTCGACCAGCCGCTTGGCCAGGGCCAGACCCACGCCATGCCCCTCGATGGCCGAGCGTTCCAACCCCAGGCGGTTGAAGGGCTCGAACAATTGCGCCTGCTTCTGCAGCGATAGGCCGGGTCCGAAGTCGCTGACCTCTATCCGCACGCAATCGTCAGCGCGCAGCGCGCGCAGGACGATGCGGCCGCCCGAAGCCCCGTATTTCAACGCATTGACTGTCAGATTGGTGACGACCTGAGCCAGACGCTGCGAATCCGCCACGGCGACCAGTCCATCCCCTTCGCACACCACGTCGATCGCAATCTTGCCGCCGGGATCGGCCCGCAACAGGCAGGCGCGTCGCACATCCTCCAGCAGGCCAGGAATGTCGGTGGGGCGCAGATCGACCCTGACCGCCCCGGATTCCGCTCGCGCGACATCCAGCAGGTCGTGCGCCAGGGCCTCGATTTGGCGCGCCGTGCCGACCAGCATGTCGGACATCTCGGCCTGTTGCGGCGTGACCGCCCCAAGCTGCCCCTGACGCCACAGGTCGCCGATGCCGATGATGCCCGCGACCGGGCTCTTGATCTCATGGGCGACATTGGCCAGCAGGCGGGACTTGGCCTCGGACACCTTCTCCGCGCGTTCGCGGCCCATGCGCGCGCGCTCGGCCAGCACATCGCGCTCTTCCAGCAGGGCGGCGACCAGCAGGATCGGCATATAGCCGATCAGCACCAGCATCTGGGCCATCATGACCTGTTCGGCCGTTCCGCCCTGTCTGTAGGGGCCATGCCCCAGAACGGCGCCGCCGACGGACAGCAGGGCCACCAGAACAAGGGTAAAGGCCGTGCCCGCAACGCCCAATCGGACGGCGATGACCATCAACAGCGGTAGCAGCAGGAAGCCCGGCGTCGGGTAGCCGCTGAAGCTGAAGTAGTAGAAGACGACCACGCAGCCCAGCAGCACGCCCGCCTCGATCATCTTGGCCGGCCGCATCAGGCGCGCCACGGTGGCGTGTGTCAGCGAAAGGCCCATTGAGCCCAACACCGAAATGCCCAGCGCATGGCCGAACCACCAGGTCTGGAAGCCTTGCCAGAGGTTCGACTGGCCGCTCTGCCACTGGATCAACACACTGAACAGGGCGGCGGGAATGGGAGCCAGCACGGCCGCGAAGAACAGGAAGCCCGCCGCACCGTTCAGCGTGGACAGGTTCAGGGTCGGAGCGAAACGCCGCGCCAGCAGAACGGCGACGACGATCTCGATCATGTCTGCGGCCGTGAAGGCCAGCGCGAGCAGAGGCTTGTTGCCCGCAATGATCTCGCCGATCAGGAGGCTGATCGTCAGAACGGCTGCGAATGTCAGGTCGCTGTTGCGCCCACGGCTTGTGCGCAGCCAGACCGCGATGGCGACCCCGCTCGCGCCCCACAAAGCGGCGACCAGACCCGTCGAGCGCCCATAGGTAATGGCCATGGCGACCAGAACGGCCACCGCCACGCCGGTCATAACCGGCGCCAGCGGCTGGAAGGCGTCAGGTCGATCACGGTCGGATGAGATTTGGGCAGCCTTCGGCGCCGTCGTCGCTGAGGAGACGGGAGGGACGTCGCTGTTGAGCGCGCGGCTCATCATCATCAATGCGTCCTGACCGAATGTCGTCAGGCGCACATGACCACAGGGTTCCTAACATCCCTTAAAGTTGGAAGTTCAACTTTTGATTGAACAGCTTAACCGCAGCGGCTGCACCGCCGTGATAACTCCAAATTCCCCCGCTGACGGCCACGAAATCCGCGCCTGCGCGCGCCACGACCCCGGCCGTCTCTGCGGTGATGCCGCCGATCGCGACGCAGGGCGTCTCGACCGTTTCCTGCCAGACGGTCAGAAGCTCCAGCGGGGGCTTATGCACCGTTTCCTTGGTCGTGGTCGGATAGAAGGCGCCGAAGGCGACGTAGTCCGCGCCGCCTTCCGCCGCATCCCACGCCAGGTCGCGGTCGTCGTGACAGGTGACGCCGATCATGGCGTCCGGCCCCATGATCCGCCGGGCCTCGGACAACGACCCGTCCTCCTGACCGATATGGACGCCGTCGCAACCGGTGGCGCGCGCCAGATCGGGCCGGTCGTTCAGGATCACCGCCACATCGTATCGCCGCGCGATCGGAGCCAGCACCGCGACGGTCTGTCGGATCACCTCATCGTCGGCGGGCTTCAGCCGGATCTGCAGCGCCGCCACGTCGCCGGCCGCCAGCGCCTGATCCAGCGTCTGCGAAAAGGCGTCCAGATCGGGAATGGACGGCGGCGTGATCAGATAAAGCCGGCACGGCGGGCGGTCGGGGACGGTGGATGTCTTGGCCATGCCTGTCCTTCCCTCCCCTGCGACGTGGCGTCAACGGTCACGGGCGACCCAGGCCATGAGAACGACTTGCAATCGCCAGACGGGATGCTATAGCGAACCATTCTCAGTCGGTGGATCGCGTAGAACCTTCGTGTACGTCTGCAACTGCAACGGCCTTCGCAAACGGGATGTGGCCCAGTCCATCGAGGCGGGCGCCCAACGCCCGCGCGACATCTTCGCCAGTCATCAATGCCAGGCCCAGTGCGCCAAATGCGTGTGCGAAATGCGCCAGATGATCCAGGACAGTCGCGAAGCGTTCGCACTCGCAGCCGAATAGGTTTCGCCCCATCGCGGGCGAAAATCACTCGCACTATCAATGCAGTGATAAAAACTCGCAAATAAACAATGCGGGTTTTACTGTGGTATGGCCTCGCTCGACAGCGGCGACTACGCCGTAGAGAGATCAAGGACCATGGCCATGAAGGGCGATCCCGCAATCCTGCGCACGCTGAACGCAGTGCTGACCAACGAACTGACGGCGGTGAACCAGTATTTCCTGCATGCGCGCATGTTCGAAAGCTGGGGCCTGGCCCATCTGGGCAACGTCATCTACGAAGAATCGATCGGCGAGATGAAGCACGCCGACATGCTGATCAAACGCATCCTCTTCCTGGACGGCCTGCCGAACCTGCAGGACCTGCACAAGCTGAAGGTCGGTGAAGATCCCATCGAATGCCTGGGCGCCGACCTGCAGCTTGAGCTGGACAGCCGCGCGACCACGGCCGCCGCCGTGACCCAGTGCGAGGAAGCGCGCGACTACGTCAGCCGCGACCTCTTGATGAAGATTCTCGCCGACACCGAAGAACACATCGACTTCCTGGAAAACCAGCACAAGCTGATCCAACTGATGGGCGCGCAGAACTATCTGCAATCGGCCATGAAGGAGATCGTGACCGACGGCGCCGCCACCGGCGGCTGACGGGAACCCTGATGCGCTCCGGTCATTAGCCTTTCGAGGGCAAGCTGGAGCGCACCATGACCGACATTGACGACGCCATCGACGACGTGCGCGACGCCGCCGCCGACCTGTTGAACAGCCAGGGTCGCAGCACCGGCCATGTGGTGGCGGGCATCGCCCTGACGGTAGGCTTCGCGCTTCTGGCCCACACCATCGCCTCGGGTGCGTTGAAGCCCCGTCGCAACCTGAAACAGGTGCGCGACAAGGATCTGCCGATCACCGAAAAGCCCAAGGGGGCCTTCAGCCTGATCCTGCCGGCGGTGTTCTCGGCCACCACCCTGTCGGCCGTGCGCGTGTGGAACGCCCCGCCGCAAAAGGAACGCACCCGCGCCATGGGCCTGTGGGTCGCCGCTCAGACTGTGAACGCGGTCTGGCTGGGCCTGCGCCCGTCCTCCATGGCGCGGCAGGTGATGGCCGCCATGTCTTCGGCCGGTCTCGCCGCCGCCTTCGCCCATGAGGCGCGCAAGCTGGACGAAGGCGCAGGCAAGATGGCCGCCCCCACCGGGTCCGGCGTGCGCCTGGGCAACTTCCTGCATCGCAAGGCCGACGACGCCTCGCGCGAGCGCACCCTGCATTAGATCGCGTCGGCTTGGCCCTTGCCCCGCCTTGCCCTTTGCAAGGGCTTCCTCTAGGGATCGCGCCCTTCGCCACGCTCCGGAATGGTCGCGCGGGCGCAACCCCAATTCCGATGTGACCCCATGAAGATCAACGGCAACACCATCAAGCCCGGCATGGTCCTGCAACACAACGGCGGCCTGTGGGTCGTCACCAAGGCCAGCCACGTCAAGCCCGGCAAGGGCGGCGCCTTCGCCAACGTCGAGGCCAAGAACCTGGAAACCGGCAACAAGCTGAACGAACGCTTCCGTTCGGAAGACAAGGTCGAGCGCGTGACCCTGGAGCAGAAGGACTTCTCCTATCTGTTCGACAACGGCGACAGCCTGGTCTTCATGGACGACGCCACCTACGAGCAGATCGAACTGCAGAAGGACTGGGTCGGCGAAGAGCGCATCCCCTATCTGCAAGAAGGCATGAAGGTCGTCATCGAGATGCACGAAGAGCGTCCGATCGGCCTGGAACTGCCCGATCAGGTCGTGCTGGAAGTCGCCGAGACCGAGCCGACCGTGAAGGGCCAGACCGCCTCGTCCTCCTACAAGCCCGCGCTGGCCTCGAACGGCGTGCGCATCATGATCCCGCCCTATATGTCGGCCGGCGAACGCATCGTCGTCGACACGACCAGCGGCGAATACGTCCGCCGCGCGGACTGATTTTATGGGGTGAGCGAGGGGTGTTAGTGAGCAAGAGGTGAGCCAAGACCGCTCTCTCACTCACTACCTTCGCTCACCAGCACTTCTTACTGACGTCGCTTGGACGTCACCCCTCTGAACTTCTCCGACTGTCCGGCCGCGGCTTTGAAGGACTTTCGGACCAGGAGATCCGCCGATGGCCCTCGCTTCCGCCCTGCTCCAAGTCATGACCGATGCGGTGCGAAAGACCGCCCGTCCGATGCTGCGCGACTTCGGCGAAGTCTCCCAGCTTCAGGTGTCGAGGAAGGGCCCCGGCGATTTCGTCACCGCCGCCGACCTGAAGGCGGAAGACACCCTGTTCGAACTGCTGATGAAGGCCCGCCCCGGCTACGGCTTCCTGGGCGAAGAGCGCGGCATGGTCGAGGGCACGGACAAGTCCCACACCTGGATCGTCGATCCGATCGACGGCACCACCAACTTCATGCACGCCATGCCCCATTTCGCCATCACGGTGGGGCTGGAGCGCCGGGCGCCCGACGGCTCGTCCGAGATCGTCGCGGGCGTCACCTACAATCCGGTGATGAACGAGCTCTTCTGGGCCGAAAAGGGCAAGGGCTGCTATCTGAACGACCAGCGCATCCGCGTCGCCGGTCGTCGCGACCTGTCCGAAAGCCTGATCGCCACTGGCCTGCCCTTCATCGGCAAGTCGGGTCACGCCCAGGCCATCAAGGACATCCACGCCGTCGGCCAGCGCGTCGCGGGCATCCGCCGCCTGGGCTCGGCCGCCCTGGACTTCGCCTGGGTCGCCGCAGGCCGCTACGACGCCTATTATGAGCGCAACCTGAAGCCTTGGGACGTGGCGGCGGGCATCCTGTTCGTCACCGAGGCGGGCGGGCGCGTCACCACCATCGACAACGACGGCGATCCCAAGACGGGTGCGTCTATCCTGGCGTCGAACACCGAACTGCATCCGCATCTGCGCAAGGTGCTGCAGGGTTCTTAGGCTCAAGGCCCAGCATCTGGCGTTGTCACGCCCGCGTCGCGTCCCGGCCCTATCCAGCGGTCATGATCCGCGCCATCCTGACCGCCCTGATCCTGTTCACAGGAGCCCCCGCCGTGGCCCAGCCCCTGATCATCGCCCACCGCGGCGCGTCGGGCGAACGGCCGGAACACACCCGCTCCGCCTATGAACTGGCCATCGAACAGGGGGCGGACGTGATCGAGCCCGATCTGGTCATGTCCAAGGACGGCGTCTTCATCGACCGGCATGAAAACGAGATCGGCGGCACCACCGACGTCGCCAGCCGCCCCGAGTACGCCGACCGCAAGACGACCAAGACCATAGACGGCGTCTCGACCACCGGCTGGTTCACCGAGGACTTCACCCTGGCCGAGTTGAAGACCCTGCGCGCGCGTGAACGCCTGCCCCAGGTCCGCACCGCCAATGTCGCCTATGACGGGCGCGACCCGATCCTGACCTTCGACGAGGTGGTCGAAATCGCGCGCGCGGCCTCCGCACGCACCGGCCGTTCCATCGCCGTCGCGCCGGAACTGAAACATCCGACCTATTTCGCCGGGATCGGCCTGCCGATGGAAGACGCCTTCGTCGCCGAGTTGGAGCGGCTGAACCTGACAGGCGCCGATGCCCCCATCATCATCCAGTGTTTCGAGGTCGGACCGCTGGAGCGGCTGTCGCGCCGCATCGAGGCCCCACTGGCGCAACTGGTCGGCGCGGGCGGCGCGCCGCAAGACCGTCCCGATCTGACCTATGCCCAGATGATCACGCCCGAGGGTCTGAAGGCCGTCGCCGCCTATGCCGCATGGGTCGCGCCCGACGTGACGCTGGTCATACCCCGCGACGCGCAGGGCCGTTCGACCGCGCCGTCGTCGTTGGTCGCCGACGCCCACGCCGCAGGCCTGAAAGTCGTCGTCTGGACCGTGAGGGCTGAGAACGTCTTCCTGCCGCTGGAGCGCCGCTCAGGCGCCCTGCCCGCCGCCCACGGCGACATGGCGGGTTATGTCCGCACACTGGCTGACACAGGGGTCGACGCCATCTTCAGCGACTTTCCCGCACTGGCGCGCGAGGGGCTTCATTAAGGCTCGCCAAGTATAAGCCTACTCCCGTCATTCCGGGGCGTCCGTAGGACGAACCCGGAACCCAGGAGGCTCGCATCCGGCATCGAATGCGTCCAGCAACGGCCTCGCGGCCCTGAGTTCCGGGTTCTTCGCTTTGCTCAGCCCCGGAATGACGTTCCAGGCTTAACCTGAACCGGCGACGACCGATGAACCCTTACGTCGCCCGGAACTGCAGCTCAGCTAGACGGGCATACAGCCCGCCCTGCGCCACCAGTTGATCATGCGTGCCTTCTTCGACCACCCGCCCATCGTCCATCACCACGATGCGGTCGGCGCGCAGGACGGTGGCCAGACGGTGGGCGATGACCAGGGTGGTGCGCTCCTGCATCGCCTGATCCAGCGCGACCTGCACTAGACGTTCGCTCTCGGCGTCCAGGGCGCTGGTGGCTTCGTCCAGCAGCAGGATCGGGGCGTCGCGGACCAGGGCGCGGGCGATGGCCAGACGCTGGCGCTGACCGCCCGACAGGCTCTTGCCCCGTTCGCCCAGAGGCGTGTCGAACCCTTCCGGCAGGGCGTCGATGAAGCCCAGAGCCTGGGCCTTCTCGGCGACGATGCGCGCTTCCTCCAGCGTTGTTTCTTCACGACCAAACTGGATGTTCTCCAGCGCCGAGCCCGAAAACAGCGGGGTTTCCTGCGACACCCAGGCGAAACGGTTGCGCACCGAAACGGGGTCCGCCTCGCGCACGTCCACACCATCGACTGAGACCAGACCTGTTTGAGGATCGTAGAAGCGCAGCAGCAGGCGGAACACGGTGGACTTGCCCGCACCCGATGGCCCGACCAGAGCCACGGTCTCGCCCGGCCGCACGGTCAGGCTGAAACCCTTCAGCGCAGGCAGGTCCGGCCGCCCCGGATAGGAAAAGCCGACCGCCGACATCGACACCTCGCCGCGCGGCGGCTGAGGCAGGGGGGTGGCGTGGGTAGGCGGCGCGATGCCCGGCGTGGCGCGCATCAACTCCTCGATCCGCTCCATGGCGCCGGCGGCCTTCTGCACGTCGCCCCAGCTTTCGCCCAGAGCGCCGACAGCCCCGGCGGCGAAGACCGACAGCAGCACGAACTGCAACAGGGCGCCGGGCGACATCTCGCCCCTCACCACATCCTGCGCGCCCAGCCACAGAACCAGGGTCACGCCGCCGAACATCACGACGATGATCAGGGCCGTCATCCAGGCCCGCGCGGCCATGCGGGTCAGGGAGGCTGCAAAGGCATCCTCCACCGCCGCGCCGAAACGGTCGATGGCGCTGCGTTCACGACCAAAGGCCTGGACCGTCTCGATGGCGTCCACGCTTTCGCCGGCGAAGCCGACGGCGTTGGCGAAGCGATCCTGCGACGCCACGGTCAGTTTGCGGACGCGGCGACCGAAGATGAAGATCGGCCCCAGGAGGAAGGGTACGATCAGCAGGACGAAGCCGGTCAGCTTGGGGCTGACGAAGAACAGCAGGATCACGCCCCCAATCAGGGTCAGGAAGTTTCGAAGCGCATAGGACACCGACGTGGTCATCAGCGTCTCGACCAGAGCGATGTCCGTGGTCAGGCGCGACAGCACCTCACCCGTGCGCATATGGGCGTAGAAGGACGGGTCCAGAGTCAGGATGCGGCCGAACAGCCCCTTTCGCACATCCGCGATGACCCGTTCGCCCGTGCGGGTGACGTAATAATAGCGTGCGGCGGTGGCCAGTCCCAGGAACAGGGCGTTGGCCCCCAGCATCAGGAACCAGATGTTCAGATTGGCGCCGCCCGCCTCGAACCCATGGTCGATGGCCCCGCGCGCCAGCGCCGTCAGACCCAAAGAGGCGGCGGTGGATAACAGCAGCCAGAAGACCGCCGTCAGGGCATGCCCCTTGTGCCGCAGGGCATAGGGGATCAGACGGGCCAGGGGGCGGATATCGCGGCGTTTGGCGCGCTTGGCGCCCGCCTCGGACATCTGTTCGGCCAGAAGCGCGCCGGCGCTGGGCCGCCCCTCGACCGAAGCCAGACCGGAGGCGCGATTGGAGGAGGCGGAGGCGGTCTGATCGGTCATGGCGCCCGCCTCTTGCCCCGGAACGCCCCCCGGTGTAAACGCCGCGCTCTTTTCCGCTGGACCTTTCAGCGGGATTCTCATTTTCACGCGCACAGACGGTCGGCATCGTCACCGCGCCAGAGACCGGACGACGACCATGAAAGCGGACACGCATCCCGACTATCACTTCATCACCGTGGTGATGACCGACGGCACCTCCTACCAGACCCGTTCGACCTACGGTAAGGAAGGCGACACGCTGAACCTGGATATCGATCCGACGACGCACCCGGCCTGGACCGGCGGCAACGCCCAGCTGATGGACCGCGGCGGCCGCGTTTCGCGCTTCAACAACAAGTTCGCCGGCTTCATCAAGAAGTAAGGCCCGACTTGAGACTTCGCTGCGACATACTGCAGCAAACAGGTCACCAGGAGCGTCGGTCGAAAGGCCGGCGCTTTTTGTTTGGCCGGAACGCCGATAATGTAGAGGCGTTCGGGTACCAGGGGCATCGGCCACGCTGGCCGAAGCGATCGAAGAAGCGGACAGGTTATGAATAGACGGCAACTGGGTCTGGGCGTCGCCACGGCGGCCATGGCCCTCGGTTCCACGGCGCGCGCGCAACAGGTCTTCGTGCAGCGCGGCCCGGAGGCGACCGCCTTCTACAACAGCTTCAACGACCAAATTTCCCGCCTGCCGCAAACCCAGCAGGCCGACGTCCGCGCCTTCTACGAGATGAACAACTGGCGGCCCGTGTGGAACGCCGAACGGGTGCGGGCCCTGAATACGGCCGCGTCGCGCGCGGACAAGCACGGCCTGGCCGCCAATGATTACTTCGATTTCGTCGGCCTGGCCGCGGACCCGGCCAGCGCGGATCTACGCACGACAGCGGCGGCCCTGGCCTATGCCCGCGTCCTGGCCGAGGGCAAGGTGCGGCCCGAGACGGTTGAAGACCTGTGGGAAATGCAGAAGAACCGCGTGGACCTGCCGCGCGGACTGACCGACGCCCTGAACCGTAATGTGCTGGCCAACTGGTACGACGGCCTGGCCCCGACAGACATCGGCTATCAGAACCTGTCGGCGGGCTATGTGCGCTATCGCCGGCTGGCGGCCCAGGGCGGCTGGCCCCGCTTCACCCAGGGCGCGACCATCGAGCCGGGCAACAGCGACCGCCGCATCCCCGCCCTGATCGACCGGCTGACGGCCGAGGGCGATCTGTCGGCCGCCGACGGCGCCCGTCTGAAGGCGCAGGGCCTGACCTACAACGCCGAACTGCAGCGCGCGGTGCAAAGCTTCCAGAACCGGCACGGTCTGGGCGCGGACGGGCGGATCGGCGCGGGAACCCAGCGTTCGCTGTCCGCCTCGGCCGAGGATCGCGCGCGTCAGATCGCACTGAACCTGGAACGCCGCCGCTGGCTGAAGCGCGATCTGGCCCCCGAGCGGATCGAGGTCAACACCGCCGCCGCCATCATGGTCTATTGGAAGGACGGCAAGCCGGTTCACTCAAACCGCGTCGTGGTCGGTTCGGCCGAGAATCAGACCCCCAGCCTGGAAAAGCCGTTCGCCTCGGTCGTGGCCAATCCGCCCTGGTATGTGCCGGCCGGCATCGCGCGTCGCGAAATTCTGCCCAAAGGGCCGGGCTATCTGGCCGCCAATGACATGTATGTGAAGGACGGCATGGTCATCCAGCGCGCCGGTCCGCGCTCGGCCCTGGGCTATGTGAAGTTCGAGCTGCGCGACAGCTACGCCATCTTCCTGCACGACACCCCGTCCAAGGCCGCCTTCAACCTGTCCACCCGCCAACGCAGCCACGGCTGCGTTCGCGTTCAGAATGCGGTGGAGTTCGCCCGCCTGCTGCTGTCGCCCGACCCGACCAAGCTGGGACAGTTCGACGCCGCCCAGGACAGCCGCGAGACGACGCGGGTGACGACGGGTCGCGAGATTTCCGTACGCCTGCTGTACTGGACCGCCTTCGTCGACGGTCAGGGGCGCGTGGCCTTCCGCGAGGATGTCTATGGCCGCGACGACAAGCTGGCCCAGGCGCTCGGCATCGGCGTCAACCTGCCCAAGCCCATCGACGACGGCCGCGCCGACGCCAACGACGTCGGGCCGTAACCCTAGCAATCAACCCCGGAAGGCGGCCTCAAGCATTCCCATTTGGGACAGCACGGGGTTTTCCGGGACCTTCTCCTGGTCGTCCAGATACATGCGACGATCCAGATACAGGGTCCGTTCGAACAGTTTCTCGGACCGCACCAGATATTCGACCAGGGCGATGGGCAGTTCGGCGTGGCTGGGTTCGGCCTCGACACGGCGGTCGTTCAGGCGATAACGCGGCTCGCAAGCCGTCTCGGGCGACATGTCGTCCTCGCGCACGGCCCGCTGGACCAGCAGCCACGAGGCGATCTGCATCAGCCGGGTAGTCAGCTTCATGCTTTCGGCGGCATAGGCCAGAGCGGCGGCGCGAGACAGCATCTTGGAATCGCGACGCCCCTCCCCGTCCAGATAGGCGGCCGTCTCCTCAACCAGCTCCATCCCTTCGCGGAAGGTGCGGTCGAACAGTTCCGACCGGGCGAAATCGCGCACGGTGCGGCTGCGGTCGGCGGAGGCGTGGGCGAAGGTCATTTCAGCTTTGATCATCAGATATGCGGAACCGTCCTGCAATCGGTCCCTGACGGAGCCGTTCGTCGAAACGATGCAACGCTCATGCCATGCCGCGACCGCTTTCGCGATCAGGATCCGAAGTTGAACAGGGCGTCGGCGGCGTTTTTCTTGGAGCGTTTGGCCTCGATGACGGCGCGGGCGCGGACGATCTCGTCGTCCAGGGCGGCGATGCGTCCCTCCAGATCCTCGATGGAATAGACGTCCAGATCTTCGCGCGACAGGGCGCGCAGCGGTTCGCCGCGCTGGGGCCGGGGCTCCAAATCCTCGAACATCGTCTGCGCCTTTCGTTCCGGTGATGGCCAAGGCGGGCCGGGGCGCCTATGTGAACGCCCTGACACGGACGAAAGCAAGGCGAGTGCGATGCGGGTCATCCAGATCGAAGGCGGCGCCGGGCCGGCCGAGGCGTTGAAGATCGCCGAACGTCCCGATCCCGTCGCCGGACCGGGACAGGTGGTCATCCGCGTGCGGGCGGCGGGCGTGAACCGGCCGGATCTGTTGCAACGCACCGGCGCCTATCCCCCGCCGCCAGGCGCGTCCGACATCCTGGGGCTGGAGGTCGCGGGCGAGATCGCTCAGGTCGGCGAAGGCGTCGCGCGCTGGAAGATCGGGGATCGGGTCTGCGCCCTTCTGGGCGGCGGGGGATACGCCGAACAGGCGGCGGTTGACGCCCGCCACGTCCTGCCGATCCCGGAGGGACTAGACTTCGTTCAGGCGGCCGCCCTGCCCGAAACGGTCTTCACCGTCTTCGCCAATGTGTTCGAGGCCGGCGCCTTGAAAGCCGGCGAGACGCTTCTGATCCATGGCGCGACCAGCGGCATCGGCGTCACGGCGATCCAGATGGCCAAGGCGGCGGGCGCGACCGTCATCGCCACCTCTCGCGGCGCCGACAAGGCGAAGGCGGCGGCCGATCTGGGCGCCGACGTCAGCCTGGACGCCCGAACGGACGATCTGGAAGCGCGTATCAAGGCGGCGGGCGGCGCCGATGTGCTGCTGGACATGGTGGGGCGCGACTACGCCCATCTAAACCTGAACAGCCTGAAGGCCGGCGGACGCTGGGTGGTGATCGCGTCACTGACGGGCCCGAAGGTCGAGATGGACCTGCAGCGGATCATGCTGAAACGCCTGACCCTGACCGGATCGACGCTGCGCAGCCGTTCTGCGGACGAAAAGGCGCGATTGGCAGAAGCGGTTGAG
Organism: Brevundimonas sp.; assembly: GCF_032017145.1. Classification (GTDB taxonomy): domain Bacteria; phylum Pseudomonadota; class Alphaproteobacteria; order Caulobacterales; family Caulobacteraceae; genus Brevundimonas. The sequence goes on from NZ_DALZQC010000085.1 coordinate 12,750, forward strand.
GCCAAGGCTTGGCCCTGGATCGCATCCGGCGCGGTCAGACCGCCCATCGACGCCGTCTATCCGCTGGCGCAGGCCGCCGATGCACACGCCGAACTGGAGGCCGGCGGGCACATCGGCAAGATCATTCTTCAGGTTTAACGACCCGGACGCCAGCCGCCTTCGACCGGACGCAACGACGAGATGCTGTCGTTGAAGCCGCCGCCCAGATTGCGGATGTCGCCTTCGACGATCCGGCAACGCCCACGGAACTCCGCGTCGGTGCAGACTTCCCACCGGCCCTGCACGCGCATGGAGCTGATGCGGTCGTTGAACGGGGTGCGGCCCAGGTTGCGATCCTCGCTGGTGAACTCGCGCGAGGCGCCCCGGAAGTTGGAGTTCTCATAGACGACGATCGAGGATCGGCCCCAGCCGCCATTGCCGCCGCCCCAGCCGGGGCCGCCCCAACCTGGCCCGCCATTGCCAGGACCGCCATTGCCTGGTCCCCAGCCGCCGTCGGGCCGACCGGGCCGGCTGTCCTCATAGTCGCCACGGAAGCGGCCGCAGACCAACAGGCCGTTGTCGTTGTTGATCTCTTCGTTGCCGCACCGCGCCAGTTCGATGGATGTGCCGCGAATCCGTCCCCGGACGTCGCGACAATCGGCGTAAAGCCGACCGCGATTGGTGTAGGCCTCGGTGCAGGACTGGCTGTAGCCGCCACGCGGCGCGACCCGCTGCGTGCTGTAATCCTGGCCGGACATTGCGGCGGCCAGGGCGGCCGAAAGTAGAATGGACATGGTGGTTCTCCTCTCCCTGAGGCTCAAAGCCTTCACTACCGCAAGGGTTGCACCGGACGGATGAACCGTTGCTGTATACGATTGTCGGGCGGCGTTTTCTTTTCCCGCGAATGGGCCTATATCGAAATCATAAGCGCCCGGTCGAAAGGCCGGGCGCCGTCGTATCCAACGCCAGCCGAAGCCTCATTCGGCGGCTCCTACAACACCGGGACGAACGCCCCATGAGCGACATTCTGATGCCCAAGGCCACTGCGGTCTGGCTGGTCGACAACACCTCCCTCAGCTTCGAGCAGATCGCCGATTTCTGCGGCCTGCACCCGCTGGAAGTTCGCGGCATCGCCGATGGCGACGTGGCGCGCGACATTCGCGGCGTCGATCCTGTGACCGGCGGCCAGCTGACGCGCGAAGAGCTGGACAAGGCGCAGGCCGACGAAAGCTATCGGATGAAGGCCATCGTCAGCCGCCACGCCGAACTGCTGAAATCGGCCAAGCCGGCGCCGAAATACACCCCCGTCTCGCGTCGTCAGGACCGGCCGGACGCCATCGCCTGGTTCGTGCGCAACCACCCCGAGGTGACGGACGCCCAGATCGCCAAGATGCTGGGCACCACCAAGTCGACCATCGAGAGCGTGCGCAATCGCACTCATTGGAACTCGGCCAACATCAAGCCGGTCGATCCGGTGACCCTGGGCCTGGTCGGCCAGCTGGCCCTGGACGAGATCGTCAAAAAGGCCGCCGACAAGAAGGCCAAGGACGACCTTAAAAAGGGCGGCGGCACCATCCAGCCCGTCGAGGAAGTCGAGGCCGAGCCCGAGTTCGTCCCCGAAGCCCGCCAGCGCCCCAGCGCCGAGCCCACCGCAGAATCGGTGTTCGGTTCGAAGGACTGACGCCTGGTCTTCCAGACTAAAAACGGCCCCGGAGAGCGATCTCCGGGGCCGTCGTCGTTCTTGGGAAGCCTGACGCCGCTTTAGGTTCTGTGGACACTTATCGCATCCATAAGATGGTTGCGGCGAGGTGCAGGA